>NC_015152.1:3000000-3316466 GCF_000190435.1 Sphaerochaeta globosa str. Buddy
AAAAAAGCAACAACCTGGGAGGAAGAACGCCTTCTGAAAGGCATCTGCTACACCTTCCTACCCCTCATCGGACTATTCCCCTTGGATCTGCTGTTCTTCAGGCAGGTTGCGTTCAAGCTGGTGTATCTGAGCTTTGCCGTACTTTCGGTCTATTTGTATTACTTCATCAGCCGACGCTACTTCCTCACCTATGAGATGGCCGGCAGAGTCACGAAGACAAAAGTGAAGAAGCTGGGAATTTCAGACCGGGAAGCAGAGATCGTCAGCTTATTGGTGGAAGGGTTGAGCAATCAGGAGATTGCAAAGAAACTGTTCATTTCACCCAACACGGTAAAAACACACATCAAGAACATCTATGCAAAGCTGGAGGTGAACAACCGCCTGCAGCTCTTCAATTCACTGAAGCAGTAGCATCCTTGCAGACCTTGCACACACCGGTCAAAAAGAAGGTGTGGTCGCAGACAGTAAAGCCATAGGCCTCTTCCCATCGGCTAAGCTGCTCTTCGTATTGGCAATCTCCCAAGTCGATGAACCGGTGACAGGTTTGGCAGTGGAACCAGTGATGATGCACACCATTCTCCTTGCTTCGATAACTATAGTACCGCTCGGTACCATGCTCGGTGCAGTGAAGAATGAAAGAGTCGGCCATCCCCATCTGTTCCAGATAGTGGAGATTCCGATACACAGTAGCCTGGTCGAACTGAATAGAAGGATGCTGTACCAGAGAGGAAGCCGAAACCGGCTCCTTGCTCATCCTCAGCACCTCAAGCAGGGCTTTTCGTGCCTTGGTCATGACTCTTCCTCCGTTTCTTCAGGAGATTTCCCCCAGCCCTTCCCAAAAAGAATGCCCCTGCAACAACCACTACCATGGCTCCAACCGGGACGTCGGCCATCCAGCCTACCGCCAATCCGGAAAAGGAGAAGAAGAAGGCGTACAACGTAGAGCCGACCATCATCGAGGCCAGGTTCTTTGCTGTATAGCCGGCTGTTCCTGCCGGCAGGGTGAGCATGGCGATCACCATGACAATACCGACGAACGTCTGCAAAAGCACCACGGCAATTGCGGTCACCGAGAGGATGATCAGAAATACAGCGCGGGTGGGAATGCCCCGTACTTGGGCGAACTCTTCATCGAAGGCTGATGCCTCGATCTGGGGATAGAAGCGCCAAGCAAGAAAAACCACCACCAAGTCGAGCAGGAAGAGCAACACGAGGTCTTGGTTGGATATCAAAAGAATGTTGCCGAAGAGGTAGCTGGACGGGTCGGTGTAACCGGGAGTCTTTGCCATGAAAAGCACCCCGATGCTCATTCCAATGGCCCAAATGGCTTGGATGACCGTATCCTCCCGTTGCTTTGACTTCAAGGAAACCGTTCCGATGATGACTGCCGAAAGCAAGGCAAAGACTATCGCCCCCACCATCGGGCTGAGATTCGGGACCTTGCCGGTTGCACTGAGGTACAAGGCAATACCGATACCCCCGAGGACTGCATGGCTGATCGCCCCAGCAAGGCCTGCAATGCGTTTGACCGTCACCACCGAACCTAGGACGCCGAAGAGCACCGAGGAGAGCAGCCCGGCCAGAAAGGCATTTCGGACAAAGGGAAAATCGGGGGAGACCAAGGCGGTAAAGAAACTGAAGAAATTATCCATTGAGGCTCTCCTTCTGGCATTGGTCGCCTGAAAGCTGAACATCGTGGAGGATGCGCTTGGTTCCATCGTCGAAGTTTTCCAATGCATGCTGCACGACGGTCCTTCCCACCTTTCCTTCCTTGTGGGCATCGATGCAGAAAACCCGATCGGTGAGGTCGGATACCTGACGCATATCGTGGGTGACGATGAGAATTGTAGTTTCACCCTTGAGGTGGGCCAAGGTGGCATACAGGCGCCGCTCGCTCTCCTTGTCCATATTGGCAGCAGGTTCATCCAGTATAAGCATGCTCGGTTTGGCACAGAGGGCCCTTGCTACCAACACCCTGCGACGCTGCCCGCCGCTGAGCTCACTGTATGAACGGGATGCCAGGCTCTCAAGCTCTACTTGCTTGAGGGCCCACAGAGCTTGCTTTTGCATCGCTTCTCGCTTGCCCCGCTTGGTCGGGCTCACCAATCCCATGCTGACAACCTCCACCACCGTAATGGGGAAGGTCGGGTCGTAGGATGCATGCTGAGGCACATAACCGATACGGTTTCGGTTCTTTTTCGGAGTTTGACCGAGCAAGCTTATCGTACCTGCTTGCGGCTCCTCAAGACCAAGGATCAACTTCAGCAGCGTTGTCTTACCCGATCCGTTGGGCCCGACAAGGGCGATGAACTCACCTGTATGAAAATGAAAGCTTACATCCTCAAGGACGTCCAAGGCGGGATAGGAGAAGGAGACTGAGGAGAATTGAAGCGCAATAGGTGCATTTTCCATTGGGTTACCGTACCTTCAGCAGTGCATCGGCCATGGTCTGGATACTCTCCATCCAATTGTAGGCAAGAGGATCGAGGCTTACCACGACGGCAGAGACAGTATCGGCGACGGTTTTCGCACTGGCAACGGGGAACTGCTTCTGCACAAAGATTACCTTGGGCTGCTCAGCCTTTGCTTTTTCGATCAGGGCAGCAAGTGCTTTTGCAGTCGGCTCTTTCCCCCCTGTCTCTACGGCCTCTTGTTTGATGGAAAAGGAGTCGAAGAAATAGCCGAAAGAGTTGTGATAGACGAAGACGGTGGAACCCGACAAATCCTTGAGCTGTGTTTGCAGTGAGCTGAACAAAGTATCTATTTCACCTACCAACGCCTGGTAGTTACTTTCGACACTATCTGCTTGGACAGGATCGAGTGCGGTCTGCAACGCTGTTTTGGTGTTTGCAAGCAACACTTTTACCTGCTGGTGGCCTAGCCAGGTATGGCGGTCGATGTTCAGGCTATTTCCTTCATCCTCATCATGCTCACCCTCTTCTTCGTGGTCATGCTCCTCAAGCAGACGGAACGTCATGCCCTGGGTGCCGTCCACCACCAGAAGGTCGGGATAGAGATTGGCAACCTTCTCACGCAATGAAAGCTCAAAATCCGTACCGCTGAGAACCCAAAGCTTGGCCTTTGCCAACTGGGCCATCTGCGAAGGGGATGGCTCATACGAGTGGGGATTCTGCCCCTCTCCTACCAACGTGACTACTTCGACCATATCGTTGGCCAGTTGGTCGACAAAATAGGCGTGCGGCAGGATGCTCACTACCACAATCGGGTTTGAACGTGTATCTGTAGCTTCTTTTGCCCCACTGCCAAAGAGCAGAGCGGATGAAAGAAGGAGGAAAATGACAAAAATACGAGTACGCATGGTACCTCCTCAAAGGGTAGGTACAAGATAGTGAAGTCTTACAATTTTTGCAAGTCATTCGCAAAATCATCTCTATACATACGTACCGGAATATGATTCAATTCAGAGAGATGGAGAGATTATATGATAGCCGGACACAATGACCATTTCCCCCTAATCGCAGAGACATGCTATATAGCCCCATCTGCCGACGTCATCGGAGAGGTGCAGCTCGATCAAGGGGCAAGCGTATGGTTTCATGCCACCCTCAGAGCCGATGTGAACAGCATCACCATCGCCGAGCAGACGAACATCCAGGACAATTGCGTACTACACGTGACCAAGACCCGAGCTTTGGTTGTGGGAAAACGTTGCACCATCGGCCATGGTGCCATTTTGCATGCCTGCACGATTGAGGATGACTGTCTGATCGGCATGGGCTCAATCGTACTGGACGGAAGCCATATCGGAAAGCAATGTCTAGTCGGTGCCGGGTCGGTGGTCCCTCCCAACAAGCAGTATCCTGATGGAAGCCTCATTCTCGGCTCCCCTGCCAGGGTAATCCGTAAACTCAGCGAGGAAGAGCTTGTTCAAATCAGGGAGAATACCCAAGACTATTGGCAATTCGCCCAGGATTTATGCCTAGGGAAGCAGACTATCCACTAGAGCTCGTTCGCCCGCTCAAACTTTTTAATCGCCTCATTGGAGCCGCCTACCACCAACACATCTCCTTCCAGCAAAACAAGCTCAGGACCGATTTCGCTGATGGCTTTATCGTTGCGTATCACCACGATGATATTCAGGTGGAACCGCTTGCGCAGATTCACCTGTGCCACGTTCTGGTTGGCGAACGTAGTCGATAGAATAATATTGGCAATGGAAAAGTCCTCGCAAAGCTCTAGAAAGTCCAAGGTACCTGTGGAAACCAAGGAGTGTGCAAGTCGTGTCCCCATTTCCACTTCAGGAAAGACTGCCTCGGCTCCGATTCTCTCAAGGACCTTGCCGTGATTGGTGCTGGTCGCCTTGGCGATGACGCGGGGAATGCCAAGCTCGACCAGGCTCATGGTTACCAGAATGTTGGATTCAATATCCTTGCCGATGCAGACAATGACAGTATGGCAATGGGAGATGCCCGATTCTTCCAGTACTTCGGCAGTAATGGTTTTGATCGGATAAATATTCTCGATTTGGTCCTTGATCGCATCCAGCTTCTCGGCCTCGATCTCCAACACGATTACCTGCTTTCCCGCCTTGGTAAGCTCAAGGGCAAGGGCAAGGCCGAAGCGTCCCAGTCCAATAATTCCAAACGCATTCGGGTCGAACTCTTTCTTCATATCCTGCTACTCCTCATATCAACCGATAAACACTTGTTCTTCTATATACCCAAGGTGGGAAGGCTTTGCCTTTAGGCTGGTGGCTATGGTAATGGGACCCACCCTTCCTGCAAACATAATAAGGCTGAGCACCACTTTTGAAACTGTTGAAAGTGACGGGGTAATGCCGCACGAGAGCCCAACGGTGGCAAAGGCGGAGACCGTTTCAAACAGAACGGCCAGAAAATCAAAATTTCCACCTTCGATCAATACAAGGGTCATGCTCCCGAGCACGACCACCAGAAAAGAGAGCAACAATACCTGGAAGGCCTTCAGGATGCTATCACTGTTCACCTTGCGCTTGAAGGCTGCCGGTTCGCGGCGGAACATGAGCGATCCGAGACTAAGCAACAAAGCAAAGGTTGTAGTAGTTTTTATACCTCCACCGGTCGACCCGGGGGAAGCACCGATGAACATGAGAATCATTGCAAAGAACAGCCCGGCTTGGGAAAAGGCTGCAATATCGACGGTGTTGAAGCCCGCGGTTCGGGTTGTTACGCTTTGGAAAAAAGCGGCAAGGGGACTGAGATGCTCGACAGCCATGAAAAACAACAGGCCGAGGGTAATCAGCGAAGCATTCATTAGAATGACAATTCTGCTGTGCATGCTCAAAGTAGACCATTTTCGGTTTCTTACGCAATCGGCAAGAACAAAGAAGCCAGATCCTCCAAGAATGATGAGCAAAGCAGTCGTCAGATTCATAACAAGATTGTCCTGATAGACAGTGAGACTGCGATAGCCTCCCATCAGGTCGAATCCTGCATTGTTGAAAGCACTGATGGTGTTGAACAAGGCGTGTCCGAAAGCGTCCAATGGCGAATAAGCCTGGCGGAATACAAAATACTCCACCACCGTCCCCACGCCCTGAATCAGAAAAGAGGAAATAAGCACTGCTCGGACAATCCCCAGCGTCCCCTTCATTGAGGAGAGATTATACGCTTCCTTGATGAACAGGCGCTTGGACAGGTTTACGTTCATGCCCAACAGCAGGCTGAAGGAGATGACTATGGCGGCAAAGCCCAAACCACCTAACAGGATGAGAACCGCGATGACGGTTCTTCCAAAAAGTGAGAACGTAAGCGCAACATCGACAGTGACCAAACCAGTGACACAGACTGCACTGGCTGAAATGAAGAGTGCGTCAATATAGGCAAGATCAATGCCTGGATTATGGGCGATGGGCAAGCTGAGTAATAACGATCCAAACAGAATAATCAGCAGGAAACCCACTAGTAACAAATGATTGGGTTGCATGCGTTTGCTCAAGGGTTTCTTCATGATGAAGCATAGTCTACTCCTCAGAATATTGATGTGCAACACCCCCCTCTTCGAATTACATTGTCGATACCCATTCTTACTAGTATACTCTTAATATATCCAAACTTACGATTCAAGGAGATGTAAGCATGCTAGCAACCACTATTGCCAAACTGATCACCGAACAGATTAATAAAGAGTTTTTTTCAGCGTATCTTTATCTGGATATAGCCAATTATTATGCCGAAAAAGGCCTTCTAGGCTATGAGAACTGGTTCAAAGTCCAGGCCCAGGAGGAAATGAGTCATGCCATGCTCATGCGCCAGTACTTGCTGAACAATGGTCAGGCAGTCAAACTCACAGCCCTCGCTGACCCATCTAAAACCTATGCCGACCTCAAGGCTCCGCTTGTAGAAGCTTTGAAACACGAAGAGTATGTGACTGCATCCATTAATACCATCTATGAGGAATCCGTTAAGCTAAAAGATTTCAGGACTCAGCAGTTCCTCGACTGGTTCATCAAGGAACAGGGAGAGGAAGAGATGAACGCACAGGAGAACATCCAGAAGTTCGAAGTCTTCGGGTCGGATGCCCGCGGCCTGTATCTGCTCAACCAGGAGCTTTCAGCCAGGGTCTTCACACCACCTTCCTTGGTTCTGTAACCAGCTAAATTGTCCAGTGCCCGCCTGCTGCAATACCAGGCGGGCAGCATGGTGTTTGAGTAGAGAAAGGAGTTTCCATGCAACTAAAACCCATCAAGCGTATCACCGGGGGAACCGTACAGTATGACGGTGCAGGAGTGAAATTGGTCCGCATCATCGGCTATAACGATGTCCAGAAGTTCGATCCCTTCCTCATGTTGGATGCTTTCGATTCTTCAGACCCGAAGGATTACCTTAAAGGCTTTCCCTGGCATCCGCACCGGGGCATCGAAACAGTCACCTACCTCATCGAAGGGGAAATCGAGCATGGTGATAGCATGGGTAACATCGGCTCGATCAACAATGGTTGCTGCCAATGGATGACCGGTGGCAGCGGCATCATTCACCAAGAAATGCCTAAAACAAGCCCCCTGATGCTCGGCACCCAGCTGTGGATCAATCTGCCCAAGAAGGATAAAATGACCGACCCTGCCTATCGGGACATCCGTGAGAGCCAGATTCCTGTGGTCAGGGCACAGGGATCCGAGGTTCGCATCATCAGCGGCTTTTATGAGGGCAAATCAGGAGCGGAGCAAGGTGACTATGTAAAGACGCTCTATCTCGACATCAAGCTGGAGGCGAACATAGCGTGGGACCTTTCTGTGAACCCAACGAACACGCTCTTCATCTATATCGTGCGCGGTTCGGTGCACACCGACAACCAAGAGGTTCCCTTTCACAGGGCGGTCCTCTTCGGGGAAGGTGACACGCTTTCGCTGAAAGCAGGATCAGAAGGTGCACGCATTTTCCTCTATAGTGCCAAACCACTGGGTGAGCCAATCGCCTGGGCAGGCCCTATTGTGATGAACACCCGTGAAGAACTCACGCTCGCCCAGCGGGAGCTGCGCGAAGGTACCTTCATCAAGCACACATAAGAGATACTTCTCCGTCCCTACCAGCTGCCCTCTTTGGCAGCTGTTTTTTTTGGATAGACACCCAGAAGCTTTTGTTGACATTGTACTAATACACCAGTACAATAGTACAAGAAAGGAGCTACACGTTGGCTAAGCTGAAAGAGGAACCAAAATTGGAGTTCAGCCTGGATGTAAAGAGCGGAGTCCCGTTCTACAAACAAATCATTTTCCAGGTGGAGATGGCCATTTCCGATGGGAGGCTCGAGAAGGGGGCACAATTGCCTACCGTGCGCAGCCTAGCCGTTGATTTGAGCATCAATCCCAATACCGTGGCACGTGCCTATGCTGAGATGGAAATTCGTAACATCGTGGTAACCCAGCAAGGCTGTGGAACCTTCATCAGTGACAAGAAGGTAACCCTCGACGCTATCGAACGCGAGCGTATTCTCTCCCAAATCACCAAGGAATTTCTTACCAAGGCTTCAAGCTATGGATTCACACTTGCTGAAATTCAACAATCCATTGTGGACCTAGGCACGGAAACCCAAAAAAACGAGGAAACATCATGAACCTGTATCAGAGAAAAATTGAACGAATCAAGAACATGAAGGGGTTTGTTCTCAAGCGAGACTTCAGCTATGGCTCAATCTCGTTTCTGTGTCTGGCCATCTTTTTGGCCCTTGGGGCGGTTCTCCAGCTCATGCTCTACCCCTACACAAACCTGCAAGCCATCGTATCGGTCAGTACGGCAACCTTTGTGAGCGCCTTGATGGTCGCCCTCATCCCCATTTGGGCGATTGTGATGGCTCTTATTCTCATGTTGTGGGTCGGCATTGTCGGCGGACTTTCGCTGTACCTCTACCCCATAGCACTCCTATCCACCCTTGGTCTTTTGCTCTCCGCCTCCTTCCAGCTGGTCTACCACTGGGACAAGGTCTTGGTCCTGAGACTGGGCAAATTCCATACGGTACGTGGACCTGGCCTCTTTTTCCTCATCCCGTTGGTCGACCGTATTGCTGAGTTCATCGACATGCGTATCAGGGCAACCGATTTCAGTGCGGAAAAGACTTTGACCAAGGATACGGTGCCGGTACATGTCGACGCTCTCTCCTTTTGGATGATATGGGATGCAAAGAAGGCAATTCTGGAGGTCGAGGATTACACCGAGGCAGTCATTCTCTCCGCCCAGACGGCACTGCGCGACTCCATAGGCAAACATCCACTATCCAGCCTGCTCAGCAAACGAGAAGAACTGGGCCGGGAGATCCAGCAGGCACTGGATGCAAAGACCAACCCGTGGGGGGTCACCATCCTCTCGGTTGAAATTACCGACATTATCATCCCCAAGGAGCTGGAAGACGCCCTGAGCAAACAGGCACAGGCGGAGCGGGAGAAAGAGTCACGCATCATTCTCGGAGCAGCCGAGGTGGAGATTGCCAAAAAGTTTACCGAGGCCTCAGCTCACTATGCAAATGACCCCATTGCCCTGCAATTACGCTCGATGAATATGATTTATGAAGGGATCAGGCAGAATAATTCCATGATGCTTATGCCTGCATCCATTCTCGACCATATGGATTTCGGTGCTGTCATGGGCACTGCCTCCATGCAAAAAATTGAAGAACTCAAGCACAAGCAATCCAAGACTGAAGAGGGAGAACCAAAGAAATGATCAAGGTTGAGAAGGTAAGTCGCAATTATAAAACTGGTGAGAGTATCGTTCGTGCCTTGAAGCAGGTCTCCTTGGAAATCCAAGGGGGAGAATTTCTTTCCATTGCAGGGCCGTCGGGTTCAGGAAAAACCACCCTGCTCAACCTCATCGGATGCATCGATGCCATCGATGAGGGAGAGATCATCATCAACGACCAGAAGGTCAGCACGATGAACAAGGAAGAGAAGACTACCTTCAGAAGGCAAAATCTGGGATTCATCTTCCAGACCTACAACCTCATTCCCGTCCTCTCCGCCTACGAGAATGTCTCCTTCGTCCTCTCGCTGCTCGATGTAGCTGAATCCGAGATCAAGCAGAGAACCTACGAGGTCCTCAGGGAAGTCGGCCTAGAAGGTATGGAAAACCGTCGCCCTTCTCGCCTCAGCGGGGGACAGCAACAGAGAATTGCCATTGCCAGAGCTTTGGTGAAGCGACCCCAGATTATTTTGGCCGATGAGCCGACTGCCAATCTCGACTCCAAAACCGGTGAGGAAATTCTTAAACTGATGAAACGGATGAATGAGAAATATGGTACCACGTTCATTTTCTCCACGCATGACAAAATGGTCATGGAGTACGCCACTCGGTTGGTGCAGCTCCACGACGGTTCCATCGTAAGCGATGAAAGGAGACAGTGATGAAATTCATCCTGCAACTGGCAGCGAAGAACCTGATGCGTTACAAGCGCAGGACAGCCATAACCGCTGTAGCCATCGCATTTGGTTTGATGATGTATGTTTTTGTCGATTCGCTTCTTCTTGGAGCCGAACTGGAGTCGATGCGCAACCTTCGCTGGTATGAGACTGCTTCCTTGAGAGTCCACGATTCCGCCTACTGGGAAGACCGGTACTTTTTCCCGCTGGAAGCTTCCATCGAGAAATCGAAGGAAATCCTTGATGTATTCAAGGCTGAGGGGATTGCTGCAACCGAACGCACGCTCTTTGCCGCCGATATGATCCTCTACCAGGATGATTTTGGTGAGGATGGCAATATGAGTGTGCAGGTTACGGCCATCAATGCTGAGACCGACTTTGAGGTATATCGTTTTGAGGATACCCTTGTCGAAGGTCGATTCCTCAAAAGCGGAGAGATGGACGGAATCGTGCTCGGTAGATGGTTTGCCGAGGATATCGGAGCAAAGGTCGGCTACTGGGTAACCCTGGTCACCCGTGGCAAGGGAGGCTTCTACGAGGCTTTCGACATGCAGGTTGTCGGTATCGTCAACTGCCCCAACCCCAATGTGAACCGAACCTTGGTCATGATGGACATCGAGGCTGCCGATCTCTACCTTGGCATGGAGGGGTCGGTGTCCAGCATCGACATCATGCTTGGGGAAAAAAGCGACCTTCAGCAAATCGCACAGCGTTTACAGACCAAGCTGAACGCCATCGAATCCGACCTGGTAATCTACACATGGCAGGACCTTGCCCGTGACTACTTGGCTATTCTGGAAGCCAAGCAGGGTGGAACCGGTTTGATTCTCTTTCTTGTATTCATCATTGCAGCCGTCGGAGTTTCCAATACCATGCTGATGGCCATGTATGAGCGTATGCGTGAACTTGGCATGATGCGTGCGTTGGGGATGAAGGACCGTGACATTCTCTTGGCCTTCCTCTTTGAAGCAGGGGGTATTGGATTGTTGGGTTCAGTGGTCGGCCTGCTGTTGGGAATTCTTGCCAATCTATACTTGGTGAATGTAGGTTTTGACTTCGGTTTCATGTTCAGGGATATGGACATCGGCTTCAGGATTCAGAATGTCATGCGGGGTGCATGGAGCCTGCCGACTTTTATAAAGGCATTTATAAGCGGTATCGGACTGTCCATGCTGGTTGCATTCCTACCCATCCGCAGGGCATTGAAGTTGGATATTCCCACCTGCCTGCACCATCAATAGGAGAAAAGGGCAATGACGACAAAACTACCTGCTCTGGCATTTCGCAATATTTTTCGCAATCTTCGCCGTTCCTCGCTCTCGGCCATTGCCATTGCCGTGTCGGCCATGGCAATCATGGCACTCTTGGCCCTGCTTGAATGCATGGAAGCCGACATGCAGACCAACCTGACCTCCTACTATACCGGTGAGGTAAGGATCCGGCATGAGTCATTTGAGAAATATGAACGGTACAATCCCTTGCATCTCAGCCTTGAAGTCGATGCAGTGCTTCCGCTTGCATCCTCCGTCGAAGGTGTTGAAGCGGCAACCAGCCGCATCAACTTTCCAGCTAATCTCTACCTCAACGGCAAAAACAATGGAGCCCTGGGTGTTGGTGTCGATTTTGCAACTGAAGTTGCATTCATTGACTTTCCTTCCTTGCTCACTGAGGGAAGAATTCCACAAGAGGGGAAAAACGAACTGCTTATCGGGGCCATCCTGGCACATGAACTGCGCCTGAACATCAATGATAAGGTTACAGTCCTTACCTCCACCGCCCTGAGGGGCTCGAATGCCATGACCTTTGAGATCGTCGGGATCGCAAGTTTTCCGGTCGGCGGCTTGAGCTCAAAGACGCTGTACATCCCCTTGGACAGGGCACAGTACCTGTTGCGTATGCCAGGCCAGACTCAGGAGATACTGCTCCAGGTTGCCGAGGGCTTCAAGGAACAGGAGGTAGCGCAAGAGGTGAAGAGCCTCCTTGCAACCTCGCTTGGCTTGGAAACCGAGACCAAGGCCTGGAAGGATTTGAATATGATGTACTCCCTGCTCTCCATGGCCAAGCTAATCTACTATGTCATGGCTGGTGTATTCTTCATTCTGGGCAGTACGGTCATCATCAATACCACCATGATGGTCATTTATGAACGAATGCGTGAAATAGGAACGCTGGGGGCCTTGGGCATGCAAGGCAAGGAACTGACCCGTCTCTTTTTGCTGGAAGGTTCATTCATCAGCATGGCTGGTTCAACAATGGGAACCCTCATCGGTCTGATCATCATAGCCGTCCTGGGCAAAGTCGGATTGAATTTCACCGAAGCAATGAGCGGGGTGGATATGGAGATTTCTTCCATCCTCTATCCTCAGGTCAATTGGTGGATAGCTCTCTTTGTCTGGTTCTACGCTATTCTCATCGCAACGCTTTCGACGCTCATTCCTTCCAGGAGAGCATCAAAAATCCAAATAGTGGAGGCACTCCGTTATGTCTAATCGTACCCGTCTGGTTGCAGTCACCCTTGTGTGTCTGCTCTGTATACCGTTCTCCCTTGCGGCAATCACAGCCGAGGATATCATCCGTACCATGGACGGAATGCAGACCTTCGAGACTTCCTATTCAAATGGTTCCATCAAGACCACCGACCGTTTCGGTGTGAAGGAGAGTACCTTCAAGGCATGGTCGCAGGGCTCCAGTGATTCACTCATCGAATTCACCAGTACCGCAGAGCGGGGGCAGAAAATTCTTAGGACCAAGGGTAGCTTGTATCTCTTCTATCCCGATGCCGAGGAGTTGATCAGATTGCAAGGGGCAGCGCTCAGGCAATCGATGCTCGGCTCAGATATCTCCTACGAAGACATGACCGAAGAGAAAAACACCCTGGATGACTATACGGTCAAGCTTGACGGTAGTGAGTTAGTCAACGGCCGGGACTGCCATGTTCTTACCTTGACGGCAAAAACACGCCAGGTAGCCTACCCGATTCAGAAAATCTGGGTGGATAAGGAAACCTATCTGGTATGGAAAGCTTCCTACTCAACAGCCCAAGGCAGACTGCTCAAAGAGATGCAAGTGCTTGCCACAATCGTAGTGGAAGGGCGAACACTTCCCAAGGAGAGCCGCATTGAGGACAAGATGAAGCGCGACAGCGCGACCATCATGGCCTTGGATACCTTGGAAGTAAATATTCCCTTAGATCGAAAAATCTTTACCTTGGAGAATTTGACATGGTAGGCAGACGTCTTCTACTTATCAGCATTCTCCTAACCGGTATCCTTGTTGGGACCAGTGCTGCACAGAGTCCTGTGGTGGAGATGAATCTTTTAAGTGCATTCACCTACACTCCCTCAACCGAACAATGGGGCAACAGGATGATTCCTGATTTGAAGCTGACCATCAGTTCGGAAAATTCAGGGAATGTACGCGGAGAGATCTCCTTGGGGACTCCTAGTGTCGCTATACCTTCTGTTGACGATTTCATTCGAAAAGCATACCTACGGGCCCGCTTTCCTTCCTTTCGCCTGACTGTCGGAAAGACCCGGCTCAGCTGGGGGGATGGCATGTTGTTCAATGCAGGCGATATCCTGTATGGCAGTTCTTCTGTCTCAGTAAGCCTTACACAGGCGGAATTGAGAAGTGAAACCGACTGGATGGCAAGCGTGAATTATCCATTGGGATTCTTCAGCTTTGCCGAGGCTGTCGTACTTCCCAGTAAGACCGGAAAGGCCGAGGATATAGGCCTTGGTGCACGTTTCTATACCAATGTAGGCGAGACTAAAGTCGAAGGTGGTTACCTGACTAAGGAAGAAACCGGCCGGGTGCACAAGCTCTACGCAAGCCTGCAGGGAAACATAGGGCCTGACTGGTACCTCTCATCCTCAGTCACCATTCCCCAGACCAATCCGAATGCTTCCGATATTCAGGACTCATGGCTGATAAGCACAGGGCTGTTCCACGTGGTGTATTTGCCACAAGACAAGAACCTTTCTCTCAGGTTGGAACTGCTCGCACGGCCTTTCGGCAATTGGAAGTTTGAGAGCCAGAGCGATGCCACCTGTGCACTGCTTTTCTACCCTGAGGTTGTGTACAGCCCCACCAGCTCGCTCTCCTACAGCGTACGAGCCATTGTTTCCCCGCTGGATCTGAGTATCCTGCTTACAGGCGGAGCCTCCTGGTCGGTGTTTGAGGGCTTCAGCCTGATTACAAACATCGCCGCCCCGTTTGGAGAGAGCGGCGATGTATTCAACTGGAATGGTTCAAGTGCAGCAGGACTGACCTTGGGCGTATCCTGGATCTATTAACGCAGGATCTCCCCTTCGGTGGAGATGGTCACCACCGCCAGGGGGATGATTTTGCCGCTGGCAGCGATGGCGCGCTTGACCGCCCCGTCGAGGCCTCCACAGCAGGGAACCTCCATACGTGCCACGGTAATGCTTCTGATATCGTGGTTGGTAAAAATCTGGGTAAGCTTCTGTGCATAGTCTCCTTCATCGAGCTTGGGACAGCCGATGAGTGTGACACGGTTGCGAATGAAGGTATTGTGAAAGTCGCCATGCGCATACGCCGCACAGTCGGCCGCAATAAGCAGGTCACAGTTGTTGAAGAACGCTGCATTGGGGGCGGCAAGCTTGATTTGTACCGGCCACTGCCGCAACTGGCTGGCAGCAGGCGTTGAGGGGGTGCTGGGGCTACTTTCCCTTTGGCTCTCCTTCATGACCTTGATTTGGCTGCCGGGGCAACTGAACACGGGTTTCTGATTCTGCATGAAAGCCTCAACCTCCTCATGGTTGAACGCAGGGGCTTCCCGCTCCTCAAAGCTGATGGCACCGGTAGGACAGACAGGCAGGCAATTGCCCAATCCATCACAGTAGTCTTCGCGTAAAAGAACTGCCTTGCCGTTGACCAGGCCGATGGCACCTTCCTGACAAGCGCTGACACACAGGCCGCAGCCGTTGCACTTCTCTTCCTCTATCGTAATCATCTGTCTGATCATAGTTTCCTCCATTGTCTCAAATCGAGGGGTATGGTAGCATGGGTACAGGTATTGTTATGTTGTTTTTGCAACAAAAAAGGAAATCCTATGGAAATAGTACGCGTTCTGCTGCAATCAGTATTGTTTCAGCAAATCAACGCAGAAAATATTGAGCACCTGCTCACCTGTCTGAAAGCAAGAAAATCTGATTTCCCCAAGGATTACACCATCATCGGTGAAGGCGAGCACACCGAGGAGATGGGAATCATCCTCTGTGGATCGGCGAACATCGTACGCCACGATTTCTGGGGAAACCGAACGGTTGTTGCAAATCTTGGCTCTGCGGACAGCTTTGCCGAGACCGTCGCCTGCACACAACTGCCAAGCGAGGTTTCCGTCATCACGTGCGAACCGGCATCGGTGCTCTTCCTGAATATCCACCAAGTCATCACCACGTGCCAGAAAGGCTGTGTTTTTCATCAGGGGCTCATTGAGAACATGGTCAGGCTGCTATCCCAGAAAAACCTTGAACTGATGAAAAAAATGAACCACATCACCAAGCGGAGCACCCGGGAGAAACTTCTTTCTTATCTCTCCGAAGAGGCAAAGAAACGAAACAATCGGACTTTCACCATTCCCTTCGATCGCCAACAGCTGGCCGATTATCTTTGTGTTGAACGCAGTGCCATGTCCAGCGAGCTCTCAAAAATGCGTACCGAAGGCTTGTTGGAGTATCAAAAAAGTACCTTTACCCTGCACGAGGAGGCTTGAATGAACCGCAAAATATTGTTTTTGGCCCTTTTGGCCGTAATGCTGTTTACATCCTGCACAAGTACCAAACCCAAGAGCCTTGCCCTAGAGGTCGTCAACGCAACGGATAGACCGCTCTTTCAACTCTCTGTCAGTGAGAACGACTTGCTGCAGGCAGGCTACCGCCAAGGCGACTGGGTGCTCATCGAACTGGGAGGAATGCTGATCAAGGCACTGGTCAGTGACCGTGCCATGCATCAGACTACAACCTTGGTAGCAGGCCCAACAAGCTCGTATTTGTACACACCCACCGCAATTGAAAACGGAAGTTCGGGCATTCTCTTCCCCTATGCACGGCAAGAAGAGAAAGCACAATCATCAGTGAGCTTTTCCGGCAACTTCGTCTTCAGCCTGTAGCTGGACGGGCTCTGAGAGAATATCGAACGTATCGCAAACAGTTTCCAACAGAAAAACCCTGATGCTTTGCAGATCCATACCTCCCTCATAGGGGCCGAGGTCCTCACGCACCTGATTGGTGTAGACATATCCACGGAGTTCTGCAAAATTTCCCTTGGTATGGTAGTCCTCCTGCAGTTCACGCAGCGAACACCCCAGCTTGTAGGAAAGCGAACGCAAATCCTCCTGCTCGAGAGATACGGCAAGAATTACCTTCTTTCCGCGTTTGACAATCATTGAGTAGGGGATATTCACCAAATCTTCCCCGCTCTTGCTCGCAGGGTTCTTGAGTATGGTACAGACAAGCGTACCACACTTCCATATCTCATCTGCAAGGATACCATCCTTCTCATCGGGAAACGAATGCCAAATGAGTGCGTCGATTGCAGGTTGGGTTTTCGGGTCTAACAACATAAGAGCCTCCACCCCCACATTAGCCTGAGCAAACACTTCTAGGCAAGAGGTATTGCATCTTGACCGCATGCAGGCCTCTTCGTATTCTAGTGGCATGAGCAGCAATCCAATTTTCCTGGCATTTCTGGCTACTATGGGCACCTGGGCGATGACTGCCTTGGGCGCTTCGTTCGTCTTCTTTTTCAAGACCATCAAAAAGCATGTGATGAACACCCTGCTGGGCTTCGCCAGCGGTATCATGATTGCAGCATCTTTCTGGTCCTTGCTGGCACCGGCAATTGAATTGGCGCAAGGAGGTCCCATTCCCTCCTATGCGGTTGCTTCGATAGGTTTTCTACTTGGCGGACTCTTCCTGTACATCAGCGACCATTTGCTGCCGCATACCCACATCGGCTCCAAGGAAGGCCAGGAGGAAGGAATCCCAACCCACCTTCGCAGATCCATCCTGCTGGTTCTCTCCATCACGTTGCACAACTTCCCTGAAGGTTTGGCAGTCGGTGTTGCCATCGGTTCTGCAGCCCTTACCGGAGGCGACCTCAGTGCAGCACTCGTTGTAGCGATCGGCATCGGACTGCAAAACCTTCCAGAGGGAGCGGCAGTCTCCATCCCACTTCGTCGAGAGGGATTGAGCCGGACCAAGAGCTTCATGTACGGACAGGCTTCAGGTTTGGTGGAGCCCATCGCAGGCGTGCTGGGAGCCCTTCTGGTCACCCGGGTGACCCCCATTCTCCCCTACGCGCTTGCTTTTGCAGCCGGAGCTATGATCTATGTGGTGGTTGAGGAGTTGATTCCTGAAGCCCAAGCTGCTTCAGGCGACCACAAGGGAACCCACTATGCTACCTTGGGAACAATGCTTGGTTTCACTATCATGAT
Source organism: Sphaerochaeta globosa str. Buddy (assembly GCF_000190435.1). NCBI lineage: Bacteria > Pseudomonadati > Spirochaetota > Spirochaetia > Spirochaetales > Sphaerochaetaceae > Sphaerochaeta > Sphaerochaeta globosa. The sequence continues at coordinate 3,017,307 of NC_015152.1, forward strand.
GATTCTGGACGTTGCGTTAGGCTAGATTCTCTGAAGCAAGTTTTCTATGGTCAGGGCCCCAAGGCTGGCAATGCCGCGGTCCTGAACCTGCAATGCCACAGCCTCCCCGGCAGTATCGTGCTCCACTTCATCAATCGTCTCAAAGCCATAGAGCCCTGTTACCAAATCCTGCAGCCGCAGGCTTTCCAGCGGTTGTTTGGGAATGAAGCTGGTATGGCTGTTGTTGGTGGAGGTAATGAAGTTCAGTTCAGCCAATAGTGCCAAGAAACCCTGGAGACGATTGAACGGGATGGCAAGCCGGTCGAGCATCTCCCTAACCGAGGTCGCCCCCTTTCCATCCCTGAAATTGCTGCCGATGAGCATCATGATGTTGGTTCCCTCCGAGAGCTGCAGGGCGGGACTCTGCGGCAGGCCGATGAAACTGGCAGCATCGGGACGGAACTGGTGGACGTAGGCAAGCTCGACACTGAAGAATACCGTCGCCCAAAAGACGTAACAGAAGAACAGGAATAAGAAAACTGCAGCAAACGATCCGTAAATGACCGAAAAGTTGGTGGCCATCGCGGTAAGGATGGTGGTGAATTTGCTGAAAATACCGATGAACACCACCCCTGCAAGACTGCCCAGGAATGCGGCATCGAACCTTACTTTCGTATTGGGAACAAAATAGATGAGCAGAAAGAGTATGATGGCGACAATGAGCGAGGGAGCAAGTGTTCTCAGGACACTCGACCACCTGCCGATTGATACTCCCAACAAATCGAGATACCACGATGCCATCACCGACTGCACGCTCACATAAGCTGCCAACAGCAGACTTGCTATAATGAGGAAGGTGACATACCCGGCAAAGCGCTTGAGTGGATTACGGCTGCGCGATGAACGATAAATCCGATTGATCGCCGACCATACCTTATTGATGAGCAGGACCATGGTGATGAGAAAAGAAACCAAACCGACCACCCCCAGGCTTGTTGCGTTGCGGGTATATCGGTCCAGAAGAAGCATCAACTCGCCTCCAGCCTGAGAACCGGCAAGTTCCCCAAGCCATTGTGAAAGAAAGTCGGTCAGGGGTTCAAGAACCCCCAAAGCCTTGAAAAATGTAAACATAAACGTCAAGGCGGGAACAATGGCAAGGAGCGTTGAATACACCAAACCCGAGGCCGCATTGAGAATGTCATCCTTCATCGCCTGTCTGAAGACGATGGAGAAAAACTTACCCAATCGTTTGAGGTTTTGCTGTACGACACTCCACAGCGTCACTGTTATATCCTTCTTCTCATCCAATTGTAGAGGTAATCCTTGGTTGTCAGGCGGTTCGTCTCCTGCAGCAACTCATGCCTTGCGTCCGGGACGAGAAACAAGGTGAGGTCGGTGATATCTCGGTTACGATAGAGTTCGTATACCTTGCGAACGCCCTTTCCGTAATCACCCACCGGGTCCTTTGCCCCGCTGATGAGCAACATCGGCAAGTCAACCGGCAGTTTTTTCACCAAAACCGGATCGTTGGCCATCTGCACCCCGTCAAGCAAGTCCTCAAAGAACTTGGCGGTACATACAAAACCGCACAAGGGGTCTGCAATATAGGCAGCAACTTGCTCCTTGTCCCTGGAGAGCCAATCAAAAGGAGTCTGGGGGTTGGGAATTTTCTTGTTGTAGGAACCGAAGCTCATTTTGTCCAGGAGTGCATCGGGATACTTGGCGCCATGTTTGGATACGTGCGAGCGGGCGATCATTTTCCCTACTTTTCCCAACAGACCCTGTGAAGCACCGGTTCCCATAATAATGACACCATCGAAAAGGTCCGAGTGTTCAACCATCAGCGAACGGGCAAGAAAGGATCCCATGCTATGGCCAAGGAGGAAGAGAGGTTTCTTGGGGAATTCAGCAAGAATTACATTGGTCAGGTCGAAGGCATCTTCAACTACACGCTGCCACCCTTCGCGCTCAGCAAAATACCCCAACGTCTGCCCTTCCTGAAGACCTGTCTGCCCATGGCCCCGATGATCGGGGGCATAGACAGCAATGCCTTTGGAATTGAGATAGGCAGCAAATCGCTGATAGCGCAGACTATGTTCAGCCATCCCATGCAAAATGAGGAGCACTCCGTCAATCTGCCTTTCTTCAGGAACCCAAACGCGATACTGAATTGTTTCCCCATCGCTGCAAACCAGCTCCCTGATACTGGACATAGGCCCCTCCCCGTCTTGTTTATTTTTATATAATTCCCGTATCATGATAGCAATATTGTGCGCACATCACAAGAACCAAATTTCCACTCTAAGGAAAATATTGTAGGAGAATGCAACCTCATGCTTCCCACCCTGATTTTAGCAAGTGACATTCATGGATCAGCTTTTGCATTACACCTGCTGGTCGGGCGTGCCAAGCAGTACCAAGCCGAGAAAATTCTCATAGCCGGAGATCTCTGTCCTCCCGATTCACCTGAATTCAGAACGTTGCTCACACAAGAAGCCGAAACCCTATTGGTTCGGGGAAACTGCGACGGCTCCTACGAGTTCAGCAATGCCAAAATACATCTTCCGCCTTTGGTTCAACGATTGCAGTGGGGGGAGAGAACGCTGGTAATGACGCATGGAGACCGTTTTCCCTCTCCCTACGGCCTGGATATGAAAACCGGCGATATTTTCATCAGTGGGCATACCCATACCCCGCATCTTGCGAGGCAGGAGGATGGGATCATTACGATAAATCCGGGCTCGACCACCTTCCCGAGAACTCCCTTGGGGCCTACTTATGCACTACTATTTGAAGAAGGGATAAGCATCCGCAGCCTTGATGATGACCGACCGCTACCCTCAATGCAATACTACTTCATGTGACGCAAAAGGCTCTGATAGGCATCCAACAATCTGGCAAGGGGAACAATTTGCGACCTTCGGTAGTTGCTTGTTCCGTTGACCAGAAGCTGATCGGGGAGCTTTGCTGTGGAATGCTGCGCGCCGTCGAACAGACTGTTGATGTGCTGCTCCAGCGTCTGTGCCTTTCTCCCGATTTCCATCATCCTTTGTGCGTGGATCTCATAGCCTTCCCCTAACGAGGCAAAGGCCGCTAGACACGTATAGTTTTTGCGTTTGTTTTTCCAGAAAGGGAAGTGAAAAAGTGGATGGGCGAAAGAAGTCAGCAACATCAGGGGACAGAGACCCACACTTTCCATGGCCGAGGATAGTTGTTGGACATACAAAGCCCAGGAAGCAAGAATGCGCTCATTGCCTCGCCGGTAGCGGTTTCCCCACAGCAACTCTCCATATACCAACCGCTCATCCCCAAGTGACGCAAGCAGGGCCTGCACCGGAAGGGCACGGTAATCGAAAGGAGGGAGAGGAAGGTTGTCGACAGCGAAAGCGTGCTCGGCCCCCCCATAGGTACCAACCAACTCATCCATGGTTTTTCCCAACTGCTCCCCATTCCCATGCTGATAAGCCATAGCATCGAGAAGCCTGAGCGAGAGCATGGCACTGGAACGCTGCATATCCGGCAGAAAGCCCAACAAACCATCCATACGGCTCTTGCGTGCCCACGAAAGGACTGCCCCTGCACTGATCGGATCAAGACCATTTTCCAAGCAACGGGTAACCAACTGTTGCACACTGCGGCTATCAAAAAGTTCAAGGTTGGAACCTAAAGCCATAGCACTTTGCAGGTCCATCCCCGATTTCTCTTCTCCGACAGGGCAAAAGAATTCTTCTTCACCCACCTGCTCATCACAGGAGCGCGCGCACAGGCCCCATAAGCGCCCATCGATACGCGTTGAATAATTGTCAATGGCAGCCCAACCATGGTGATTTGCCTTCGAAAGCAGTGCCAATGTGCCTTCCTTGGCCACCGTTCGTCCAATACGGCTCTTGCTCAATGCTTGCATATAGGACTTGTTAAGCAAGCCAAAACGATGGGGATCGTAAGATTCCCTACCGGTTGCAGCTACATCCAAAGTGAAGAATTTTATATTTTTCAGGCCGAAAACCAGTGCAACCCCACCGCATCTGATGTTCTGATTGTTTGCAACAAGCGAGGCATGGGCTACCTGATGCTCGCCCGCCGGCCCGATAGCGACCACATGGTTCGCTCCCGTCTTTTTGGCAACCTCGACAGTGGTCAGGTCATGGAACTCCTCAGCTGCAGCAAAGCTGACACCCCCATCTTGGATTTTGAAGCTCAAAAGCCTTCGGGCACGACCGGTAATGACAATGGCGCTATAGCCTGCACCTGCAATTGCTTTAGCAAGGGATGAGCAGGCACTGCCGACGGCAAGCTTTCCGGTAAGGGGACTCTTGGTGACAATGGTATAGGAGGTGGGACAGGACATCGACAAATCAGAGGCAGAGCCGGGAGCAAAGACTACAGGATTACCGCTTTCATAGTGTCTGGGCCCAAGTTCATCAAAAACGGCAAATCGTCTCCATAGCTCGAGTGCGAGCAACCGCCCGCCAAGATATGCTTTCGCATCATCCTCGGAGAGGGGGATGATTTCAAATGATTCTGATGCAATATCTATATGCAATACCAAGCGTTGCCGATAAGGGAACGCTAATGTACGCTTCTTTTTCATATACAAAGGGTACCTACCTCACTCGTTGCTGTCAATGAAAATTCGGGGATTTGTATTGGAGCACTCAGTATAGCATGAAATTGCAAAAAATGCTTTCCCCTTGCCGCATACAATTCCAACCTGTATTATTTGTCTATGAGAAATATGAATGTGACTATCCAGGGACAACGTATTACCTTGCCGATTGGAGCCACTGTTGAGGATGTCCTGCTTGAGGCCAAGATTGAGGGAACATGCCCCATCCCTGTCTACGAAAACGATCCGATCGTTGGCGCCTTGGTCAATCATGAACTACACTCCTGCTCTCGTTCCTTGGTTTCTGACTGCACCGTAGAGCCGGTACACCTGTTCGGAGATATGGGCAAACGCATCTACCGGCACTCCCTGTGCTATCTCTTGTGTGCCGCAGTATCGATGCTCTATCCCCAGCGCCGTCTGGTAATCGGGCATTCACTGGGCGACGGGTATTATTTCAGCTTTGATGACGAATTGATGCTCAGCGGCAGTGATATTCTTGCAATCGAGCAAGCTATGCGAACGCTGGTCGAACAAAACCTGAGTATCGAGGAGATCACCCTGCCTTATCAGAGTGCCCTCACCTATTTTGAACAGAATCATTTCGATCAAACCGCCGCCCTGCTGTCCACCCGCAATGAACCCAAGGTGAACCTCTACCGCCTCAGCGGGTACTTGGATATCTCCTATGAGCCGTTACTCAACAAAACCGGTCTGATGAAGGTATGGGAACTCAAGCCGTATCAGGAAAAGGGCATGCTGTTGCGCTATCCCCGGTCGCACAACATCAAGTCGCTGGACCCATTCGTGGACAATCCGCTGCTCTTCTCGGTCTTCAAGGAGTACAAGGCGTGGGGGAGCATCCTCGGAATCCAATCACTGGGTCAACTGAACCAGATGGGAAACCAAAACACGATTGAATCGTTCATCCGCCTTGCTGAAGCTCTGCAACAGAAGAAAATCGCCAGCATCGCCGACCAGATCAATTTGCACAGCAGTGTCAAAGCAGTCCTCATCGCAGGGCCTTCTTCCTCCGGCAAGACCACATTTGCCCATAAACTGGGCATCCAATTACAGGTGCTGGGCAAGAATACCATAAAAATTTCATTGGATAGCTATTATCTCCCACCCAGCCAAGCACCCAAGGACGAGTTCAATAAACCCGACCTTGAAGCGCTGGAAGCACTCGATGTTGCAAAATTCCAGGATGACCTTGCCTGCTTGTTCCGAGGGGAAGCAGTGCGGCTTTGCAAGTACGACTTCAAGACCGCCACACGCAGTTATGAACCAGAACCTGTTCAGTTGGATAAACGGACGCTCATCATCATCGAAGGCATCCATGGGATGAACCCGCAATTGACAGCTTCGCTGGAAAGCGATCTTTTGTTCAGAGTCTATATCTCAGCCTTGACTCAGCTGAACCTCGATGACCATAACCGAATCAGCACGACTGACAATCGAATCATCAGGCGCATGATTCGTGACAACCGCACGCGCGGGACCAAAGCAGAAACTACCCTCAACATGTGGCCTTCGGTGCAACGCGGTGAAGACCGTTACATTTTCCCCTATCAGAACAATGCAAATGTGCTGATTAACAGTGCCCTCGATTATGAACTGGGGGTGTTGACCACCTATGCCCAACCACTTCTGAAGATGGTGAAACCGTCGGCCGGGTCAGCCTATGAGACTGCCCGCAGGCTGCTAAGGTTTCTGGAGCATGTGAATCCCATCCCCGACACGCTCGTTCCGCCGGATTCCCTGTTACGGGAATTCATCGGTGGAAGCGAGTTTGACGTCATTTGACAAAGGAGCTCCTATGGAACTATACGATTCCAAACAGATCAATACCCAAGTATTGGAAGCCAGACTGGGCAAGCCGGTCAGGCTGTATGAGAGATCGGTCACCAGCCTCGGAGAGTGCCTCATTGCCCTGATCCGAGCGGGAAGAAACAAATATTTGGTTTGTCAGGGCAGTGGTCCCGTGTTTGAGGAACTGAGTGGTGAGAATTTCCCTCTGTGCAAGATATGCCCGGCAAATCATGCAAACCGCCTCGTTCTCAACAAGTATCTGCCCTACACCATTCCGGTTGCCAATACTGCCAGACGACCCTCTCTTGGTTTGGGTGACCGACTCGGAGAAGCCACAGCCGGTCATATCGAGGCCCTTAAGGGTACCAATGTATTTCCAATCTTCGCACAGCAGTCGATCAGGGAGCTCAACTTCACCAACCGGACATTCGACGATGTCATCGATGCGGCTGCCTATGCTGTATTCCAGGAAGGCTATACTACCGGTTACGGAGCTGACGGTGATCACCTGAAGAAGTGCCCAGACATCGAGAAATCGCTCTCCCAAGGTGCTACGATGATCACCCTTGACTCCTCCGAACAGATTGACAACTCCATTCAGTCCCTGGACGAGGATGCACTGCTCGCACGCTATCAGGCTGTTGAGGAGCAGATACGAGAGCTGTACGAGCGTCTCTATCAGGAACAGCTGCTGACCATCGGCGAATATACGCTCAAACTTGACCGCAAGCACTTGATGCAGGATGTACTGACGTACCACAAAGCTTTGGATTTTATCCAACTCGTGTATGAAACGTACATTAGCACATCACCAAAACCGGTTGATTTTGAAATCTCCATCGATGAGACCGACACTCCGACCGATCCCAAAAGCCACTTGTTCATCGCCTTGGAGTTGAAACGAAGACACGTGACGATTGCTACGCTTGCACCCCGTTTTATCGGCGAATTCCAGAAAGGAATCGACTACATCGGAGACCTAAGCCTCTTCTCTGAGAATCTTGAGCAGCATGCTGTTATCGCGCGTCATTTTGGTTATCGGCTCAGCATTCACTCAGGCAGTGATAAGTTCAGCATTTTCCCCATCCTGGCAAAGACGATCAAGGGAAGCTTTCATGTCAAGACTGCGGGAACAAACTGGCTTGAAGCGGTGCGCCTGGTCTCACAGAAGGACCCTTCGCTCTATCGCAGGATGCACAACCATGCATTGAAGCGGTTCGCCGATGCAAAAAAATTCTACCATGTGTCTACCAAACTCGATGCCATCAGGGACCTGGATGAGGTACAAGACAACGAGCTTTGGCACTACCTTGAGGATGACAATGCACGCCAGCTTCTGCATATCACCTACGGCTACCTGCTGCTCGATGAGAATGAGTTGGGTGGAAAGCTGATCGGTGATGAGTTGTTTGACTTGCTGGTGCGAGAGGAAGAGGGCTATCGAGCCCTGCTCGCCAAGCACATCGCCAAGCATCTCGCACTGTTGGGATTCTCCCGGTAAGACAGAAAAGGCGGCCTTCCGGCCGCCTTTCTTCTCAACTCTCAATCAGACGTTGTAGATATGCTTGAACTCATCAAAGAGTTCGCTGACCGCCTGCTTGCACTTTCCGCAGACTGTCCCGTACTCGGTAATTTCCTGCAGCTGCTCAAGCGTCTTGGCCTGTCCGGTCTTCACCAAGTCCTCAATTTGGACATCGGTAACACTCTTGCATTCACAAATAACCTTGGCTACATGTTTCTTGAAGGGATTCTCCCTGCCCTGCTTCTCCAAATAGTCGTCGATTGCGGCACGCAGTGCCTTGTCTCCAAGAACCGAGCAGTGGAACTTGTGTTCGGGAAGGCCTCCCAATGCTTCGGTGATCATGGCAGGGGTGAGGTGATACGCTTCATCAAGCGTAAGACCCAGGGCCATTTCACTCATCATCGACGTGCTGGCAATAGCCGAAGCACATCCATAGGTAAGCCATCTCAGGTCCGCAATCTTGTCATCCTTGACTTTGATCATGACTTGCATCTGGTCGCCGCAGGCCAAGGAACCAACATCGCCGATTCCATCAGCTTCGAATTGCTCATTCTCCTTGAGCGTATTCCTTGGATTCATAAAATGGTCTTTCACCACCGGGGTGTAGACCCATTGACTCATAAAATTGGTCATCGTGTTGACATCTCCCTTAAACGCTTGATGATCGGCGGCAGCTTCTCAAGGACATATGCTACGTCCTCTTCGGTATTGTATCGGCCGAAACTGAACCGGATGGAGCCGTGGGCAAGCTCTATATCCACCCCGGAGGCCAGCAGTACATAACTGGGCTCAAGCGACCCGCTTGCACAGGCACTCCCGGTGGAAACCATTATTCCTTCCATATCGAGATAGAGCAGAATGGACTCCCCTTCTGCATGGGGGAACGAGACGTCGAGGGTGCCGGGCAGACAATGCTCTTGGTTGCCGTTGACGACCACATTGCTGATGCGTTCGAGAATGCCGACTCTGAGCATTTCCCGGAGTTTCCAAAGTTTTTCGCATTCGGACGGCTGGTCACGCAAGGCGATTTTAGCAGCCACTCCCAACCCTACGATGGAAGCTGTGTTGTACGTTCCAGCACGCTTTCCACCTTCCTGGTGGCCTCCATGAACCAAGGGAGCATAGGGCGCTTTGGTCTTGACAACCAATGCTCCAATACCCTTCGGGCCATAGAACTTGTGTGCCGAGAGGCTGAGATAGTCCACTCCCAGCTCTTTCATTGAAACGGGAATCTTGCCGATGGCCTGGGTTGCATCGGTATGCACATAGGCACCCACCTGATGTGCAAGCTCCGTTATCTCACCAACCGGTTGGATGGTACCGGTTTCGTTGTTGCCAAGCATCACCGAAACCAGGGCGACATCATCACCTAGAAGATTTTTCATTGCCTCCATATCAACGAGTCCGGTACTGTCAACCGGGCATTCGTCGACCTTGCAGCCGAGTTGTTTCATATACTTGACTGTCTCAATGATTGAGGGATGCTCAATGGTGGTGGTGATAATTCGATTACGCTTCGAGCCAAGGTCGATGCGTTCCTTGAAAATATTAAAGACGGTATTGTTTGCCTCGCTTGCACCACTGGTGAAGACAATCCACGAAGGCTCGGCATCGATGAGGGAGGCAAGGGCCTCTCTACTCTCTTCGATGGCAAGCGCTGCCTGGCGTCCGGCCATGTGCATGCTGGAAGCATTCCCGTAAAGCATATTGGCTTGATGCACTGCTGCAATGACATCTTCATGCATCGCTGTAGTAGCATTGTTATCCAAATAGATACTGTGCTGTTCCATACTAAAACCTCATATACAACCATAGTGAAGCACGGCCCAAAGGGTCAAGCCGCACACATCTCAAGCACGAAATGCATCGTAGAGAGGGTCGTCAGAGTCTTCAGGGGGACAGGTCTTGCTATGGATGTAACGAATGAAGCGCCGCTTGGCAAAACGAAGGTGATTATGCCGTGCCCAGCCCACATAGCCGCAGCTATCAGGCAGGTAGGTGGCAAACATGGCCTTAAGCCGTGTCATTTTTTTGCAGCGGGCACACTGGACGAATCGCTTCGCATACACCGTGCACTGCTTGGTAGCCGGATCGAAAAATTCACACCAAGAATCCAAGTCTATTACGAGGTTTCGACCGTATACGGCCTTCTCATGGCAACAGAGTCCGCATTTGGTGCATTTTTCTTCCCAGCACTTACCCACGATCAGCCTCCCGGCTCATTGCATCGAGGGCCTCTTGCACCTTGTGGTGCACCGGGGGGAGAATGGAAAGTGCTGTTACACTGATATATCCGTCACGAACAGCTTGAAAGTCGGAAAATTGGGTATCACAGCGTTGGATCGGTTGCACACCACCCTTGAGGGCGAGCACTACCGAGGTCCCGAACCGCACTGCAGCGGTATCGAAAAACCGATTTTCCTGTTCCCGCTTGGTCTCCACGGCATCATGATACTCGAGGTAGCTGAGCACCCCGCTTTTCCACTTGCCGTTGCCTTCTCCGGGAACATTGATATTGATGATGCATTCGCTGCTGGTCAATGGATAAAATTCCTGCAGGTGGTCCACCACAAACGCCGATGTGCGTGCAAAGGGGAATGTTCCATCCTTGCTGCGGCTGCAGCTGACCGCTATGGACCTCAGGCCTGTCAAGGCTGCTTCACGAGCCGCCCCTACGGTACCGGAGTAAAGGATGTCGGTGGAGATGTTGTAGCCGTGATTGATGCCGCTGATAACCAGATCGGGCTCCATGGGGAAAATCTTGCCTTTGGAGGCATAGAGGATGCAATCGGCAGGAGTGCCGCTGCAGTGGAACCGATTCTTCTCATATTCGGTAATGACAATTTCGCCTCGTAGTGTCATGGAGTGGCTGCTCGCACTGCGTTCTGAGGAAGGAGCACACACCCAAACATCGTGACCGCTATGCACCAAAGCCTCGGACAGCGCAGCCAGTCCTTCACTCTGATATCCATCGTCATTTGTCAGCAGTATTTTCATCTATACTCAGGGAGAACAACTTTTGCAGCTTCATGCCCACTATAGATATGCCAACGTGGGTGGAAACCAAAGATGTGCTCATAATCCTCCAGACGGCTAATATAGCTTGGAAGCGCCTGTTTACTCAAGAGGACCATGATATTGCCGGAAAATCCATTGGAAATCTGAACAGAACCAAGACACCCATTGAGTTCCGAGGCACGTTTGGTAAGCCAATCCACTTCAGGACAGGTAACCTCAAGCAAATCTCTCAGACCCGCTTGGACGCGGTTCATCAGCTTGCCATACAGCGAGGCATCCTTGGTGGTCAGCAGGGAAGCTGCATCATTGGCCAGATGCGACTCCATCAGCACATATTCACAGATATGGCGGGCTTCCTCGTCCAGGGGGACAACCCGGGCAGAGAGTTCACTTTCTGGAAAGTCACGCAAGAAGCCACCACTTTTCAGCTCCTTGAGCTTTCCGAAAGCACGCTCAATGGCCTTGCGTTTGCTGTTGATCTCCTCACGCATTGCATTAGGGGAAATCTTACTGTCGACCACAATGGCGACATAGTCCTCATTCTCTTCAGTGAAGGGAAAGGGAATCTCTTTGTAGGTCACATGCTGCAGATCAAAAAACAACACGTTGGAAGGCTTGCCATTGAGCATAGTAAGCAAATCGCTGACTCTGCACGGTTCACTGTTGAATGTGGTATTCGCTTGGTAGGCGATCCTGATCAGAGAAGTCAGTCCGAGCTTCAGGCCCATCAGGGCATCGAGTGCGAGGACAGTGCCCAGCGAGCACGAAGTGCTGACCATTTGGTTGTCGCTGTACAAGAGACTCCCCTCAACAGTGATGTTCAGCCCTGTAAAAACAACTCCCTCGCTAGAGAGAACAGAAATGACACCCTTGAGGTAATTGCCCCATCGGTCCTCTTTTCTATACTTGATATTCCCCAAGGAGAAGCGCTTTCGGTCATTGAGGGTGGCATTGGTGAGCCTCACCAGCTGATCATCTCGCAGCGAAACAGCCACAAAGAGTGTGGAGGCATCGGTGCCAACCAAGGACCACCCCTTGCATGCATCCGCATAGCTACCCAGCAGGGTACAGGTACCCGGCACTTGAGCTATTACGAGAGGAGTCTCTCCGTACTCTTTAACATGTTGTTTGATGACGTTATCCATGCCCCAACCTAATTTTTATGGGTCAATTTTAGGATACTTGTAACGATAATGCAACAGAAAACCTACTTTTGTACATTTTGATGCCCTTGCATCTCTCAACCCAATCGAAAGATGCTCGAACTGTGTTGCAAATAGCGTAAAAAAACCACCATTGCTGGTGGCTTCTTACTACATGCTTATTTCTCCAGACCGTAGCGCTTCTTGAAGCGTTCGATACGTCCAGCGGTATCAACCATCTTCTGGGTACCGGTGAAGAAGGGGTGGCAAGCGGAGCAAATTTCCAGCTCCAAGCTCTTGGCAGTGGTCTTGGTCTTGATTACGTTGCCGCAAGAGCAACGAATCTCAGCTAATTCATAGCGAGGGTGAATTCCGTCTTTCATGTTCAAATTCCTCCAGGGATATGTGTTCTGCTGGCTGTACGCAGCAGACTGGTTTCAAATTCTTTTGGATCTAGTAGCCCGCAGAGTTCGTAGGAATCCCGGTATTAATAGAGCGTAAGAACGCCTCATTATCCTTTGTCTTCCGAATTTTGTCAATGAGGAACGGAGTCATCTCTTGGTCGTCCATATCATTGACTGCATTACGGGTGAGCCATATCCTGGCCGCTTCATCAGGAGGCAGCAACAGATCTTCACGCCTGGTTCCACTTTTCTTGATATTGATAGCTGGGAAAAGGCGCTTGTCTGCGAGCTTGCGATCCAGAATGATTTCGTTGTTGCCGGTGCCCTTGAACTCTTCAAAAATTACCTCATCCATCCTCGATCCGGTTTCGATCAAACCAGTAGCAATAATGGTAAGGCTTCCTCCGAACTCAATGTTTCTGGCTGCACCAAAGAAACGCTTGGGCTTGTGCAGGGCATTGGAATCGACACCACCACTGAGGATTTTTCCGCTTGCCGGTACTGTTTGGTTGTACGCACGGGCAAGACGGGTGATTGAGTCGAGCAGAATCACAACATCCTTCTTATGCTCAACAAGCCGCTTGGCTTTCTCAATGACCATTTCAGCAACCTGGACGTGACGACTTGCCTGTTCGTCGAAGGTTGAGGCAATTACCTCTCCGTTGACGTGACGGCGCATGTCGGTCACTTCCTCAGGCCGTTCATCAACCAAGAGGACCATGAGAACAACCTCCGGATGATTGGTGCTGATGGAGTTGGCAATCTTCTGCAAGAGGACGGTTTTACCGGTTCTCGGAGGAGCGACGATCAGAGAGCGTTGGCCTTTTCCGATAGGGCAGAACATATCGATGATACGAACCGACATATCCTCTTCAACAGTTTCCAATCGCAATCTCTGATCAGGAAAAAGCGGAGTCAGGTTGTCAAAAGGAACGCGCATCTTAGCAACAATCGGTTCATCACCGTTTACTTTCAGAATTTTCAGGATGGCAAAAAAACGCTCACTCTCACGGGGAGTCCGCACCTGTCCATAGACTACATCACCTGTTTTCAAGTACAGGCTCTTGATCTGAGCGGGAGAGACATAGACATCCTCGAGTCCAGAGAGGTAGCTGTTGGAGGGAGATCTCAGGAACCCAAAGCCGTCGGGAAGAATTTCCAGGGTACCGGTTCCCACAATGACGCCACCGGTTGCACTATGGATCCTTAGAATTTCAGCTACAATTTCCTGCTTTCGCAAATCAAGAATGGTTTCTGCATTCAGTCCCTTCTCTATGCCTACCTTGCGCAGTTCATCAATGGACATATTGGTATACTGTTCCAGCTTCAGAACGGGAGCTTCCGGATGTTCTTCAATATTCAGGTCATACGAAGGTTCTTCATTCGGGTTTTGACGCATTGAGCGGTTCGGACCAAAACTCTGGCTCTTCTGATAGGAGTTTTTGGGATGCCGATTTTGCTGGTTGCGATTGTTGTTTTTATTAAATTGCGGATTCTTTCTATATTGATTCGGGTTCGGGTTCGGACTCAGATTTGGGTTCTGGTTCGGATTCTGGTTCTGGTTCTGGTTTTGATTCTGGTTTTGGTTCTGAGATCTTTGCTCACCCTGACTCTGCCTCTGATAGGGCTGCGAATCCTCTTGGGTTTCACCTTGAGTTTGTTGTACAGGAGCAAAAGAATCTTCTCGTACCGACTGATTTCTATCTTCAACATTCAAATCAAGTTGCGGTTGCTGATCATCTTGGGCTTGAGATCGATCTTCTCTCTGCTTGGTGGTGGCTTTTTTGGGTCTGCCTCTCCGTCTTTTCTGTTCCGAGGACTCTTTGTCTTCCTCTTGTACGGCACTCTGATCAGCAACATTTTCTGACGCTTTTGCAACCACAGGGCTTTTTTTACGGGTGATACGCCGTACCGGTCTCTTGGCCTTATCAGGCTCAGAGGGTACTGACAACGCAGCTTCAGTTTGCACTAATTCTTCGGAAGACATAGGATAAACTCCAACGGAACAGGGATTTACACGTACCAAAGAGGTACATTAATAGCCCGACTCCTAAACTGTGATACAGGATGTAAGAATATGCGGGAACAAAATTAACGGTACACTGATAATTTCCCGCGATTGGTTCTCTAAATATATTGCCACTTCTTCACAGTGTCAAGCAAGCAAGCTCCTTTGATATACTGACTTGCAAGAATCAAGGCTACAACGGAAGCCTTTCTTCTGACAGAATCACGACCATAGGAAGTAAGTTGCACTCTCACTGCCGCACTTGAACGGTGTTTGGAAGTAAAGCCGAACCATACGGTTCCCACCGGCTTCTCGTTGCTTCCGCCATCCGGACCGGCTATGCCACTGACAGACAAGGCCCAGTCGGTATTCGACGATTTGAGCATACCTTCAGCCATCTCCAAAACACAGGCCTCACTGACAGCACCATGATTCTGCAAGGTTGCATCACGTACCCCAAGCATCGCCATTTTCGCCTCATTGGCATAGGTGACTGCTCCTCCATAGAACCAGGCTGAACTCCCCTTCTGGTCGGTAAGCAGCTTCGCAATAAAGCCTGAGGTGCAACTTTCAGCACAGCTTATGGTCTCACCTCTTTCCACCAACAAATCGGTCAGCAGCTGAGCAGGCATTATATCACCGGCGACAAGCAATGAAGGTCCAACAAGAGAGTTGAGACGATTTGCCATCTCAGAGCGTTCTTCCTCATTCCCTCCCACCAGATACAGGCTGATCTTCAAATCCTGGAAACGAGTCCCCCACTGTAGCCCATTAAATGTTGCTTGCCTGCAGAGTTCGTCGAGTTTTGCTTCAGGAATGAGAAAGGTTGAGTATTCACTACGCGAAAAATCATCATGACCGATCAACTGTGCCAAGTAGGGAAGAACCTGGTCGAAAAACATGGGGTCCATTTCTCTGGGAGGGCCCGGCATGGCAATGCAGACAATCTCTCGTTCGCCTTCAGGGATGATGCCCATAAAGCCGGCGGCTGTTCCATACGGGTTGGGAATGGCTGCAAAGCCTTGGGGAATCATAGTCTGCTGCTCGTTGGCTCCCCAAATCCGCTCACCGATACGCGCATACAATGCATCAAAGGTTGCCTGGTCCCGTACCAAGGGAACTTGTGCCATTTGGGCTACGATGGAGCGGGTCAAATCGTCACTGGTAGGGCCGAGGCCCCCGGTCAGAATGACAATATCACACGTATCAACGCATTCCTTGAGGACCTCGCCAATGGTTCCGTCATCAGGTACCAGCACCATGCGGTCCACCCGGTATCCTAGTTGGGTCAGTTGGCTGGCTAGAACCTGACAATGTTTGTCCGCGATGACACCGCGGGTCAATTCAGTCCCGATAATAAAGAGTGCTGCACTGATATAGGTCATGTTCTCTTCTGCCTTCTCTCTCGAATAAAGTGTATAAGGTGATTGAGGGCTCCCAACCCAAGCAATAAATACGACAAGTAGATTGCCAAGAAGGCGAACCAGTCGATGTGTCGTGTATAGAAGGTGGTACCATGGACTTCTCCCGTGAATACGGGAACGTCATAGATGCGCCAGCCTACCTTGAAGGGCTCCATGGGTTCAATGATCTTCCCTGTCACGTCGATTACACACGTCATGCCACTGTTGGTACCGCGTACGGTGGTCCGGCGGTTCTCGATGGAACGAAATACGGCCAGGCCCAAATGCTGCATCTCTGCAGACACGGCTTTCGACCAGCCATCGTTGGTCATGTTGACGATGACATCCGCCCCGTTGGCAACAAAGCGGGCATTCAAATATCCAAAGACATCCTCAAAGCAGATCGGAGTAGAGAATTTCACCCCTTCCTCGGTTTCGAAAACCACACTCTCATAGCCCTTTTCCCACCAGTTATAGTCATTGGCCAGCAACAGATTGTAAAGCAAAGGCAACTCTTTCTCGTAAGGAAAATGTTCGGTAAACGGAACAAGGTGTTGTTTACGGTACGTATTCTTAATCTCGCCATCCTCAAAGAAAATGACCGTATTGAAATCCTTGCGGTTCCAACTGCCGTCGGAAAGCAGAGCCGATTGGCCAGCATCGTCGATCACACCCTCGGGGTTACCGGTTACCAACGGAATGGGCAGGGATTTGCCAAAGGCAACAAATTCTTCGACTAAGGCCGAGGTGGCCGGGTCGGAGGGATAGTTCTCATGCCAGGCAACCGAAGGAACAAACGCTGTCTCCGACCAAAGGATAATGTCCGGATCAGATTGCAGAGCTTCAAGACTCATCCGCCGCAGGTTGTTGAAGTTGTTCTTATAGGTTGTGTACCCACCCTTCCAGGTGTCGGCACTGTGCTGGATGGTAGCAACCTTCCAGGTTTTTTCAGGCTCTTGTGCTCTCCAGTAGGAAATACTGGCAAAACCATAGATAAGGGTTGCCACCAGTACAATAGCGTAGGAAACCAAAAAAATCAGATGCTGCCTGCAGTACGCAGAAAAGCTCTCAAGACGGTTGCGCATCGTTTCCAAGAGGATGAAAGCCAAGAAGGTCTGAGGCAGGACCATGAGAAGGGTCACCCCCCAGATACCGGTAAATTCAGCAATCTGGATAAAGGGAAGATATTGGTAGGCGGCGGTGCCCAACGTCCCATAGGGATAACCGGCAAACCAGTCCTGGCTTATATACGAATAGGCCACCCAGATTATGCCCTCGACCACATACCCATACTTCTTGAACAACTTCTGTGCAGCCTTGAGGGCTGGAAACAACACGACCATCTCACCGCCCTTGATAATGGGGACGATCAGAATGGCAAGCGGGTGAAATGTCTTCAGCCAGTAATTGAAGAAGAGGTAGAACACGAAGCCGTAGAAAAAGCCATACACCGGTGTCAATTTCCAGGTGGTGTTACGAATCACTGCAAAAACTGGGACTAAGGCAAAGAACCCAATAAAACCCAACCCATTGGCCGATACAAGGCCCGGAAAGGCAAATGAGTAAAGAAATGCCGCTGCCAATAACACAAGAACCTCAGAACAAACCGTTCTGAGGTTCCGTTTGGGATTCAAATCAATCAAGAGATGCTCTCCTAATTCAAACGCGTGAAACTTCAGTCGTTCTCGTTCACTGGTTTGTTGTCACGCAATTCCCACACAAAATCCTTAAGCTCTTTGCCAGGACGGAAGATGGCGACCCCGTGTGTCTCGACTGCAACAATAGCACCAGTCTTGGGGTTGCGAGCTTTCTCCCTGCCCTTGCGGGTACGAACCTCGAAGGTTCCAAATCCACGGAGCTCGATGACTTGATCATTCTTCAGACCATCTTTCACTTCTTCGAAGAACTCGTCGATAATCTGATGGATATCGGCTCTATTCAGTCCATGCTTCTCATGGAGACTCTCAATAATGGCTGCTTTTGTCAATTTTGGTCCTGCCATGGTAACTCCTTAACTCACAGTATTTGCATAAGAACATAAGCCGATACCACTATCGGCTAGGGAAAACATGGCCGTTATGCCTGGATAGCGGCCTGGTTGCTCAATTTGTTGAACCTTGCCTGCAATCTGGACTTTTTGCGGCTGGCAGTGTTCTGGTGGATAATTCCCTTGCTTGCGGTGGAGTCAAGCAGTTGAAGACTCAGCGCCAGAGCAGAAGCAGCAGTATCCTTGTCATTGGAGACCACAGCGGCTTCAAACTTCTTAATAGCAGTGCGCATGGTACTCTTTGCTGCACGGTTCCTCATTCTCCTGACGCTGTTCTGTCGCTCTCTTTTCTCAGCAGACCTGTTAATCACGTAAGACCTCCAAACATATTACCTTGAATACGTAGTTATTTAAATGAAATATGAAGTCGGCAACACAGGGCCGACGGTGTAAAAACATATCACAGTCTATAAAATCGGTCAATACAATGCTTTACTTCAATTTGACAAAAATTCATCCGCATACTCCTTCGTTATCTCCCAACGAGCAGATTCCTCGTTAAAAAATACCGCTGAATGAGGGATTGCCAACATGCGGCCTTCGCTTCCATTGAGTAAAATTCGCTTGGACAGTATGTTGACTTCCGTAACTTTCATCAACTCAAATCCGACTTTTAATTTACTTCCTTCCGGGGGATAGTTGCGTTTCTCCTCTACATAGAAGTCAAATTCGTAAGAAAGGCAACACAGAAGTCGACCGCAGGGACCTGAAATTTTCATTGAATTCAGGGAAAGATTCTGTTCTTTCGCCATTTTGATGGAAACCGGGTTCAATTTGTCGGTCACACTATGGCAGCAGAAATCCCTTCCGCAGACAGCCAAACCGCCAAGCACGCGACTTTCATCACGCACCCCGATTTGCCGCAGTTCAATGCGGATTCGGAAAACAGAAACCAAATCTTTTACCAACTCCCGAAAGTCCACTCGTACGTCTGCAGTAAAAAAGAAAATAATTTTCGGTTCACCGATCAAAAAGTGTGCAGTGACCAACTTCATGTCCAGTTTGTGACTGGCAATCTTTTCGCGGCAAACGCGCATGGCCTCGTCTTCTTTCTCCACCAGTTCCTGATACCGATTCAAATCAGCAGGCGTTGCCAAGCGGTCAATCCACAGGGTTTCTCCTGAGAGATCAACTTCCTTGGGCTCGGGATGGGGGTTGCATCCTTTGCAGGAGTCGCAGGGATCTTCATCCGCTTCGCTGCTGTACAGAATTTCAATTTCTTCTTCAGGTTCGGCGATTATTGCTTCTTCTTCCTGTTCTTCCTTAGGAAGGCACTCACCGTGCAGGCAAGCACCCTGACACTGGTCGCAACCGGGAGTATACTCCTTGCCCAACCTGTCTGCACTTGCCACGATTATCCCCAAATCAAGTCCATACCGCGTAGGGGCCACCACTGACGTACCGGGGTACAATACGGAATCCCAGGCACAGATGCTGCTTTCGTTGGAAGAGGGGTTTTTCACCAAATATATATAGGCTCGTGAAGGTCTGGTCCGTTGACCTTGGCCTTCTGGAGCACGCATTCGTTCTTTTTTCATGCAAATCCTTTGCCAAAAGGGCACTAACGTTGTAAAGCTACCACGTGCACAAGAAATTGTCAAACTGTATATACATCTCTATAAGTGATTGACAGTATACGAGTTACAACGTTGACGACCCTGTTTGGCCATGCTATAGTTTAGTCATATCTCCCAATATGTTGAGAAGGCATCTCAAGGAGTCGGTATGCAACTGTTTGATACGCACGCCCACATCGGGTTGTTGCAGGATGACAAGATGGAACAACTGCTGGCAGTCCAACTTGCAAAAGTCAAGTCGGTCAAACACGTTGTAAGTATCTGCAATAGCCTGTCTGACTTCGAACGTACGTATGCCAACTTAGAGAGTGCCGATTCCATCTATCATGCGGTGGGGGTCTCTCCCACCGAGGTCGCCAATCCCGGCAAGGATTGGGAGGAACGGGTAATCGCCCACGCCCAGCAGAAGAAACGCATTGTAGCAATCGGGGAAACCGGCTTGGACTACTATCATATGTTCGGCGGTGACAAAACGCTGCAGATTGAGTTGTTGCTCAGGCACCTGGAAATCGCCCGTCACCTCGATCTGCCGGTGATCATCCACAACCGGAGTGCAGCCGAGGACCTGCTTCCTATTCTTGCTGAGAAACTTCCTCCTAAGGGTGGAATCCTTCACTGTTTCGGCGAAGACTGGAATTTTGCCAAACAAGCCCTTTCTATGAATTTAATGTTCTCATTTGCAGGTAACCTCACATTCAAAAATAGTAGAAGCCTTCAGGAGGTCGCCATGAGACTTCCCTCGGATAGGATTGTCATTGAAAGTGAGGCCCCTTTCATGACTCCCTATCCGTATAAAGGTGAGCGTAATAAAATCCACTATCTGATTGAAACAGCCAATGTCCTTGCCTCCCTCAGAGAGATCTCTCTTGAAGAGCTTTCTGAAAGCCTTTATGCTAACAGCCTGAAGGCATTTGCACTTCCAAAGGACGTATGAACGAACAGCAACTTTATCACCCTGTCCAGATAGGTGCGGTACACACAACGGGAAATCTCTTTCTTGCACCGCTTGCCGGCTATACGGACATTCCATTCAGAACGCTCTGCATCGAACATGGAGCCGATTTCACTTTCACCGAGATGGTCAGCGCAGAAGGGCTCTCCCGTGAGGGTGAAAAAACCATGGAACTGATGTACCGTGCCCCAAATGAGAAGCAATATGCAATCCAGCTCTTCATGAGCAATACCGATTCGCTGAAGCAAGCACTTGAGCAATTGCTACCTTTCCATCCCGAAGTCATCGATATCAACTGCGGATGTCCAGTCCCCAAGGTTACCAAAACAGGGGCAGGTTCTGCGATGATGAAAACGCCATCGCTGATCACCGATGTGGTGAGAACCATTACCGCTGAGGTCGATATCCCGGTTTCGGTCAAGTTCCGTACCGGGTGGGATGCACAAAGTGAAAACTTTCTTGAGTTCGCCCAAGCTGCCTTGGATGGTGGAGCATCGGCACTCACCCTGCATGCCCGTACGCGAAGCCAAGGCTATGCCCCGTTTGCAGACTGGTCCAAGCTGAGGGCTCTCAAGCAATACTGCCTTACGCATGGATATACTGTTCCCGTCTTTGGTTCTGGAGATCTCTTCATTGCCGAGGATGCCATACGCATGCTGCAGGAAACTGGAATCGATGCTGTCATGTTCGCACGCGGCGCTATTGGAAACCCCTTCATTTTTTCTCAGGCTAAAGCTCTTCTTGAAGGCAGGGAAAAGCCGGAGATAACAAAGCTAATGCGTGTAGAAGCCATTATCCGACATTTGGATTTGATGATCGAAACCTTCGGGGAGAAAACCGCCTGCACCTTAATGCGCAAGCACACCTGTTCCTACCTCAAGGGAATAGCCAATACGTCACCGATAAAACAGGCTGTTGTGCAGGCTGTAAAGCGTGAGCATTACCTCGACGCTCTCAGCCCACTTGTTGACCTGTGAAGCCGTAAAATGGTACGTTTATGAGAGTAAGCTGAGAGTAAGGAAGTGCAATGAGAGTATTAGTGTTAGGTTCCGGAGCCAAAGACCATGCCATTGCATGGTGGTTCTCCCAAAGCCGCCTGATCAACGGATTGTTCGTTGCTCCGGGCAATGTGGGGACGCAGTCCATCGCCACCAATCTTGCTATTGATCCCTCAGACCCCAAGCAGGTCTATGAAGCTTGCAGCACCCATGGGATCGACTTTGTCTTCGTTGGTACTGAAGCCCCCTTGTTCACCGGAGTTATCGATTACCTTAATGAAAGGGGCATCGACACCTTTGGAGCCCCAAGCCGAGCATTGAAACTTGAGGGTGATCGAAACTTCAGCCGTATGTTTACCGACCGGCACAACATCCCCACCCCCACCCATGCTCTCTTCGACGATGAGCAGAAACTTTCTGAATACCTTAAGCGCCATGAGGGTGAGCGATTTGTCGTAAAGAGTAATGCCATTGCACCGAGTCGTGTCATGATTGACTCCTCGGATTACCACTCCTTGATGGAGTTTTCAAAAAACATCCTTGCAACCAGCCCTATCATATTGGAAGAGCACCTCAACGGCCTTCCCATTACTGTCACGTTGTTTTTGGACAACAAAGGCTACCTCGCCCTGCCCACCAGCAGCGATTACATGAAAGCTGAAGAGGGAGGTCTTCCTACAGGAGGTATGGGCTCCATTTGCCCTGTGCCGCTCCAGGAGGAGGTAAGCCAAGCCTTGGTCGATACCATCATCGAGCCCACTCTGTTCGGATTGAAGGCCGAGCGCATGGCCTACAAGGGTGTATTGACGATCAGCGTCATCATCACCAAGCGTGGTCCGATTCTTGTTGACTACCACGTGCGTTTCAACGATCCGGCAGCCCAGGCTTTTGTACCCCTGATCAAAACAGACATTGTCGATATTCTCAATGCAATGAAGCACGATACCCTTTCCTCAATCACCCTCGAAGCATCCACCAAGTCCACGGTAGCTTTGGTTGTCGCCTCCGAAGGCTATCCGGAGAAGCCAATCATCGGCAAGGACCTGGAGCCAATGCCTGCTTCTTTGATGCTCAACACCTTCGAAGGAGCCCCTCGCTATTACTTCGGCGGTGTTCAGGAAATTGAAGGTAAATTGGTCACTACCGGTGGCCGTTGTGTCACAGTTGTCGGTGTCGGCTACAATATCATGAATGCGAATAAGAATGCCTATAAAGGCGTCAAGCATGTACATTTTGAGGGTGCATGGTTCCGCAAGGATATCGGCGACCGTTTCTTCGAGAACTAACTACAAGCAACATAGCTTTGATTTTTTGTATTCAGCACAGCACATTTTTGATGCGGGGCTGAATTAATTTGCATGCCTTCCACATTTAAGAGTAGAATTGAGCCACAGGAAGTAGAGGACCCAATGGAGTTAATTGTAGCTGAGATTATATCGTTCTTTATTGTAGCTGCCATACTCATCGAACATCGGCGCTCCCAAAAAGATTCCAAACACCCAAAGCAAGACTCCATAACCTCGGTTGCGTTCTCCTATCTGTTCTATCTCGGTATTTCCATCATCGTCCACCTATCCATGCGGGGCTACCTTACACTGTTTCCTTGGTTTTCAAGAGTAGCAACCCTTATACACATGCTGGCCATTCCTACCTATATCCTTTTTTGGATGCGTGCCATCGAACGCCGTCTCCTTCATCAAAGGACGGCACGCATTCTCGAACGGGTACAGGTCAGCATCCTCACCCTGGCTGCTATTGTCACATTTACCGACCTCGCTTTCAACAGACTGTTTATCTTCTCTGATGCCGGAAGATTCATAGAAGGACCCGGCCTGCTGTATATGCACTTACTGAGCAGCTTATTCATTCTTATTCAGGTAATTTCCTTGTTCTCTCGTTGGCGACAAATACCCAGTTACATCCGCATACTGTTTCTCTTCTCGTCCCTCTTTCTGCTTCTCTCCCTCATCTTCTTTCAGTGGTTCCGCCAACCGTATCTCTTAGGTCTCAGCAGCACCTTCATGCTGTTGCTCAGTTACCTGGTTTGGCAAAGAAGAGAACTCACCTTGGATTTGTTGACGAGAATCCCCAACTACACTGCCTACTATGAGCACCTCAAGCATATCGTGCACACCCGTCATGAAACGACGATTCTGATGTTGGATATCGAAAACTTCCGATTGATCAACGAACGCTACGGCAATTCCTATGGGGATCGCTTCCTCCAGCTTTTTGCAGCCAAACTCAGCACATTTACTACACTGGGTTCTGTATATCGGCTATTCGGCAATCGGTTCGCTCTCATTCTTCCACGCCAAACCCATAATGGCGTAGTGCGAATTGTTCAAGGCATCAGAGCCATCACCAATGAAGGGTTTATCATTGAAGACGTGCCTATCGTCTGTCACATCAATATTGCTATTGTCGAGACTCCCCTGAAAACGAATACCTTGGAAGAAATCGCTGACTCACTGGACTTTACCATGGTCAAGATCAAGGAGAGGCGAAGGGTTTCGGTAATCATTTTCAACCAGAAACTGATCCCCTTGCGCCAGAGAAAACTCGATATTCTCTCGGTCCTCAGAAAAGCAGTGAGGGATGAGTCGATGGTGAAGGTCCATTATCAGCCAATCATCGATATGCAGGACCACCATATTATCGCTGCTGAAGCGTTGATGCGCATCGAGGACGAGCGTCTTGGAATGATTTCTCCCGGAGAGTTCATTCCCGCCGCAGAGATGGCAGGCCTCATTTCTCCACTGACAGAGATTATCATACGAAAGGTCTGCACACTGTTGAAAACTCATGAGCAGCAGACATCCCATCTATCTCACATTTCCATCAACATCTCTGCTGATGACTTGAACTCTTCAGAATTTGCCCATCGGATTCTCGACGTCATCGAGCAGACCCGGGTGGATGCAAGAAAACTTAGTTTTGAGGTAACGGAGTCAGTGCTTCTCAGCCCCTCTGATTCCGTACAAAAGAATTGGAATGCCTTTTCTGAACGAGGAATACATTTTCTCCTCGATGATTTCGGTACCGGGTATTCCAATTTGGAGACGCTGGTAAGCAAGCCGTTCGACTTCGTCAAGCTTGACAGAAGCGTGGTTTCGAACGCAACCAACAACTATGAACTACTCGTCCTTATTGCCGGAATGCTGAAATATCTTGGTAAAAGCATGGTCGCCGAAGGAGTGGAGACGGAAGAACAGCTGCAAATGGTGAAGGGACAGGGGATTCAATTCGTACAGGGATACTACTTCTCCAAGCCGGTACCGGAAGCCCAACTTTTGGCATGGCTGTCAGGTAATTTGAGAATCAATCCCAAAGTCTGAAGAAATGAGGCTCCGTACCCCTACGAAGCCTCATTGCCGACCATCCACCTTCTCTCAAGACAGGCGGCCACCTCCCCAGGCAGCCGCCAACTGTTCGATCCCCCCACGCAAAGGGAACGGTCTGAAGAAATCGTCTCAGAACTCTCCCAGAAAGAACAATGTCTAGAAGGAAACACAAAACAGAGTCTTTCTGTACCTTCATCCTATCCTCAGTTACCCTCTGCCGTCAATCAATACCGTATCTGAGGCACTCATAATTCTCGCAGTGTACTATGGATTTTCAGAAACAAAGGGGATCATGGGACGTTCCAGAATCCCGATTATTCTTGCTATACCATTCCTTTATATACATATACTTGCCGATTATCTATACATATTCTCCTTTATATTCGATACATAGCACCAAGGGTCAGTTGCACATCTCCGGCGGTAACACCGCTCTTGTTCTTGTAGTTGCTGATGCTGATGTAATCAACCTGGCCAAAGACCGAGAGACCGTTGGTAAGCTGATAGGAGCCATTCACACCTGCAACAAAGGTATAGGATACTGCGTTTCGGGATGCATAGGTATTGTCGTTGTAGTTTCCTGCACTATCACCACCATTGTCAGTGGGAGTAGTAACCAAGGGAGATCCCGTGCTGCCTCCTACACGATCCCAGATAGTGAACATGTCGAAAGTACCGTGAGCCATATAGAATATATTGGATGAGACACTCCATCTTCCAAACGACTTCACGCCCCCATTGAGATTCACAACCAAAGCATCGTTGCCATAGGTATAGCCAAGGAACTCCGGGTTGTAGCGTGTACCTTGGTAATTGGTGAATTCGCGGATTACCCCTACATACTGTATCCCATAGGCGTCATACGCACTCGTATCAGGCTCGCTTGTAGAGGCATAACGAAGGTAGAGATACGGATCTGTATAGGCAAACTCAAGCGATGCGTACCCTACATGCTTCTTCATGGGCAGTACTCCTTGGATTCCTGCAAGGTACCCAAACGTATTCGGATAATTGGTAACCGTTGCACTTGGTACGGGTTCACCGGGAAGCGAAAATTCATCAACGGCGACTTGGGCATAGATGTTCAAGCCACGAAATGGGGTGAAGTCTAGCTCAAAGCCAAGGATGGAGTTGGCATTGCTTCTGATGTAGTAGTCATGGAAAATCATGGCAGGATTGAAGATCCTCAGATCCAAAAGATTTTCTTCACTCTGGTACATGATGCTTTCAGTGACAGTAAGCCCCAGTTTGTCCTGAAGCATTCTCCACTCCAAGCGATGGGCCATGAACATGTAGATTCCCTTGAGTACAGATCCTTGTCCATCACCCAGAAGAGGGCCATCAGTCTGTGAATTTGTCGGGGTATCGAAATAACTCGAAGGATGCGGGAAAAACGATGCCACAAAGGTATATTTGAACTTGTCAGAAAACGTGGTGAGACGGGCCATGTTGTGATACTTCAGTGTATCACTGAGCATAAGGTTGCCACTCGTTCCTGCACCCCAATTCAGCCTATCACGACCAAGCTGGAAGGTCCAATGGTCCCCTCCTGCTGCAACGAAGGCCCTATAAGGCATGTTGAAGTCCAAATCCGGCATCAGAGCTGGAGGCAGCATGATCACATTACTGGCGAAGGGGGTAGTCCCAAACCCATTCTCCAAGGTATTGGTGTTTGCCACAGTAAATTCCGAATACCCATAGAAATGGTCGGCAGGCCAGGTTTCCAAGCCGATGGCCAAAAGAGGTTTCTGATCAATATACCCTCTTTCCCAGGTATCCCTGCCGGTGAAATTGGTGGTATCGGTATGGTAATAGGCTTCCAGGTTTACATCGAGGTTCCAGGAGAGGCCTATGCCGTCACCCAAAACTTTAGGCTGGATATCCAGTTGTTGAACTACATAGTCATAGGTTGCAGCAAGACTTCCTCTCAGGTTGTCAGGTTTGAGCTTCGTTAGCATCAAGGCCAACTCAGCTTGGCTATAAGGTCCGGTTGTTGAAGGGAGGGAGAGCCCTTGGGCAATATAGAGAGTTTGTATGGCTGAATAGACATCGCTATCCAAACTAAATATTTTCTGCTGATTTGAGAATGCAGAAAGTGGTGAAAGCGTCAGTGCAATAAGCAAAACGAGTAACGATGCACGAAACATTCGCATGAGAGACCTCTTTTTGATAATTTTCACCAGTATAAATGAAGGGGGGCCAAATAGCACCCCCCCAATAATTCAATTCTTTTTCTGTTGAAGTTACAATTCGGTAATCAAGCCGGCCAGGTCATCGGTTACTACTGATTCCTCCACTTGAGCTGCGGTAATAGCATAGGTAGGAGGAGCATAGTTCTGAAGCCAGACGCTTTGATCCGCATCTGCATTGGCAACCAAGGCAGGAACAAGAACCATAACCATGTCCTGCATCAAGGGGACTGTAAACTTTCGGGTAATCGTGTGCTCTTCCCAATTGGAGTCCGTATAGATTACGGTCACCTTATGGGTCTGGCCGGTTACCTCGAACTTGTCACGGTCGCGGGCGGCTAGTTCAAGTCCATCAAGCTTGTTGAGCTGAACCTCCACCAACTGCAGAGCCTTGACCTCGGTTCCATTGACCGTAACAGTCTTGTTGTCGACGAGAACTGTATGCATTCTTCCGATGAAGAAGAGGAAAACGGAGAATACAAGAATTAAAACAATACAGGCAAGACGAATCCATGTTTTTCGATTGAAGGTAATACTCATGCTTTCACCTCCTGCTCGGCTGCAAGCTCAAGACCTGCAATATTCTCGTCCCGCTTCTTTCTCACTTCATAAAGAACCAGTGAGATGGTGATGACGCCATAGGAGACAAAGACCCGGAAATACTCGCCAAGCTGGGCTTGTCCGATGAGGTTCTTGCCTGCCATCGGAGAAACAATGAACATCAGGTGGAACAGAATGACACCAAGAAATACGTTTCTGATATTTGCCTTTGCAACCGTTGCGCCACCTACAAGAAGGGCCGCCACACTGAACATACCAATCTGCATATGACTGTTGTAGGTGTTAAGCGTTCCAATATTCTGCATGTACACAATCATGCCAAAGCCGGCAAATACGGTGGAAATGATAATCGAGATAATACGGGTATGCTCAACGCGTATTCCAGCTGCCCGTGCAACCTCCATATCCTGGCCAACCGCCCGCATATCCTGTCCGAGCTTGGTTTTCTTGAACCAAAGCACAAATAGACAGAGAATCGCAATGAGAGCAAAGGTGGCAAGAGGGATGGGAATATTGAAAAGCCTAACCGTCAACAGGTCATCCAAGCTCTTGCGGATACCAATCAAGTTGACGGTATTGCGAATACCATACCCACGGGGAAGCAACAAGGCGTTTGAACGGATTGGAATGATGGCTCCCATACCATAGAGAACGATCAGCTGATAAATACCGTTCATGAAAAAACCGATGATATAGCTGGTAACCATCTCACGGCCTTTGGCCATGTTCAGGATTTTACCGCACCACCACCCCAGCACAATGGAGATGGGGGTGGAAATAATCATCGCCAGCAGCATACCCGGAATACCTACGATGCCCCAGTCGCTGATGAAGATCAAGCCGATTTGGCCTGCCATCGCGCCTAGAGTCATACCGAAGTTCAGCCCCATGCCCGCCAAAATGGGAATCAGGAGGCTTACAATCAAAAAGGAGTTCCTGACAATACGGATAATAATTTCACTTAGCAAATAATTAGCAGAGTATCCACTGAGAGGAATACCAAATGCACAAATCACCAAGAATAGGATTGGCACGGTATTGTTTGCCATAAAACGAAGTACTTTTTGCATAGTAGTCATCTGGAGTTTCATCGTACTGCCTCCGTCTTTCTGGTCAGGGCGTAGAGGATCATACCGTTTGAAACCACAATTCTGATAACCTCGCTCATGTCAGTGTGAATCATCGAGTTCATGACTGACGGAGTCATGGTGACAATACCCTGGAACAAGAAGGTACCGATTACAACATTCAGGATCGAAGCCTTATTAACCGAAGCACCTCCGATAAGGATTGCCGAAACTGCCGGCAAGGCCATGTAGAAGGGACCCATATAAAGCTGGATGAATCCGAAGCTTTGCTGATACACCAGAATGCCGATTGCCCCGAGCCAGGTTGACATGACCACACTCAAGGTCCTGATACGGTCGACGTTGATGCCGCTAGCTCGGGCAAACACCGGGTTCGACCCGACAGCGGTCATAGCGGTACCTGTTTTGGTATGCAGGAAGGCCCAAATGGCAAAGGCAAGAAGAGCAAAGAACAAAATCATACCGGTAGGAATGAGCAAATGGTCACTAACCCGAATCGACAGTAAATCGTTGAGTACATGCAGGTAGTACCCTTCCACCGAAATGGTGGTACGAAGGCCGGACCCGCTGAACCCCCAGACCATGGTGGGATTGCTGAACGGCAGCAGAAGCCACATGATGCACATGAAAGCTACGCTGGAGAATCCAACATAGGTGGCGATCATCATCTCCCCACCTTTGACCCGGTTGAGCAACTGCCCGTACCCCCAGCCGAGAATGACGGCGAACGGAGTGGCAAGCAGGATTGCCAAAACAAATGAGAACGGCCCCGGAACATTGATTTGCAGGCTGATGGTTGCACCAAGAAGGCCTGCAATAATGCCCAGGGGAAGACCGAAGTTCAGCCCGCAACCACTATGAATCATCGGTACCATGGCCAAAACCATGACTGCGTTCATGCCAAAGCGATTGAGCGTATCAGAGAGACTGGTTCCTACATTTACCCCCACAAACGGAGCAAGAATGAAGAGAACCAACAAGAACAAGGCGATGATTACACGGGGAAGCCCAAAGGAGTGCACCATGCCCTTGATCGAAGCTGTCAGCTTTTCGAAGTTCATAGACTCCCTCCTTGTTGCGCTTGACTTGTCTGTCCAACCATCAACAGTCCAAATTCCGCACTGTCGGTGGATGCCGGAAGAATGCCAAACACCTTACCGTCGCTGATAATTGCGATCCGGTCACAAATCGCTCGAAGTTCTTCAAGTTCACTGGATATCATGACTATGGTGGTCCCACTCTCCTCGTTGTATTTCCTCAGGGCTTTGAGCACGAGGCTCTTGGCCCCGATGTCGATGCCCCGCGTGGGCTCGGAGACAAATAAAAGTTTCGGAGCAACAGCAAATGCCTTTGCAAGGCAGATTTTCTGCTGATTGCCACCGCTCAGCTCCTTCGCTTTCTGCTTGGTGCTGGTGCAGCGTATTTCCAACTGCTTTACATAGCTGTTTGTTTCTTCTTCGATTGCATCCTGGTCACGCCATTTGATGGCCCCACCCAGGTACTTCTTAAGATATTTCTCCTGAACCTGCATCGCTGTAAACGAGACGTTCCATTCCAGTGTCTCATCGAGCAACAGGCCAACACCACGACGATCCTCACTCACGAAAGCCATACCGGCGTCCAGAAAATTACGGGGGTTGTTCAACTCAATCTGCTTCCCCTCAAAGGTAATCTTCCCACCGGCAGGGAACAGCCCCATCGCACCATTGGGGATGCCGAGCTTTCCTTGGCCAGCCATGCCGCCGATACCCAGAATCTCACCCTTATGGACCTCAAGATTCACATTCCGGACCGTTTCACCGGGCATGTTCACCCACAGGTTCTCCATTGAAAGAATTACCGGGGACTTCTCATAGTCGAAATTTCGAGCTTGCCGCTGAGCGGTATTTACATCACGACCGACCATCCATCGTGCGATTTCCGTGATCACAACACCTTTGGCAGGAACGGTCTTGATAATCTTACCGTCACGCATGACCATGATGGTATCACAGACATCGATAATTTCCTGTAAGCGGTGGGTAATGAAAATAATGGCTATCCCTGCGTCACTAAGCTTACGCATGGCAGCAAGCAGACTGTCGGCTTCCTGTTCAGAAAGTACCGCGGTCGGTTCATCGAGTACCAGGAGTTTTATTCCTTCTGTAGCCTCGGTAGCTTCCTTGCTCAGTTCTCGTGCGATTTCGGTGAACTGCTTATGTCCTACAGGCATCTGTGAAACTACCATGTCGGCGTCAAGGGGAACATTCAGACGCCCGATGGCACGCTTGGAGATCTCTTCCATCTCTACACGGTTGAGGAGATTCATCCGCTCTCCGAACACTTCGCTGAGCCAAGTGTATTTAAGCGGTTCACGATTCAGCAAAATATTTTCTGTGGCTGTAAAATCCGGCAACAGGGAAAATTCCTGGTGCACCATGCCAATTCCTTTCGCCAAGGCATCAATGGGGGAAGAAAATGCAACCTTCTGTCCATGCATCAAGACTTCCCCGCCGAATCCACCGGTTTGATGGATCTCATCCATGCCAAAGAGAATTTTCATCAAGGTGGACTTTCCAGCACCATTCTCCCCGACGAGGCCCAAAATCTCCCCTTCTTTCAGGGAGAAATTGATATCGCTGAGTACTTGATTACCGAAAAAGTCCTTGCTGATGTGTCTCATCTCCAGCAAGGGAGCATCGTTCTCATTCATCTGTTCTATCCTTCCAAACTTGGTTGTGGCTCTTGCCTGCAAGCAGACAACAGTCACGACCACGTTCCAACATTAACTTTCATGTAGCGGTACAAAGGGGGAGAGTATCACTCTCCCCCTCAAAGTTTCAACTAGAATACCTTATTTGATGGAGAAATACTTCTCGGGAACAATGAGGTCAGCATTGCCCATGTAACCCTTACCCATCATGTAAGTGTCCTGATAAATGAGGATGTGGTTGCGAGCACGAACACCAGTGTTGACATCGGTGTAGAATGCGCCATTCCACTTTGCGCCAGCGGTGTACTTACCATATGCCTTCATGATGTCAGCAAGCTTGAGCAGTTCGCTCTCGCCCTTGAGTACGTTGATGGCATGCTGGCCGAGGCCGGCGGTGGTGGTGTAACCATAGGAATAAGCCCAGGTACCAAAGCGGCCTGCGCCACCCTTGGCAACAACAGAAGCTTCAACCTTCTTGAGAATAGCGGCAAAGTCGCCAGCCTCAGCAGCAAGGTCGATGCCCAGAGCTCCAGGATAGCCCATCAACGGGCTGGGGAGGTCGGCTTCAATGAAGTAACCACCGTAAGCCAGAAGTTGCTTGAGCAGGGGCTCGGTGTGAGCATCGTTGGTGCAGAAGAAGGCTGCTTTCTTGCCATAGGTTTCAATCCACGCGGGAACCTTCTCGAGAATGTACTGCTGGGCACCGGCAACACCGACGTCGGAGGTCGGATCGGGAGCGGTCTCAAGCACGAACTTCATACCAAGTTCTTCACAGGTTGCACGCATGATGGCAACGCGGCGGCTCATGGTCTCATAGCTGAGGTGTCTGGGGAAGGAGATGTGTACGAATGTGTCACATCCGAGCTCGTGAGCGGTGCGGATGATCAGATAGCCACGGGCCACGAAGTCGTTGTTGACAGCAAGGTCTGCAGAAGTCTGGATTACGCCCGGGTCCTCGTGAGCTTCACCAGCGATGGTGAAAATGTCGGGTCTTCTTTCCTTGACGCGGCGGAAAGCCTCAGTGGTTCCAGGAATTGCCTGGTTGACAATGATTGCCTTCATCTTCGGATCGTCGGCGAGGCCGCTGATTACGCTGATGGTTGTCTCGGCTTCATCCATGAAGTTATCAGGATAGGTGACGTGCTGGATGATGCCACCGGTGGAAACAGAACCGTACTCCTGAATCAGGCGTTCAGCACCACGCAGGTCATCTTCAGACTGGGAAACTGTACCGGTGACAATACCAACATGGAAGTCACTGGCAGCAGGTTTTGCGGCAGCAGTCTCTTGTGCACCTTGTGCAAACAAGAAACCAGAGGCCAGCAGGATGCAAAGAACAAGAGCTAACGTCTTTTTCATTTCTACTTATCTCCTTGATTGGGATATATCCCACAAACCATGATACGAAAAAGATAGCCATAACACAAGAAAAGTTTGTTTTATTTATGCAACTCAATGCAAAATGTATGCATAGATATAGAAAAAGGGTACAGAAGAACCCTGTACCCCTATACACACAACTTGATTTGTCTTACTTGGTAGCTTGCTGCCTTCTCACTTCATAGAGCAGAATCCCGGTCGCAACGGATACATTCAGAGAATCGATATGCCCGCTCATCGGAATCGTAACCATATGGTCACAGAGCTTCTGTGTTAGCTGCCCGATTCCCTTACCCTCATTGCCCATTACCAACACGGTTCTTTTGGGGAATACTGTCTTATACACAGCCTGCCCACTCATGGATGCACCGTAGACCCAGAAACCCTGGCTCTTGAGGTACTCAATTTCACGATTCATGTTGGTAACCGTAGCCAATGGCACGTACTGGGCAGCACCGGAGGAAACCTTCACTACGGTGGTATTGGCTTGGGCGCTGCGTCGTTCGGGAATGATTACCAACGAAACGGAGAATTGGTCTGCCGAACGAAGTATCGCACCAAGGTTCTGCGGATCGGTAATCTCATCCAGTACCAAAACCAAAGCCGAATCATCGTCCTTGAGGGTGGCGCAATATTCCTTCACCGACATGGCAGGAATCCGAGCCCCTGATCCCTTGCCGGGCACCATAAGGTCCAGTACCGCTCCCCGATGGTCGGCTTGGTCGACCATGCGGTCCATCTCAACCTTTGCAATCTTCTTAACGAGTACCTTGCCGGTAAGCAGAGCTTGTCGCTCCAACGCCTGGGTATTGCTTCCCATGCCACGTACAAGATAGAGAACAGACCCTGAGGCTGCTCCTTTTAGTCCTTCTTCAATGGCATGAAAGCCAATAATCTTCTCACCCATATGGTGCTCCTCGTAATGTGGGCAACAGGGCTACCGAATTCGGTAGCCCTGGCCATGTTATTCTTCATCAAATGGAACCGGATTCGGGGATGTGTCTTCACCCATTGCATCCGAAAGTTCCTGCATCAGCTTCTTTGCCTTCATACCCAAACGTTTGGGGACTTGCACCATCAGCTTGATATACATATCGCCTCGATCGGTTGAGTTGAGCTTGGTAACTCCCCTCTCCCTCACCCGAAGCATTTTCCCGTGTTGGATACCCGAGGGAATAGTGACCTTGATCGATTGACCATCGATAGTGGGGACCTGCATCTCGGCTCCCAATGAAGCTTGGGTAATCGAAATTGGAATCTGGCAATATAAATCATAATCCTGCCTTACAAAATACTTGTGAGGCTTCACATTGATGTATACATACAAATCACCAGAGGGACCGCCGTTAGGGCCAGTATCGCCCATGCCGCGCAGTACTACCCTGCTTCCCGTATCGACTCCTGCAGGAATGGTCACTTTGACCTTTTGCTGTTTCCGCTTCAAGCCCGTCCCATGACAGGAGGAACAGGGGTTCTCAATCACTTGGCCGCTTCCATTACAGGTGGGACAGGTGCTTGCGATGGCAAAGAAACCGCTGTTGCGTCTTACCTGACCGCTACCGTTGCAAGTGGGGCAAATCTTGGTTCCACTGCTCCCTTCGGAGCCAGAACCGTGACACTCCTCGCAGGCTACCTGATGGGAATAAGCAACCTCGATTTTCGTCCCAAATACAGCATCCTTGAAATCAATATCCACATCATAACGCAGGGAAGACCCGGCTTCCGGGCCACGCTGGTTACTTCGGCCCTGTGTTCGAGAACCTCCTCCAAAGAAGGAGCTGAAAATGTCCTCGAAACCGCCGCCACCAAATCCACCACCGAAAATATCGCTGAAATCACGGTAGACATTGGAGTAGTCATGATTGCCACCATTGGCACCATCGACACCCGCAAAGCCGTACTGATCATACATTTTGCGCTTCTTATCATCTCCAAGGACATCATAGGCTTCGGTAGCTTCCTTGAAGCGTTCCTCTGCTGCCTTATCCCCCGGATTCTTATCGGGATGGTTGGCAATCGCCAATTTGCGGTATGCCTTCTTAATCTCTTCAAGTGTTGCGGCCTTGGCGACCCCTAACACTTCATAATAATCACGTTTCGCCACGATGCGACTTCCTTAGAACAGATTGGCCTTAGAAACATCATGTCGGCCCGAAGCCGACATGATGGTAAGCCGTTGCGTTATAGTACCCTGTTACCGACTCCTTAGTCTACGACTTCGAAGTCTGCATCCTCAACGCCGTCCTTCTTGTGCTTCGACTTCGGAGCTTCAGAAGGCTCTTCCTGCGCTTGGGAAGCATCGGCACCCTGGGCAGCACCCTGAGAAGCACTCTGCTTGTACACTTCTTCGGCAAGCTTGTAGGCTGCCTGTTGCAGGGCTTCATTCTTTGCCTTGATTTCCTCAGCAGTTGCACCCTGGTTCTCCATCACTCTCTTGAGGTCGGTGATGGCACTCTCAATCTTTGCCTTGTCTTCGCTAGTGATCTTGTCACCGTACTCTTTCAGGGACTTTTCGGTTGAGTAGATCAGGCTGTCAGCTTCGTTGCGGGCATCGATTCGGGCGCGTTCCTTCTTGTCTTCTTCAGCATGAGCAGCAGCTTCCTTGACCATCTTTTCGATATCAGCATCGCTGAGACCGCCAGAGGATTCAATGCGAATCTTTTGCTCCTTGCCGGTGCCCAGATCCTTTGCAGAAACGTGGACAATACCGTTTGCATCGATGTCGAAGGTGACCTCAATCTGGGGAACGCCGCGAGGAGCTGCAGGAATACCAATCAGGTCGAACTTGCCCAACGTTCTGTTCTGGGATGCCATCTCGCGTTCACCCTGCAGAACATGAATGCTCACAGCAGTCTGACCATCAGCTGCAGTGGAGAAAATCTGGCTCTTGCGGGTAGGGATGGTCGTATTGCGCTCGATCAAACGAGTGCAGACACCACCGAGGGTCTCAATACCCAAGGAGAGCGGAGTAACATCCAGAAGCAGTACGTCCTTGACGTTTCCACCAAGAATTCCACCCTGAATGGCAGCGCCCATGGCAACAACTTCATCGGGGTTTACACCCTTGTGGGGTTCCTTGCCGAATAGTTCACGGACTACAGCCTGGACAGCGGGGATTCTGGTTGATCCACCAACGAGGATAACCTCATCGATATCAGCAGCAGTCAGACCGGCATCTCGGAGTGCATTCTTGACAGGGAGCTTGGAGCGCTCAATCAAGTCAGCAACAATCTGCTCGAACTTTGCACGGGAAAGCGTCATCTGCAGGTGTTTCGGACCGGTACTGTCAGCGGTAATGAACGGCAGATTTATGTCAGTGCTGGTCGAGTTGGAGAGCTCGATCTTCGCCTTTTCTGCTGCCTCACGCAGTCTCTGCAATGCCATCTTATCACCGGCCAGATCAATGGCGTTGGTCTTCTTGAATTCGCTGACCATCCATTCGATGATTCTCTGGTCAAAGTCATCGCCACCGAGGTGGGTATCACCGTTGGTAGACTTTACTTCAAAAACGCCATCGCCCAATTCAAGAATGGAAATATCGAACGTACCACCACCAAGGTCGTACACTGCAATCTTTTCTTCCTTGGATGCATCTTTTCCCAAACCATAGGCAAGGGCTGCAGCGGTAGGTTCGTTGACGATACGCTTTACATCAAGACCGGCAATCTTTCCGGCATCCTTGGTTGCCTGTCTCTGAGCATCGTTGAAGTAAGCAGGAACCGTGATGACAGCTTCGGTAACACTTTCACCAAGGTAGTCCTCAGCGGTCTTCTTCATTTTCTGCAGGACTGCTGCAGAGATTTCCTGAGGAGAATAAGACTCACCACGGATATCAATTTTTATCTCATCACCATTCTTGGTGGTTACTTTATAGGGTATTTTTCCAAGTTCAGAAGGAACTTCATGGTATTTGCGTCCCATAAAGCGCTTGATGGACCAAACAGTGTTCTCTGCATTCGTGACCATCTGGTTTTTTGCAGGCTGACCTACCAAGCGATCTCCCTTGGAGGTAAATGCAACAATACTGGGAGTTGTCCTCTGGCCTTCGCTGTTTGCGATGACCACTGGATCATTACCTTCCATAACTGCAACACAGCTATTGGTGGTACCCAAGTCAATTCCAATAATTCTTCCCATTTTTATATTTCTCCTCTCCAAATTAACTAACAATTTTCAGTTGAGGGATGTATTCCCTTGCACCTAAGGTACTCATACGGCAGTCAATCGTCAAACGTTTGGCTTACCGACTTTTACCTTTGCAGGCCTAATGACACGACCATGCAATTTGTACCCGCTGATGAACTCTTCCAAAACAGTTTCCGTTTCCAGTGAATCATCAACAACAACCATGTAGGATTCATGTTCTTCAGGATTGAACTCTTTTCCGACTGATTCAATTCTCTGAAGGCCCCAATTCTTCTCCAAGGTTGCATAGAGTTGAGCATTCACCATCAGTACGCCGTCATGCACTTTAGCATAATCTTTGGTAGACTCTGCAGCTTCCAAAGCACGTCCAAAATCATCAAGCGGCTGCAAAAGGTCCTTAATCAGACTCTCATTGGAAAACTTGATTGAATCATCCTTGTCACGGATGAGTCGCTTTCTATAATTCTCAAGGTCTGCACGGTCACGAAGCATCTGTTCCTTCAGGGAAGCGAGATCACTCTGAGCCGTCGCAAGCTGTTCTTTCAATCGCACGATTTCCAACTCCTTCTGTTCAAGTTCAGACGGGCTCTGAGCTTCCTGTCCTGCAGCTTCTGAGGAAGTCGGCACCTCTTGTTGATTTTCAACAGCCTGTTGGGTTGCGGTTTTCACTTCACTCTGATCATCAGACTTGCTTTTCTTTTCTTTCTTATCCATTCCGTCCCTCGATTTCCCACACACCAAAATCAGAAATTGGCACATGTCTATTTGTAAGCCCGGCATACAGAAAGATCTTCATGCCAGGCTCTGAATCATAACCATTCATATCATAAAGAGTAGCCCGATCTCGGGCATGCAGATAACATACTCACACTCAAGAGGAAGCGTCAAGTATTTTTATCCTCTTCCTCATCCAAAGTAATCTCTTCTTCTTCCCCTTCAGGAACGTACTCAACCCAGGCATTTTTATTCTTTAAAGCATCATCCAGCTCTTCTGCATCATCCAGCTCTTCTGCATCATCCAGCTCTTCTGTTTCAGGCAGCTCTTCTGTTTCAGGCAGCTCTTCTGTTTCAGGCAGCTCTTCTGTTTCAGGCAGCTCTTCTGTTTCAGGCAGCTCTTCTGTTTCAGGCAGCTCTTCTGTTTCGGGCAGTTCTTCTGTTTCGGGCAGTTCTTCTGTTTCGGGCAGTTCTTCTGTTTCAGACAGCTCTTCTGTTTCAGGCAGCTCTTCTGTTTCAGGCAGCTGTTCTGTTTCAGGCAGCTCTTCTGTTTCAGGCAGTTCTTCTGTTTCGGGCAGCTCTTCTGCTTCGGGCAGTTCTTCTGTTTCGGGCAGTTCTTCTGTTTCAGGCAGTTCTTCTGTTTCAGAACTAGCCTTCTCTTGAGCCTCAGCTTTCAATACATGAGCTTGTAACTGTTGCTGTTGCTCCTGGATGGTTTCGTTAATCGTATCCAACTCATCCTGCTTCTGATTCAATTGCAAAGCGAGGGCAGCCAATGAAGCGGCAAGAGCTGCAACATTGCTGCTCTGCTGAGTATTGGATGTGATAATACTTTCTTTCTCTTTATTCAGATGCTCCAGATTTTTATGCAACGATGTTGCTTCATCCTTAAGATATGCTATCACCTGGCCAAGTTCTTCCTGCTTGCGATTGCCTCTTCTAAGATTCTCCTGGACGTCATCGTAGCGCTTGACCAATTCCTGAATCTCGTTGGCATACGTTTCCAGATTCACGTGCTCCTGCGTCTTAAGCTGCTCGCTCATCTGCTGGGCCTGCACGACTCGTTCCTGCAACTCCTGGATGAAGCTGGTAATCGTGTGAATCATGGTTTGGAACGCCTGATCAGTCTTGGTGATGGTATGGGTAAACAGATTCTCCATCTCGGCATTGCATTCTTGGGAGAAAGCCTTCAAGGATTGCAGCGACTGCGTGTTGACTTCTTCTGCCAGCTGCTGCATGGTCTGTTTCTGCTGAACCAATGCTTTTTCGACATCAGTCTTGACTGCTTCATAGTTTTTCTTTTGTTCGTTCAAATCCTGGAAAGCCTGCTCGCGCGAAAGTTGAAGAGCATGCTCGTTGGAAGCAATAATCTGATCACTCTCATCGCCGAGCTGACGAATTTTGGCAAGCTGGCCGGAGAGCACTGCCAATGAAGCAGCTTCATGGCTCTTGAGCATCTCAGCATGAGAGGCGACTCGCGCTTGATTGGCCCTCTCAACCTCCTGGACCTCACTCTCATATTCCTGCAGTTTTGCATAGGAAGTATCCAACAGCTGCTTCACTTTCAGCTGTTGATTGGAGATTGCTTCACTTCCCTCTTCTATCATTGAAGCGAGTGAATTCCTGAAGGATTCAATTCTTGCATCAAATCCATCAATAATTGTCTGCACCGCTTCAATGCGTTGCACCTCTTCCTTTACCTGCTCAATACGTGCCTCAACCTGTGCAGTGGTGGCACCCAATTTAGTTAAAGAGTCGCGATAGGTTGTAAGCACTCCTTGCAGCTTGGCAAGGTCATCACTGCGAACTTCGAGTTCTGTAAGTTGGCTGTCAAGACGCATGAGCATCTGGTTCGAAGCCTCAATCCTATGATTGACACGCTCCTCGACCTGTTGGGCGGTATCCTTGAACTGGGATCGAGCCGATTCCACTTCTCGGGAAAAGAGACTGACCTTCTGCTTCATCAAATCCAGACGGCGGTCTCGTTTATCCTCCACTCTCAACAAGTAGATAATGACCAACGTAATCAGAAAGAGAATCACAGGAAGCAATAGTTCAAGTCCCATACCGCACCTCCATGTAGTCAGAGTACCAGAGAAGCAAACTCCTTCCAAGAGCCGATCACGAGATCAGCATCAGGGTAGACTTTCGTCCTTGCCGAGGTTATCAGGCAGGAGTACATACCAGCCCTCTTTGCACCCTGACAATCCTTGGAATAGCTGTCTCCCATAAAGAGGACTTGGTCCGGTTGGACAGCCAGACGCTCAAGCAAGAAAGAGAATGCATTGCCACTCGGTTTCAGATACCCACTCTCCTCCGAACTGTAGGCTATATCCACCAGGTCGACGATACCGAGTGTTTCAAGCTTTTTGGCAAGAGGAAAATCACTGAACACGGCTATGACAAGACCATGTTGCTTCGCCTGCACCAGAGCATCCCGCATTCCATCATATGCCTTGATCGAACGAAAAGATCGCTCCCAAGCCTGATAGAACTGCCTATCGATGG
Source organism: Sphaerochaeta globosa str. Buddy (assembly GCF_000190435.1). Classification (NCBI taxonomy): domain Bacteria; kingdom Pseudomonadati; phylum Spirochaetota; class Spirochaetia; order Spirochaetales; family Sphaerochaetaceae; genus Sphaerochaeta; species Sphaerochaeta globosa. The sequence continues at coordinate 3,057,397 of NC_015152.1, forward strand.
CACTACGAGTCTTTTGCAGACTCTGTTCAGACAATGGACGTCCCAGCCGACCACAGACCAACCGAGTCTGGAGGTCGAGCAACCCTTCACGACTCGGTTTGAGTGTCGGCTCCTCATCCTGGATTCGACGATACTCGGCTCGCGCCCAATTGAAGGCCATAGCTAAGCGAAGCGAAGGGAATGAAGAGCGAAGCATCCTAGTATTGAGCATCCGCTTGGGATAGAGGGTTCCATCAATATCGAGGCATAGAACCCTGATGCCCTGTTCAATCAAGAACCCCATCCCTAACCCCGCCCCCGATTGCCCTGCTTCTCGTTTCGCTTGCGTGTCTTGTCGACAGAGGCCTTGTTTCCAGGCTTATTAGCTTTCGGCTTGGCAAAAGCCTTGCCGCCGGTGTTGCGCTTGACCTCTTTTTGGGGCGTAGGATTGGCCTGCGGTTTCGGTCCGCGTTCATTCAGCGAGGGATTGCGTCTTCGCTCACGAAGATCAACCTCGATGGGAATGAGCGTAAAGCCCAAGTCCTTGCGGATGCAGTTCTTCAAATATTGGATGTAAATCTGCGGGAAGTCCTTAATCCTGTTTACAAAAAACAGGAACTTCACAGGGTTTGCGCTGATTTGCGTGCCATAGTACACCTTGTAGTGGCCTGTGCTGCCGCGCGGGGGCTGGTAGGCCTCGCCCCACTCCTTGATCGCCTCGTTAAGCCGTGCAGTCTCCACACGCTTGTTGAGCTGCTTCCAGACAGTCCAGACCATATCAAGCAACTTACCGATATCCTGACCCTTCAAGGCGCTGATGGAAGTCAGCGGTGCGAAGCTTAGAATGGGGAACAAGAACCTGATGCGGTCCTTGATTGCTTCCAACTCATTGCCGATTCCTGTGAGCAAGTCAATCTTGTTCAGTACCAGAATGATACCCTTGCCACGGCGCACGATGAGATTGGCAATCTTCTTGTCTTGGTCGGCAAGGCCTTCCACGCTATCGATCATCAGCAGCACTACGTCTGCTTCATCAATGGTCTTGATTGCACGGTTGACGGAGTAGTACTCAACATCCTCATCGACCTTGCTCTTGCGCCTGATACCAGCAGTATCGAGCACCGTAAAGTCACTGCCCTTGTAGTTGAAGGAGCCCATGACTACATCACGGGTGGTTCCTGCAATATCGCTGACGATTGAGATGTCTTTTCCGACGAGCAGGTTGGTCAAGGTAGATTTGCCGGTATTGGGTTTGCCAAGGATGGCAATCTTTACCCGTTCTTCCTCTTCGGGAGCCTCTTCGAGACTTACAAGATTGAGCATGCCCAGAAGAGTGTCTTCCAACTCCTCGATACCCAGTCCATGTGCTGCTGAAATACCCAATATCCGTTGATACCCGTACTCATAGTATTCCCAGAGCAGGTTTTCTCGCTTGGGGTCATCAACCTTGTTGACTACCAAGACAATCTTCTCAGTGAACGGGCGCAAGTATTCAAGCAACTCCCGGTCCTCGGCTGTTACTTCAGTGCAGTCCATCATGAAAACGATAGCATCGCTGAGCTCCAAGAGACTAAGGCTCTTCTGGGCGACCAGGTCATCCATGCTGTCACGATCTACTTTCACTCCGCCGGAGTCGATGAGGGTAACCGGATGGTTGCCCAACAGCCAGCGTTCGGGTATCAGATCACGAGTAACCCCGGGCGTGGGGTCGGTAATGGCTCGTCGTTTTCCAATAAGGCGATTGAAGAGGGTGGACTTGCCCACATTGGGCCGTCCTATGATGGATACCACAGGAATCTTTACCTGGGTATCAACGTTCTCAGATGGTGGTGAAATGATCGAATCGGTCATGCATCCACTCCCTTATATAGGTGGTAATCGTCAGATAGGAGTCCATTTCCAGCACGTGCTCGGCAAGCTCCTTCGCTTCCTGGTAGGAGACAGAGCGAAGAATTTTTCGAACCTGAAGCAGGCTTTGGGATCCCATACTCAATTCATCCAGTCCCATTCCTGCCAACAGCACGGAACAGAACGGATCGGAAGCCATCTCCCCACAGAGGCTTACCGGTATATTGTTTTGGTGTGCCATTTGGACGATCATTCTGATCGATCGCAGCACACCGGGGTGAAATGGCTGATACAGGTAGGCAATCTTCTCATTTCCCCGATCAACGGCGATGGTATATTGGATCAAGTCATTGGTTCCAATAGAAAAGAAGTCCACCTTCTTGGCCAGAATGTCTGCACACAAGGCTGCAGACGGTACCTCGATCATGGTCCCCACTTTGATATAGGGGTCAAAGGGAATGCGTTCACTTCGACACTCTTCCTTGACATGCTCAAGGAGGTGCAAGACCGCATTCAACTCTTCCCCCCCGCTAATCATGGGGAACATAATCTGCAATTTTCCGTAGACACTGGCGCGGAGCAACGCCCTTAGCTGTACGGTAAAGATATCCTTGCGAGAGAGACAGAACCTGACCGCCCTCCATCCGAGGATCGGGTTCTTTTCATCGATACCCAAACCGCTGACCACCTTGTCCCCACCGATATCGATGGTTCGGATGGTTACCGGTTTGGGTGCCATAGCTTCAATGACCTGCTTGTAAGCCTCAAACTGCCGTTCTTCTGACGGATTTTCCAAAGACTCCATAAACAGGAACTCAGAACGGAACAGACCGATACCGGAAGCACCGCAGGCCCGAGCCGCCTCCACCTCATTGGCTGTCTGGATATTGGTCTTCAGCAGCACCTCGTGGCCGTCGGTTGTGGTGCTCGACAGAGTAGCCATCTGATGCAGCTCCACCTCATGTTGCTGCCAACGCGCATACCGCTCATCGAGCATCTGCGAAACGGTATGGTCGGGTCTGATGAACGCCTCACCATAGGTACCGTCAATGATCATCTCGTCGCCGTCGCTGACCGTTTTTGAGGCCCCGCCTGCAGCAAGTACCGTGGGAATATTGAAGGCACGTACCAGAATCGCCACATGGCTGGCCCTTCCCCCGCCATCGAGACAAATACCCAAAATATGAGTCTTGTCCATGGCAAAGAGTTCACTGGGCATCAGGATATCGGCAACAAGGATTACATCCTCATTCAGGTGCTCCATCCGTCGCTGACCTTTGCCTTTGATGGCATCAATCAAATACAGTGAGACATCCTTGAAATCCACGGCACGTTCCCGCAACAGCTCATCATCAGTTTGGTCGAGCAGACTTACCATGCTGGAGGTAACTGAATCGATAGCCCATTGGGCACAGACGAGGTTGGTGGTGATATACGCTTCAATCTGCTGGATATACTCAGGGTCTTCGAGCATGAGCAAGTGCGTCTCCAGAATATCTTTCGACTCCTTGGAGATATCACTTACATTGTGCTCTTGCAGGGTATGCTTTGCCGTCACTAGTGAACCCCGAAACTTTTCCAGCTCCCCGGGGACACCATCGGCCAGGATATGTTGCTTCTCTGCAGTCATCAAAGCGTGATGATGCACCAACGCCTTTCCCTTCGCCAACCCCTCGGAAGCTGCTATCCCCTTGAATATCCTCATATGTAATGTACTATACGGACTTTATCTACTGATGTAAAGCTGGAAACACTACCTACGATTTGTTAGAATGCATCCGATGGAAAATCCAATCGTCACAGAAAAACCGAGAAAACGCCACACCTTGGTGTTGTTTCTCATCTGGCTGCTTTTCACCCTCGCAGTGGTGGTGCTCAGCTATCCGCGAGTCAAGAAATCCATTGACGATAGTGGTGTGCTGGCGGTGCTGAAAGGCAGCATGACCGAACAATCCACCCAAACAAACAAACGCAATGTGGAAGTGGTGTTTGTACTGTTTCCAGAAACCTACCAGAAATATGCCGTTCGCCAGGAACGCTTGGGAGGAAGTGCATACCACGACACCTTTGAAGCACTGCTTGCCGGTCCTACATTGGAAATCCTAAAGTCTGGAGCAGTCAGCTACATACACCCCGATACTACACTCCGAGGAGTCACCCTTTCATCGAGAATCCTCTTCGTGGACTTCTCCAAGGAGTATTTGCTCTCCTCCGATCTCGAATCGGCCAGGCACCAAATACGTCGGACTGCACTCAACTTCTCCCGGGTCAAAGATGTGGTGATTCTCGTCGAAGGGAAGCGGCTTACCTGACCAAGATTTCCAAGTGTTCATCCAGCTCGCTCTTGCTCAAGCCAGGCTTCAGCTTCAACAATGCAAGAAACTCAATATTTCCCTTGTGTCCGGTTATCGGACTCTTAGCCAATTGATGTATCCCCACCTCGTCTTCTGCAAGCAAATCATACACCTTACGCATGACTTGCATGAGAATAGTGCAATCTTGAACCACTCCATTGAAATTTGCCAATCCCTTGGGAACCTCGAACTGCGGCTTGATCAATGAGACCAACCATCCATCCTTGCACAACGAGAGAATATGGCTTGCAGCCCCTGCAATCGAACGGAAGGAGAGGTCACACACAGCGGCGTCACAAGCAGGATCGAGCGCTTCGAGGGTCATGATGTTCTGTTTCTCGTGCACCATGACTTGGCTGTTGGTTCTCAGCCGCCAATCGAGCTGGTTGTACCCAACGTCGACGCTGTGCACCAGCTTGGCACCCCGCTTGAGCAGGCAGTCGGTGAAACCTCCGGTGGAAGAACCGGCATCGAGCATAATCAAATCCTGCACACCCAACCCAAATTGGTCGAGTGCATGTTCCAGTTTGTAGCCACCACGGGAAACATAGGTATCAAACGTAAAAGAGAACGATGCGTTGGGGTCAACCAAAAAGCGGGGATCGGTAGCGAGTACCCCGTCCACCAACACATTGCGGCATACAATGAAAGCAGTGAGCTGGTCTTTGGTGTACTCGTCAAACTGCCGGCTCAAGGCCTGAAGCAGTACAACCTTGCGAGCTTTCATCAGATATCGTACAACCTTGAGAATCTCTCAATCGAAAGGGCCTGTCCGCTTGCGACATCCAAGCTGATACATACTCCTTGCAACAGGGGTGCTGTATTGGCAATCTCGGTACGCAGGGGCATCTGTGTCAGTTGTTTGGCAATCGAGACAGCGGGATCGGAACCGATGACGCTTGCCGATGGACCACAGAGACCCAAATCGGTGATATAGGCGGTTTTTCCGGGGAGTATTTTCTCATCAGCAGTCTGAACATGGGTGTGTGTTCCCACCACAGCGGAGACCTTGCCATCCAAGTGAAAGGCAAGTGCTTCCTTTTCCTCGGAGTTTTCCGCATGAAAATCGACCAGAATCAAGGGTGTTTGCTTTCTTAAGCGCTGTACCTGATCCATGCCCACTCGGAACGGGCAGTCAATACTGCTCATCGATTGGCGACCTTGAAGATTCAGCACAGCAACTTTATAGTTCTTGATGTCTACCACCACCGCCCCATGCCCGGGAGCCTGGGGTGGGTAGTTTGCAGGTCTGAGCAAGCGCTTTTCGCTATCGAGCAGAGGCCTGAGGTCATCCTGTTGCCAGATATGATTGCCACTGGTAATCACATTGACCCCGAGGGAGAAAAACTGGTCCATCAGAGCGGCTGAAAGACCGAAGCCATTGGCTGCATTTTCGCCATTGACTACGATCACATCAGCACGATACTCCTTGACCAGAGTATGTAATCCAAGAAAAAGCGCCCTGCTTCCGGGCTGTCCACAGACATCCCCAAGCAGCAGGGCAACACATGTTTTTGCATCAGCCACGAACAACCTACCTAGCGTATTCGACGACCCTCATCTCACGGATGATGGTCACCTTGATTCGGCCCGGATATCTCAGTTCAGCTTCAATGCGGCCGGCGATGCCCTTGGCGATCTCCTTGGCTCCATCGTCGGTGACCTGGTCGTTGTTCACCAGAATCCTCAACTCACGACCTGCCTGGATGGCATAGGCCTTGTCAACACCGGAGAAGCTCTCAGCAATCTGCTCAAGAGATTCAAGGCGTTTGATGTAGTTGTCCAAAGTTTCACGACGGGCTCCAGGGCGTGCGGCACTGATTGCATCTGCAATCTGCACAATGACCGCCTCAATAGTCTGAGGATCGGTATCATTGTGGTGAGCCAGAATGGCATTAACCACCCTCGGGTCCTCACCAAGACGCTTGGCCATATCGGCGCCAAGTTCTGCGTGGTTCGCATCACTCTCAGTCTCAATACCCTTGCCGATGTCGTGAAGCAACCCAGAGCGCATCGCAAGCTCGCTGTTTGCTCCGATCTCACTGGCGATCATACCGGAAAGTATAGCTACTTCCTTGGAATGGCTAAGCACGTTCTGGCCATAACTGGTCCTGAAATGCAACCTTCCCAATGCACGAATGGTTTCCGGACCGACATTATGGATACCAAGATCGAAAATGACCTTCTCCCCTTCGTCGGCGATAATTCTTCCAATTTCTTTGGTGACTTTGTTGACGACTTCTTCGATACGTGCAGGATGAATACGTCCATCCTGAACCAGACGCTCTAAAGCCACTCTGGCGATCTCCTTGCGGACCGGGTCAAAACACGAGATGACCACAGCTTCTGGAGTATCATCGATGATGACATCAACCCCGGTGAGGGTTTCAAGCGTACGGATGTTTCTTCCCTCACGACCAATAATCCTGCCCTTCATTTCATCACTGGGCAGACTTACCGAACTGATTGTCACATCACCGACGACTTCCGTGGCAAGCCTCTGGATTGAGGTTACTACGATATCACGCGCTTTTTTGTCAGCGGAAAGTTGCGCTTCCTGCTCAATCTTATTGATCATGAGCTGCGCATCTCTCCTCGCATCGTTGTACATTGTCTCCATGATGATGTTCTTAGCCTCATCAGCGGACATACCAGCGATACGTTCAAGTTCTGTAATCAGGCTGCCTTCTTTCTCGGCAACCTCAAGTTCTTTCCGGGAAAGTCCTGCTTCCCGGTCTCCTAATTGCTTCCTGATAGCATCTAATTCAGTCTGCTTGTGCTCGAGATTCTCTTCCTTCTGAAGAAGTCTCCTCTCCAAGCGTTGCAGCTCACTTCGCCTTTCTCTAGCCTCTCGTTCCTGCTGTTGTTGTTCTTTCAACAACTGATCCCGAGTCTCAAGCAAGAGCTCTTTGCTCTTTGCTTCCGCTTCCTTTATCGCTTCCTCGTTCAGCCTGATCGCTCTCTGTTCGACCGAGGTAAGCTTAAATTTCGCATACAGCCAACGGCTTAACCAACCTAAGATGATACCAATAAGACAACTAAGGAGGATGATAAGTATACGTTCCATATACTACCCCCTATTATAATGGTACAATGATACGTACGCTTGTTGGAATTGTCAAGGCTTGAAAGTAACACTATCATGCCTATAAGTACAGATTGTTCAGATAATTAGGGATAATCGTACCGGTATACATGCCAATAAAAAAACCGCCGTCATTACAACAGCGGCTTCACCCATACGGGTTTTAGAGTCAGTGAAGAGGCCCATAAGAGGCTTATTTTTCCTCTTTGTCACTCTTCTCAGCCTTCTTGGCTGGCTTTTCGGCTTTCTTCTCAGCCTTTTCAGACTTCTTTTCAGCCTTCTTCTCGGGCTTTGCGGTCTTCTCAACCAGCTCGAGGATTACCATCTCGGCAGCGTCGCCGAGTCGGTTGCCGGTCTTCAGGATGCGGGTATAACCGCCCTTCCGCTCGACAAACAAAGGGGCGATCTCTGTGAAAAGCTTTGCAGAAATTGCTTCATCGGTGATGTCCCGGGCGATCTGACGGCGATTTGCAACGCTGTCAATCTTGGCACGGGTAATCATCTTCTCTGCCATTTTGCGAACTTCCAGAGCCTTTGCCTTGGTGGTCTCAATCCGTTCATATCTGAACAGGGAGGTCACCATGTTGCGCTTGAGGGCCTTGCGGTGAGCAGAGTTCCTACTAAGCGCATTGAATCCAATCCTATGCTTCATTCTCTTCTTCCTTGTTCCCAGGTACTTTGATTGCTGTCTTCAGAACACTGTAGTCTGTCATCCCGAGACTGAGATTCCATTCTTTCAGCTTTTCCTTGATTTCCTGGAGGCTCTTCTTACCGAAGTTCCTCGTTTTTGCAATCTCTTCCTCAGTCTTCTTGGTGAGATCACCAATCGTACGGATATTGGCGTTCTTCAAGCAGTTGCTGGATCGAACAGTAAGTTCGAGCTCTTCAACCGAGGTATTGAGAATCTTGCGAACTCTCTCTTCCTCTTCGTCCACCTCATCGTTATTGCTGATCAGAGTCTCGTCGAAATTGATGAAGATCTGGAAGTATTCCTTCGCAATCTTTGCAGCTTCAGCAAGAGCATTCTGTGGTGCAATCGTACCATCAGTGTAGATTTCCAGTGTTAACTTGTCGTAATCGCTACGATAGCCGACACGGGTGGGTTCAATTGAATACTTAACGCGGGTAACCGGTGAGAACGTGGCGTCGATGGGTATAGTCCCAATCTCTTCCACATACTTCTCGTTGATTTCAGACGGGACATAGCCCCTGCCAAGGTCGATTTGGACTTCCATCTCGATGTTGGCATCATCCATCATCGTGAAGAGAACCAAATCCTTGTTGGTGATCTCAACCTGGTCACGCTCGAAGTTTGCGCCGGTTACAATGCCGGGTCCCTTGCACTCGATAAGGAGGTTGGTTCCCTCCGAATCTTCGGGCATCCTAATCTGCAACTTCTTCAGAGCAGCAATGATGTCAGCGATATCTTCGCGGACACCAGGAAGCTGTTCATACTCGCTGGAAATCAGGTGGGGAACACCATCCTCATTGAAGCTGGTGAACTTTACGGCAGTGACGGCATACCCCTGGATCGATGAGAGGAGCACCCTCCTAAGCGTGTTACCAATCGTGGTTCCAAAACCTCTCTCAAATGGATAGGCGATGAATTTACCATAATTCGGCTCAACTGCGCTGTGTTCGAAGGTAATCCCCTTGGGCTTCTTGAAGCCCTTCAGAAGGTTTTTGCGTGCCATGGTTACTCCTTATCTGGAATACAACTCGACAACCAGCTGCTCGTTAATCTTCTCGAGCTCGGTGACTTCACTTCTTCTCGGAACTGCTACGAAGGTACCCTTCATTGCATCCACATCCAGACTCAGCCACTGGCAGACACCGGACTTGGTGTATTCCTTGAGGTTTTCTTTAATCATAAGCATCTTCTGACCCTTTACTCCAACGCTGACTACGTCACCGGGGCGAAGGCGATAGGAAGGAATGCTCACACGCTTTCCATTCACAAAAATGTGGCCGTGGTTGACAAACTGAGCTGCCTGGTTGCGGCTGGCTGCAAAGTGGAGACGGAACACCACGTTGTCGAGCCTCTGCTCCAAAAGCATGATCAAATTCTCACCAGTCTTACCGGGAATTCTTGCTGCTTCGTCGAAGGTCAGTTTGAACTGCTTCTCGAGCATGCAATAGGTTCTCTTCAGCTTCTGCTTCTCGCGCAGCTGCAAACCGTAGTCGGTCGGCTTCTTTGAACGGGCTCGGGGATCCTTGCCCGGAAGGCCGGTGGACTTGGTGTCGTTCATCGGGCACTTGCCGCTGTGGCAACGCTCTCCCTTGAGGAACAACTTGGTCCTCTCGGCTCTGCAATATCTGCACTTAGGTCCAGTATATCTTGCCATGTAACTGCTATCTCCTCATCAGACTCTTCTACTCTTGCGAGGTCTGCATCCATTGTGGGGGATGGGGGTGACGTCACGAATGGAGCGAACCTTAAGTCCGAGCACACCCAACGTCCTGATGGCGCTTTCACGGCCAACACCAGGTCCCTTCACAAATACATTCACTTCCTGCAACCCACTATCCATAGCAGCCTTGGCTGCCTTCTCGGCAGTGGTCTGTGCTGCATAGGGAGTGGACTTCTTAGCACCGCGGAACCCAAGTCCGCCAGCACTTGCCCAAGATACCGCATTCCCGTTGAGGTCGGTTACGGTAACAATGGTATTGTTAAAGGTCGCCTGAATATAGACGTTTCCTTCGTATACCGTTTTTTTGACTTTACGTTTTGCTGTAGCCATATGGTACCTGCTCCTTATTTCTTCTTAGCCGCAACGGTCTTCTTCTTACCCTTGCGAGTACGGGCATTGGTCTTCGTCCGCTGTCCGTGTACCGGAAGACCCTTACGATGACGAAGGCCACGATAGCAGCCGATGTCCATAAGGCGCTTAATATTCAGAGCGACTTCTGTTCTCAGACGTCCCTCAACCTTGTACTCTTCCTCGATTACCTTACGAAGTACTGCAAGATCCTCACTGGAAAGGGTGTTGATGTTGGTATCGGGATTAATATTTGTTTTTTCACAAATCTCAACCGCCGAAAACCTACCGATCCCGTAGATATAGGTCAAGGCGATTTTCACTGCCTTGTTCGGCAAATCTACACCTGCAATTCTCGCCATTCATGGCCTCCTGAATTTCTCTTATAGAGTTGGAAGGCTTGCGCCGCGAACCCTGTTATCGTTGTCTCTGCTTGTGCTTGGGATTGTCACAAATAATGCGGACTACCCCATTCCGTCTGACTACTTTGCACTTGTCACAAATCGGTTTGACACTTGCTCTTACTTTCATGTTCTAGCTCCTAGCCTAAATATGTTTTGACTTCTTGCCACCCACATTGAACCCATCGTAGTGGTGCATTTTCATGATACCCTCAATCTGACGCATGGTATCCAAGTCAACGCCGACAAGAATCAGCAGTGACGTTCCACCAAAGAGCATGGCCACAGTCGAAGGGAAGTTAAAGAACTTCTGTACCAGCGTGGGAATCAAGGCGATAAAAGCCAAGAAAAGGGAGCCGGGAAGAACGATGCGGTTGAGAACCCTGGTAAGGTACTCTTCCAATTTCTCGGTCCGGACACCGGGCACCGAGCCACCATTCTCACGAATCTGCTTGGCCATCTCAACCGGGTTCATAGACACCTGCGTATAGAAGAAAGCAAACGCTATGATCAACAGGGCGTAGATAATCAGATAGGGGGCACCCTGCGGATTCAGCCAATTAGCAAAGGCGGCAAGCCACCTTACTTCTGGGCCCAAGGTAGTAGCGATCTGCAGCGGGAAGGAGAGCAATGCACTTGCAAAAATTACCGGGATTACGCCCGAGGGGTTGACCTTGATAGGGATATATGTGCTCTGTGCACCATACATCTTCCGGCCTACCACACGCTTAGCGTAGTTCACGGGAATCTTGCGGACACCCTGCTCTTCATACACGACGAGAGCGACAACCACCAAGAACATCACAAACACCACCAAGACTACAATCGGATTCAGAACACCCGCGGAGATGCTTCTGAACAAGACCGACATGGCCTCGGGGAATCTTGCGACGATACCGGCGAAGATCAACAAGCTGATACCGTTTCCGATACCCCACTGGGTGATCTTATTACCGATCCAAATCAAGAGCATCGAACCGGTTGTCACAGTCAGCATTGCTACCAACGTGAAGGGAACGATACCCATAGTCATCACGCCGGGAATGGAATTGGCGTAGATGGTTACTACATACGACTGAATCAGACAAACAACAATAGTACCATACCTGGTATACTGTTGAATCTTCTTATGGCCTGACGGGTCCTGAGCCAGCTTCTTCAACGAGGGAATGACCAACATCAACAGCTGCACAATAATCTGTGTGCTGATGTAAGGCATAACGCCAAGCATAAAGAGTGAGAAGTTGGAAAATGCTCCGCCAGAGAAAAAGTTCAGATACTCAGTCAAACCGATGTTAGAACTTGAACTCTGTGAAAGAAAAAACAGTTTCAGAACTTCCGGATCAATCCCGGGAATAGGAATCACGGCCCCGACCCTGCTGACAATCAACAGGCCCAGGGTAATGAAAATCTTCTTCCGAAGATCCTTAATTCTATACATCTCAACTAAGGAGTTTGCCATAAAGCCCTTCTTTGTTATCTGATTTCGCCGCCCGCAGCTTTAATCTTTTCGATTGCGCTTGCGGAAACCTTCAGTCCGTCAATGACTACCTTCTTGGTCAGTTCCCCATTGCTCAGGATTTTGGCCTGTGCATTGTAACCCTTAACCAACCCAGCGTCCTTAAGGGCGTCGAGGGTAACTACATCTCCATCCTCAAAGTTGGCGGAAATCACATCCAGGGACACGACTACGTACTCCTGACCGAAGACGCTGTTCGAGAAACCCCTACGAGCGACACGGCGATACAGAGGATTCTGACCGCCCTCAAAGCCAAGACGGACGCCGCCGCCGGAGCGGGAGTTCTGTCCATCATGACCTCTACCGCAGGAGCGACCCTTTGAGGAAGCGCCACGACCTACGATAGTCTTTTTCATATTTGCACCCTTCGGTGCATTAATCTGTCCCATCTTACATCTCCTCGACTTTCACAAGGTGAGCTACTACACGGACCATCCCAAGGTTTGCAGGGGTGGCATCATGTACAACCGAGCTGGAAATCTTGTTGAGCCCCAAAGCCTTGATAGTCCTGCGCTGATTTGGCAGGCGACCTGATAGGCCTTTGATCAGGGTGACCTTGATCTTCTTAACTTCAGCCATCATATTACCCCCACATCTCACTCAGGGACTTGCCCCGATTCTTAGCAACAAGCTTCGCATCAAATAGGTGCTCAAGCGCATCAAATGTAGCCTTAACCGTATTGATGGAGTTCTTAGATCCAAGGCTCTTGCTCAGGATATCATTAATGCCGCATGCATCGCAAATGGCACGCACTGCACCACCGGCAATAATACCGGTACCGGGCACTGCGGGCTTAAGCAATACGCTTGCACTCTTGTAATTGCCAATGATCTCGTGAGGAATGGAAGTCTTCTTCACAGCGACGACAATCATACTAGCCTTTGCACGATCGACGGCTTTGCGGATAGCTTCAGTTACGTCATTGGCTTTGCCAAATCCGTATCCAACCTTACCGTTCTGATCACCTACGACTACCAGAGCTGAGAAGGAGAACCTTCTACCACCCTTGACAACCTTGGCAACACGGTTAAGCTTGATCAGCTTTTCAACATACCCGTCGTTCTTATTGTTATCTCTTTCTCTCGATCTTTCCACAGTTTCCCCCTAGAACTTGACGCCGGCTTTACGTGCGCCGTCAGCGATGCTCTTGACAATGCCGTGGAACAGATAGCCGTTACGGTCGAACACACAAGTATCGATGTTCTTCTCGAGCATTTTCTTCCCAACAGCCTCACCAAGCTTAGCAGCATCTGCAATCGTGTTCTTCAAGCCCTTCAGTTCAGCTTCCATGGAGCTGGCAGACACAAGGGTGCTACCTGCTACATCGTCGATAACCTGAACATACATGTGGGAGTTGCTGCGGAATACGCTCATCCTTGGCTTGCTGGCAGTACCGGAGATGTTCTTGCGAATATGATGCTTGCGCCGAGCAAGCTTCTTTCTCTTGTCGATTACTCTATTCATCTTTCTTACCTACCCACTATTTCTTTGCCGAAGCGGTCTTACCAGCCTTGCGACGGATGACCTCGTTATCATACCGAATACCCTTACCCTTATACGGCTCAGGTCCACGGAGGGAACGAATCTCGGCACAAGTCTGCCCGACAAGCTGCTTATCAATTCCGCTGAAGGTAACCTTGTTGGGGTTCTCTACAACAGCAGTGATTCCTTGGGGAAGAACAACTTCAATCATTACGGAGTACCCGAGGTTCAAAGTCAGCAGATTTCCCTTCAGGTCGGCACGATAGCCAACACCGTTGATCAGAAGGGTGCGAGAGAAACCTTTGGAAACTCCCAAAACCATATTGTTGATCAACTGGCGATAGAGACCCTGGAAAGCATTAGATTCCTTGGACTCATCCTTAGGAGCAACCTTAACGACAGAACCTTCAATGGTGAGTACCACTTCAGGACGGGTAGGGCAATTGAGCTTTCCCTTCGGACCTTCAACATGGATAACACCATCGGTGACGGCAATCTTGACCCCTTGAGGTACTGTGATTGGCAATTTTCCAATTCTGGACATTTTATACCACCTTACCAAATAGAGCAGATCAGCTCACCACCGACCTTGTTCTCAGTCGCCTTCTTACCGGTTATGATACCAGCAGAAGTGGATACTACAACAACACCATGTCCGTTGTACACACGGGGCATATCCCTGTAACCGGTATAAATCCGGCGGCCAGGGGTAGAAATGCGGTCAATCCCGTGCAATACAGGACCCTGCGTCTCATCATATTTCAAGAAAACGCGGATGTAGGAAATACCATCCTTCGTTACTTTCTTGAAGTTCTTGATAAATCCTTCATTCTTGAGAATCTTCACAATCTGAAGCTTCATCTTAGAAGTGGAAATATCTACTTTTTCATGCTTAGCCAAACTAGCATTTCTGATTTTGGTCAGCATATCAGCAACTGGATCACTTACAGCCATTTTTCTCTCCTACCAACTAGATTTGGTAACACCAGGAATCTGGCCTTCACTTGCCAATTTGCGGAAGCAGATTCTGCACATATCGAACTGGCGCATATAGCCACGGGGTCTGCCACAAACTCTGCAGCGATTAACGTGTCTGGAACTAAACTTGGGCTCCCTATTGGCCTTTACGATCAATGATTTTTTTGCCATATGTCTCCACCCTTATTTACTGAAGGGCATGCCGAGCTTTGCAAGCAGGGCGTAGCCTTCTTCATCGGTCTTCGCGGTCGTAACAATGGCAATATTGAAGCCGCTGACACGCTCGATTTTGTCGAAGTCGATTTCCGGGAAAATAATCTGCTCAGTGATACCAAGCGAATAGTTTCCATGACCATCAAAGGCATTGGGCTTTACACCCTTAAAGTCCTTGACGCGGGGAAGAGCAACACTAATCAACCGTTCCAGGAAGAACCACATGTTGTCACCGCGCAAGGTGACCATAGCGCCGATTTCCTGGCCCTCGCGGACCTTGAAGTTAGCAATGGACTTTCTGGCCTTAGTCTTCAAGACATGCTGACCGGTGATCTGCTCGAGCTCTTTAACAGCAGCATCGAGAAGCTTCTTATTGGTAATAGCTTCGCCGACACCAACACTGACAACAATCTTTTCCAGGGCAGGAATCTGCATCTTGGAGGTGTAGCCAAGTTCCTTGAACAGGGCAGGTGCCGCAGTTTCAAGGTATTTCGTTTTAAGGTTTGGTACGAACTTTTCCATTAGATTACTTCCCCGGTTTTCTTGGCGTAGCGGACTTTGTTTCCACTTTCATCAAACTTGTACCCGATCCTGGTAGGTTCACCTTTGCCGGTGACATACGCAACGTTGGAAACGTGGATCGGAGCCTCGATTTCCATGATGCCGCCCTTATCCTGCGGATTCTTCTTTTTCATGGTCTTCTTGACCATGTTGGCACCCTGGACGACGACCCTCTCATTCTCACGGTCTACCTTTACGATCTTGCCAGACTTACCTTTGTCCTTTCCAGCAATAATCAGTACGGTGTCGTTCTTCTTAAGCTTCATGTGCACACTCCTACAACACTTCCGGCGCGAGTGAAACGATCTTCATGTACTTGTCACGCAGCTCTCTAGCTACGGGCCCGAAGATACGCTTGCCGCGCGGGTTATTGTTGGCATCGATGATAACACAAGCGTTGTCATCGAACCTGATATAGGTACCGTCAGGTCGGCGGTATTCCTTCTTTGTTCGAACAATGACTGCCTTCATAACGTCACCTTTTTTGATGGCGCCGTGGGGCAAGGCATTTTTTACAGCAACTACAATAATATCGCCGACACCAGCAACATACCGGTGGCTACCGCCAAGCACCTTGATGCACTGCACCTGCTTGGCACCACTGTTGTCCGCAACATTCAAATACGTCTGCATCTGTACCATATCGTCTCTCTCCTATTACCGAGCGCGCTCGACGATCTGCACGAGACGCCAGCACTTATCTTTGCTGATGTGGCGGCTTTCAACAACACGTACTGTGTCGCCGATATTGGCCTCGTTCCTTTCATCATGTGCCTTCACTTTCTTAGTGGTGGTCACATACTTCTTATACAGGGGATGCAGTCTTCTGGAGGAGATAGCCACGACGATTGTCTTGTCCATCTTGTCACTGACCACCTGGCCGGTAAAACTTTTCTTGTTAGCTTCCATCTGAATCGCTCTCCCTTACTTTGCCGCTTTCCGGATTCCGAGCTCATATTCGCGAATGCGGGTATTCACACGAGCGATGTTCCGTCTAATGGTACGAACAGCAAGAGGATTTTCCACATGCCCGAGCACTCTTCCCATACGAAGGTCGAAATACTCTTTATGCAGGGTTTCCTTCTTGGCAGCCAGTTCGTCAAGGGTTAAATCATTGTATGAATTTTTCATAATCTCACTCCACTTCCCTTCTGGCGACAAACTTCGTCTTGATCGGAAGCTTGGACGCTGCAAGCGCCAGTGCTTCACGAGCCAACTCTTCGGTAACGCCACCCATTTCAAACATGACAGCACCGGTCTTTACTACAGCAACCCACCCTTCGGGGGCACCTTTACCGTTACCCTGTCTGGTTTCAGCGGGCTTCTTAGTGTAGGGCATGTCGGGGAAAATCCTGATCCATACCTTACCACCACGCTTAATATGACGGGTCATCGCAACACGTGCTGCCTCAATCTGGCGGTTTGTGATCCACTTCGGCTCGAGAGCCAACAGGGCATACTCACCAAAAGCAATCGTAATACCGCGATGTGCAACACCATCGGTGGTGCCACGCTGCTTCTTTCTATATTTTACTCTCTTTGGACTAAGCATGGCCTACTAACTCCTTGCCTCAAGGCTTTCGCTCTTGCCGGGTTTTCTTACCAACCCGCCGGCGTCGTCTTTGATTGCGCGATCGTAGATTTCACCATTGAATACCCAAACCTTGACACCAATGACACCAAAGGTAGTATTAGCAGTAGTAAAACCATAGTCGATGTCGCTGCGTAGCGTATGAAGAGGAACACGTCCTTCCTTCATCCACTCAGAGCGTGCAATTTCCGCACCACCGATACGACCGCTGAGCCTGATCTTTACACCCTGAGCACCACTCTGAATTGCCTTGGAAACAGCAGTCTTCATTGCTCTGCGGAAAGAACCGCGGGAAACAAGCTGCTTGGCAACGTTCATGGCGATCAACTGGGCATCTGCCTCGGGCTTTTTGATCTCCTTGATCTTAATCTGCACTTTCTTGTTGGAAAGCTTCTGCAGACGTGCACCAAGCTTCTCAACATTGGCGCCCTTGCTTCCGATAATGATGCCGGGGCGACTGGTGGTGATTACGATCGTTATGCGCTGAGGCTTGCGAATGATTTCCACATCCGAAATTTCAGCACCCTGAACTTCCGGGCATTCAATCAAAGCTTTTCTCAGCTTCAAATCTTCATGCAGAGTTTCTGCATACTCCCTGGGGTCCACATACCATTTGGACTTCCAGGTCTTGTTGACTCCAAGACGGAGTCCAATAGGATTAACTTTTTGGCCCATTTATTTCCTCACGCTTGCTTTTTCGTCAACGACGACGGTAATGTGTGACATCCTCTTAAGCAGAATATCCCGTCTTCCATGGGATCTCGGCCAGACTCTCTTGAGCCTCGGACCCTCGTTAACCTGCAACTCCATGATCACAAGATTCTCTTCATCGATCTTCTTGTTCTGATCAAGAGCATTTGCACAAGCGGATTGCAAAACCTTAAGGATCAAATTTGATCCCTTCTGGGGCATAGCCTCAAGTATTGCAACAGCCTCCACATAGGACTTATTCCTCACAAGATTGGCGACGGGGCGAACCTTGGAAGGAGATACCATCAGATACTTTGCAGTTGCTGAGTAACCTTTCTTTTCTTCCATATTAGTACCCATTGCGCTTAACCAACCTTCTTGTCGGATGCGTGCCCGCGGAAGATTCTGGTAGGTGAAAACTCACCGAGCTTGTGTCCTACCAAGTTTTCCGTCACAAATACAGGAATCCAGGTTTTTCCGTTATAAACAGAAATCGTGAATCCCACCATTTCAGGGATGATCGTTGAACAGCGGGAATAAGTCTTGATCATCTGCTTCTGATTAGTCTTGAGAGACTCCTGAATCCTCTTATACAATTTCTTCTCGATAAAAGGACCTTTTTTGATTGATCTAGCCACTTTCTACTCCTACTTCCGCTTCTTCACAATAAAGGCACCGGAAGGCTTCTTCTTGGAACGAGTCTTTCCACCCTTGGTCGGCTTACCCCATGGGGTAACAGGGTTGCGTCCAGCTGCAGTCTTACCCTCACCACCACCATGTGGGTGATCGATCGGGTTCATTGCAACACCGCGAACCTTTGGCCTTCTTCCCAGGTGGCGGCTTGCACCTGCCTTACCGAGGCTGACATTCATATGATCTTCATTGCCGAGCTGCCCGAGGGTAGCGTAGCATTCACCAAACACCATGCGCATTTCACCGGAGGGGAGGCGGAGGGTAACATAGTCACCTTCCTTAGCAACAACGGTTGCACCAAGACCAGCAGAGCGAACAAGCTGTCCACCGCGGCCAAGAGTGAGCTCAACGTTGTGAACCATCAATCCAAGGGGAACTTTCTTCAAGGGAAGAGCATTGCCACTCTGAATCGATACATCGGGTCCGGAAACCACAGTGGTTCCTACAGTCAGTCCCTTCGGAGCAATCATGTAGCGCTTCTCGCCGTCGGCATAGAATACCAAGGCAATGTTAACGCTGCGGTTCGGATCGTATTCGATAGTTTTGACAGTTCCGGGAATCCCGTACTTGTCGCGCTTGAAGTCGATAATACGATATGCACGCTTATGGCCACCGCCTCTACGGCGAACACTGATCCGCCCGAAAGTATCCCTACCTGCCTTCTTGGTGAGGCCGATGGTCAAGGACTTCTCAGGCTTGCTGACAGTCAGCTCGCTGAAGACCAAAGTGGTCTTCTGGCGAAGGCCGGGAGTATTGGGCTTGTAAGTTTTTAGAGCCATTTTCCAACTTCTCCTTATACGCCTTCGATGGCCTGGATGGATGCACCCTTGGCCAAGGTTACGACAGCCTTCTTCCAATCACCGGTGTTGCCAAGGATGCTACCACCCTTGCCGCGGGAATACTTCGGCTTGCCCTTTACGATCATCACATTGCAATCTGCAACCTCAACACCAAACAGCTCTTTTACAGCAGCCTTGATTTGGAATTTGTTGCTGTCCATCCGGACCTTGAACGTGTACTTTTTTGTCTCACCCTCACGAGCAATGTTTGTTTTTTCGCTCAGAACGGGCTCAATAATAATTTGGTCTGCTCTCATTTCCGGTCCCCTTATTTGTCGCCGTAGAAATCGTTAAGATTTTTAGCGGCACCTTCCAGAACCAAGAGCTTTCTTCCATACAGCAGTTCCTTTGCAGAAAGTCTGTTGTATGAGAGAACACGCAGGTACGGAATGTTCTTCGCAGCGCGGCGTACCATCACATCATCATCCTTCAGGATAAGAATAGTTCTCGTCTCATCCTTCACAAAATTCTTGATGATCAGGTCCAAATCCTTGGTTTTGCCACTATCAATGGAGAAATCCTCAACTACTACGAGGCGCTCCTCCTTGACTCCCAAAGAAAGCAGGCTCTTCATAGCAAGCCTCTTCATCTTCTTGGGAAGGGTGTAGCTATAATCACGCGGTCTGGGTCCGAAAATCGTACCACCACCAACCCAGACGGGAGACTTCTTGTCACCGGCACGTGCGTTACCAGTTCCCTTCTGCTTGTATGGTTTTACGTTGCTGTAATGGACCTCAGCGCGGGTCTTCGTGCATGCAGTGCCGACACGGCGGTTTGCAAGCTCGTTGTTTACGGCATAATAAATGGATCCGTCACTAACCTCTCTGTTGAACACTTGATCATTCAACTCAATGCTTCTGACTTCACTGCCGTCGATTGAAAAGACTTTCGTTTCCATATATCTCGCCCCTACTTCTTGATCGCTTTCTTGACGATGACGACACTCTGGGCGGGGCCAGGGATAGCACCCTTAACCATAAGGACCTGCATCTCTTCATCGACACGGACGACTTTCAAGTTTTGAACTGTCATCCTCTCATTACCCATATGGCCAGCCATTCGGTGACCCTTGAACGTGCGAGCAGGGGTGGATGACATTGCGGTACCACCGATATCTCGGTGGAACTTGGAACCGTGGGTAGCGCGACCGCCAGAGAAGCCATGACGCTTGATACCGCCGGCATAACCCTTACCTTTCGTAGTCCCAGTGACATCCACAAAAGTGGCGTCCTTAAATATATCCACGCCCAATACCTCGCCAACAGTGAGTTCCTTATCAAAATCACGGAACTCAATGACATGCTTCTTCGGCTCACACACATCGGTGAACTGGCCAGCATATGGCTTGGTGATAGTGCTTTTTTTCTTGTCAACAGAACCCAAAACGGCAGCACTATATCCGTGCTTCTCGTCAGTGCGTTCCCCGACAACAACATTGCCCTCAATTTTTATTACAGTCACGGGTGTGAGCCTGCCTTGCGCATCAAACACCTGTGTCATTCCAACTTTTTTGCCGATAAGCCCTAACATCTCTTACCTCAACTCTCTTACTGTTTAATCTCTACATCCACACCGGCAGGGAGCTCAAGCTTCATGAGGGCATCCATGACTTTTGATGTAGGATCCAAAATGTCAATCAACCTTTTGTGGGTTCTCATCTCGAACTGTTCACGAGACTTTTTATTGACAAAGGGCGATCTCAGGACAGTGTACTTGTTAATACGAGTCGGGAGAGGAACAGGTCCTGACACGGTAGCGCCAGCCCTGACGACAGTTTCTACGATTGCTTTGGAGCTCTGTTCAACAAGCTCAATATCAAAGCCTCTCAACCTTACTCGAATTCTTTCTTTAGCCATTATTCCTCCAAAAAACGGGCCTTGCCACCATCAGCCGATGATGGCAAGACAATCGTCAATACACTCAGTCGGTAATCTCGGTAACCTGACCGGAAGCAACGGTTCTACCACCTTCGCGGATAGCGAAGCGGAGGCCCTTGTCCATGGCGATCGGGTGGATCAGCTCAACGATAATCTCAGTGTGGTCACCAGGCAGAACCATCTGCTTGCCTTCAGGCAGGTTTACCGTACCAGTGATGTCAGTGGTGCGGAAATAGAACTGCGGGCGGTATCCACCGAAGAACGGAGAGTGACGGCCGCCTTCATCCTTGCTCAGGACGTAGACAGTACCGAGGAACTTTGCATGGGGCATGATCGACTTGGGCTTTGCCAAGACCTGGCCGCGAACAACGTCCTTCTTGTCAACACCGCGCAGCAGTGCGCCGATGTTATCACCTGCCTGACCTTCATCAAGCAACTTGTTGAACATCTCAACGCCAGTTACGACGGTATCACGAGTATCCTTGATACCAACGATGGAGGCGGGTTCGTTTACTCTGATGATACCGCGTTCAATACGACCGGTAACAACAGTACCACGACCAGAGATGGAGAAGATGTCTTCGATCGGCATCAGGAAGGGCAGATCAACAGCACGTTCCGGAAGGGGAACATAGTTGTCCATTGCATCAAGCAGTTCGTCGAGGCACTTGGTGGCTTCGGGGTTGTCGGGCTGGGTCATTGCTTCGTAAGCGCTACCGCGGATTACAGGAGCATTGTCACCATCGAATCCCTGTGCACGAAGAAGGTCACGCATCTCTTCCTCAACGAGGTCGATCAATTCAGGATCGTCTACCTGGTCGCACTTGTTGATAAATACAACGAGGCAGGGTACACCAACCTGACGAGCGAGAAGGATGTGTTCCTTGGTCTGTGCCATTGCACCGTCAGTTGCTGCAACGACGATGATGGCGCCGTCCATCTGTGCAGCACCGGTGATCATGTTCTTGATGTAGTCAGCGTGTCCCGGGCAGTCAACGTGAGCATAGTGCCTATTGGTAGACTGGTACTCAACGTGTCTGGTGTTAATGGTAATACCACGCTCTTTTTCTTCAGGGGCGTTGTCAATCGCATCGTAAGCAAGAGCCTTATCGCCAAACAGTTTAGCGCAGTGCATGGTGATTGCAGCAGTAAGGGTAGTCTTACCATGGTCAACGTGACCGATGGTTCCTACGTTTACGTGTGGCTTGTTCCTCTGAAATTTCTCTTTTGCCATCATTTCCTCCTTGTGACGTTCCATTGACTGTCACAAAAAATAATTAATATGTGCTCATAAAGGCCCAAAGCCTTTACCATTCCGGTTGAGACAAACTAATTACTTGGAAACAAAACATAAGAGGATTCCAGAGGTCCTCAGGCCTGGAGAATCCATCCTGACGACATAGTATAAGTTTTAAAAAAAACTTCGTACTGCCTGAAACCACCTTACTATTGCTTCTGCAATAATTGGTTTGGCTCTTCATAGCACCGCATAGACATAGCTCTGCGGACACCTTATGCACTATATGCGAAAGCAGTTTTTATGTCAAGCAATACTCTTTAATTATATAAAGATACGAAAAAACCGGCCTTTTTTTTGAAAAAAGCCGGTTCTTGTCGGGTTTGCAGGACTACCAGCGGTAGTGGCTGAAGGCCTTGTTGGCTTCTGCCATTCTGTGGGTATCTTCCTTCTTCTTGAAAGCAGAACCAGTATTCTGGTAAGCATCAAGGAGTTCGGCACCAAGCTTCTCAGCCATGCTGCGACCATTGCGGTTACGAGCAGCGGTAATAACCCAGCGCATGGCAAGCGCCTCACGGCGATTGTCGCGAATCTCAACAGGAACCTGATAGGTGGCACCACCGACACGGCGGCTCTTAACTTCTACAACAGGTTTTACGTTTTCCAAAGCTTTGAGAAATACATCCAACGGCTTATCTCCAGTCTTCTCACCAAGGCTAGCCATAGCCTGGTAGATGATCCTGGTACTGATGGACTTCTTGCCATCCACCATCATGCGGCAGATGAACTTCTCAACAATGACACTCCCATATACGGGATCGGGCAAAACTTCCCTAACGGGAGCAGTAGTTCTTCTTGACATATTCTATCTCCTCCCTTATCAAGCCTTGGGTCTCTTCGCACCATATTTGGAACGACTTCTCTTCCGATCTGCAACACCGAGGGTATCCTTGGCACCACGAACAATGTGATAGCGAACACCGGGAAGGTCCTTGACCCTTCCACCACGCAGAAGAACAACAGAGTGCTCCTGCAGGTTATGTCCGATACCGGGGATGTACGCGGTTACTTCAATACCGTTTGAAAGGCGCACACGTGCAACCTTTCTCAGAGCAGAGTTCGGCTTCTTCGGGGTGACGGTCATGACCCTGGTGCAAACACCACGCTTCTGGGGACAACCTTCAAGGGCTGGGGACTTAGTCTTGTTGCGGACACTTGTCCTCCCCTTTCTGATCAGCTGATTAATAGTAGGCATCTTGTAGACACACTCCCTTTTCTTTCTTTGATCCACCGCCTCTCACAAAAGCAGGGATCTGTGCCGCCCCTACGGGCAGCACCTCGTATGTAAAATCCGTACCCAGCATGGACACAATAGTGTGGTTTTTACACGAATCTTCCCAGGCTTCAGAATACGCCGACAGGCGCATCCATCATTCCTCGTCCGAATCGTCCACATCCACGGTATCACCTACGGATTTCATGTCTGCCAAATCTTCGACGTCGAAATCATCGTCATCAATCATCTCTTGACGCCTGGATTCCTTGACCGCATCAACTTTCTGCTGCAGTGCAAGCAATTCTTCGTCCTTGAGTTTTACATCTCGGTACTTCTTCATGCCGGTTCCAGCAGGAATAAGGTGGCCGATGATGACGTTCTCTTTCAGACCGCGTAACTCATCTTTACTACCAGCAATTGCTGCGTTTGTCAAGACCTTGGTAGTCTCCTGGAAGGAGGCTGCGCTGATAAACGAGTCGATGCTCAAGGAAGCACGAGTGATACCAAGCAACAGCGGGCGTGCAACTGCAGGCTCACCACCTTCGGTAATTACCCGATCATTTTCCTCAAAGAACCGATACTTATCAACCTGCTGCCCATGAATCAGGTTGGTATCACCAACATGGACAACCTCGACCTTGCGGAGCATCTGCCTGACAATAACACCAAGGTGTTTATCATTGATCTGTACACCCTGCATGCGGTAGACCTCCTGAACCTCGTCCACGAGGAAGGATTGCAGTGCATTCTCCCCAAGGATGTCCAGGATGTCGTGTGGATCGACAGCGCCGTCACACAATGCTTCTGCAGCCTCTACCGAGTCACCGTCACGGACCAGGAGGTTCCTTCCCATCGGTACCATGTGCTTGTACTCATGTCCAAAGGGGTCGGTAACCACGATGGTTCGCTTTCCCTTGACAATCGAGGCAAAACTGACCAAGCCTGAGACCTGGGCAAGAATTGCAGCATTGCGGGGCCTGCGTGCCTCGAAAAGTTCACCAACACGGGGAAGACCACCGGTGATATCCTTAGTCTTGATACCTTCCTTGAGCAACTTTGCCAGAATGGTACCCTTGAAGACCTTGGTATTATCCTTGATCTGCAGATAGGAACCACCAGGGAGCAGATACACTGCCTCGACATCGCCTTTCCCATGCTCAGCACTGGTAATCTCGATACGGGGCTGGAGTGACTCCAAGCTGTGCTCGGTAATCTTCTTCTCGATGTTACCGGTTTCCTCGTTCACTTCCTCAATCAAGGTAGTGCCCAGTTTGATATCAACGAAGTTGACAAAACCGGCTACTTCAGCCAACACAGGTTCACTGAACGGGTCGAAGGAGACAATCGGAGACTTTGCATCCACAAATTGTCCACTTGCAACCAACAGCTCGGAACCAGTCTTGACCACTTGACTGGTGGAATGACCGACAAGATAGGCCCTTGGGCCAACAATCTTCACCGATCCATTTTCCTCACTGGTCACTTCCTTGCCCTTCTTCAGGTACAACGGAGTTCCCTTGGCTACGATGGATCCATCCTCAACCAGCAGTTTATCGTAACTTCCTTCATCGATGATGGCATTGACACGGAAGTACTCAATGTGACCCTTTCGGGTGAATACATTGACCGAGTCGCTCTCGCGAATGACTCTGGTTCCGGTAATAGTACCGATGAGCACAGGATAGTTGAACGTAAGCTTGTTATCCTCAGAACTCGTCGAAGCAGTACCACCGACATGGAAGGTACGCATCGTAAGCTGGGTACCAGGCTGACCGATGGACTGGGCGGCAATGATTCCCACTGCTTCGCCAATAACAACCGGTCGGTTGGTAGCAAGGTTGCGTCCATAACACTTACGGCATACACCATGCTTGGCCTCACAGGTCAACACGGTCTTCAGCAATACTTTTTCGATACCGGCTTCCTCGATTTTCGTTGCAGTAGCTTCATCGATTTCGACGTTCGCCATAGCAATGACTTCACGGGAGAAGGGGTGCAGAACATCCTCAACAGGACAGCGGCCGACAATGCGCTCAGCAAGCGATTCGACGGTTTCATCACCATCCTTAAGGGCTCCTCGCCAAATACCATTGATCGTGTGACAGTCGTCCTCGTTGATCACCACATCCTGGCTGATATCAACCAAACGACGGGTAAGGTAACCTGCCTCAGCAGTCTTGAGTGCGGTATCGGACAGACCCTTGCGTGCACCGTTGGTGGAGATGAAGAACTCGATGATCGACAGTCCTTCCTTGAAGTTCGACTTGATGGGGAACTCGATGACGTCGCCCGACGGCTTTGCCATCAAACCACGCATACCACCGAGCTGCCTGATCTGCGTCTTCGATCCACGAGCACCGGAGTCAGCCATCAGGAAGAGCGGGTTAAAGCCGTTCTGGCTTACACGCAACTCACCCATCAAAGCATCGGTAAGCTGGTCATTGGTCTGGGTCCAGACCTCGATGACCCTGTTGTACCGTTCTTCCTGGGTGATGTGACCCTGACGATACTGCTCAAGGATTCTCTGCTGTTCGTTGTTCGCCTTGGTGACCAGTTCCTGCTTTGCAGCAGGCACGATCATATCCGACAGGCCAATGGTTGCACCAAAGAGCGTTGCATACTTGTAACCGACATCCTTGATGGAGTCGAGCATCTCAACGGCGATGGAGTTGTCATTGGCCTTCAGGGTATCACCAATCAATGCCTTAAGCTCCTTATCACCGAGGGTTGCGTTCTGGAACGGAACACTCTTGGGAAGGACGGCATTGAAGAGCACACGGCCCGGAGTGGTATCAATTTTGGTACCATTGGCAAACTTATAGCGAATCTTTGCATTATAGGAGAGCAAACCACTATCAATGGCCATTTCCAGCTCTCCGATGTTGTCAAAATACTTGCCCTCGCCGGCAGCCCCTTTCATGTCACGGGTCAGGTAGTTGATACCAAGAACCATGTCCTGAGAAGGATATACGATTGGTTTGCCGTTGGCTGGGTCGAGCAGGTTGGTAACACTGAGCATCAGTGTCCAGCACTCGAGCTGAGCAGCATGCGTCAACGGTACGTGGACAGCCATCTGGTCACCGTCGAAGTCAGCGTTGTAGGCATGACATACCAACGGATGCAACTTGATTGCCTTTCCATCGACGAGAACGGGATCGAAGGCCTGTATGCCCAAACGGTGCAACGTAGGTGCACGGTTGAGCAGTACCGGATGCTCCCTGACTACTTCATCAAGGATGGACCACACGGCATCAGTCTCTTCCTCAACCAGGCTCTTTGCCTTCTTGATGTTGTAGACAACGCCATCCTGTACCAGCTTCTTCATAATGAAGGGCTTGTACAGTTCAAGAGCCATCTTCGAAGGAAGGCCGCACTGGTGCATTCTCAACTCGGGACCGACAACAATAACCGAACGACCGGAGTAGTCAACACGCTTTCCAAGCAAGTTCTGACGGAATCGCCCCTGCTTGCCCTTCAGCATATCAGACAGACTCTTCAGAGGCCTGTTGCTCGCACCCTTGACTACCCGCTTGCGCTTGGAGTTGTCAAAGAGAGCATCAACCGCTTCCTGAAGCATTCGTTTCTCATTACGGATGATGATGTCCGGAGCATTCAGCTTGACCAGACGATCGAGACGGTTGTTACGGTTGATCACACGACGGTACAGGTCATTCAGATCGCTGGTGGCGAAACGGCCGCCATCGAGCTGGACCATAGGTCTGAGATCGGGGGGAATTACAGGAATAACGGTAAGGATCATCCACTCAGGGCGGTTGCCGCTGTCGCGGAAGTTCTCACATACCTCAATACGCTTGAGCAGGCGCTTGTCAGCCTTGTCACCTTTGAGGCGCATCTGTTCGCGAAGTTCGCGGGAGAGTTCCTCCAGGTCAAGGTTTACCAAAAGCTTTCTGACAGCCTCAGCACCCATGCCGGCCTCAAAAGAGTCACCGTACTGCTCACGTGCCTGCCAATACTCCTCTTCAGAGAGGAGTTGCTTGGGCTTGAGGTTGGTGTCTCCTGCATTGATCACTACATACTTCTCATAATAGAGAACACTCTGCAGCGAGTTGCGGGTAATATCGAGCAGCATGCTCATGCGGCTTGGAACGGAACGGTAATACCAAATGTGGGAAACGGGAGCTGCCAAGGTAATATGACCCATACGTTCACGACGAACCTTGGTATTGGTTACCTCAACACCGCAACGATCACAAATCACACCCTTGTATCGGATCGACTTGAATTTGCCGCAGTAACATTCCCACTCCTTGGTGGTACCGAAAATCTTTTCACAGAAGAGACCATCGCGCTCCGGACGGAGGGTGCGGTAGTTGATCGTCTCCGGCTTCTTCACCTCACCGTAGGACCAATCCTTGATCTGCTCCGGCGAAGCCAGCTTTATCATGATGCTATCGAAATCTTGAATTTCTTTCATCCGTACTTCTCCTGGTTAGTTGAGGGAGCCTTTCGACTGCTTGGCGATCAACTCTTCATCTCGTTCAGTAAGTGGCACTTGCCGACCCTTGGAGTCATACACAGACATATCCAGAGCCAAGCCACGGATCTCCTGAACCAATACATTGAATGCCTCGGGCATTCCTGCAGTAGTGGCCGGTTCTCCCTTGACGATACTCTCATAAATCTTGACACGTCCGTTCATGTCGTCACTCTTGATGGTCAAAAGCTCCTGCAGCGTGTTGGCAGCGCCATACGCCTCAAGTGCCCATACTTCCATCTCTCCAAGTCTCTGACCACCGAACTGAGCCTTACCGCCAAGCGGCTGCTGGGTTACCAGTGAATAGGGACCGGTTGAACGGGCATGCATCTTGTCATCGACCAGGTGGTGCAACTTCAAATAGTAGATATATCCGCAGAATACAGGATTCACGAAGGGGACACCCGTAAGACCATTATAGAGAACAGTCTTGGAGTTCTCAGGCAAACCTGCCTCGCGCATTTTCTCTTCAATCTGAGCCATGGAAGCACTCTGGAATACCGGAGTGGAATACCACTTGTCCAGTTTCACAGCAGCCCAACCGAGCTGGGTCTCCATCAGCTGTCCGATGTTCATTCGGCTAGGAACACCCAACGGGTTCAAACAGACATCCAGAGGCGTGCCATCGGCCATATAAGGCATGTCTTCCTCGGCAAGAATTCGGCTTACAACACCCTTGTTACCGTGTCGTCCTGCCATCTTGTCACCCTGCCTCAGCTTGCGCTTGGTGGCAATGAGGACCTTCACCGTCTCCTCGACACCCGGGGGAAGCTCATCATTATTGCTTCGCTTCAACCGCTGAATGTCAATGACGGTACCCTCGGTTCCATGGGGAACCTTCAGGGAGGTGTCACGGACTTCCTTGGCCTTCTCACCGAATATCGAGTTGAGCAACTTGAACTCAGGAGTAGTATCGCTTTCACTCTTGGGTGTTACCTTGCCTACCAGAATCGAGCCCGGACGGACTGCGGTTCCAATACGTACAATACCATCCTCGTCGAGCTGCTCGAGCATTTTTTCGCTGGTGTTGGGAATATCCCTGGTCAGCTTCTCAGGACCGAGCTTGGTCTCGCGGATATCGGTGGTGAACTCCTTGATATGCACAGAAGTGAAAATATCGTCCTTGACTACCCGTTCACTAATAAGGACGGCGTCCTCATAGTTGTACCCGTTCCAAGGAACAAATCCGACAAGAATGTTACGACCGAGGGCCAACTCCGCACTCTGCGTTGCAGGTCCATCGGCAAGAACAGCACCGGCTTCAACATGTTGGCCGAAAGAAACAATCGGCTTCTGATTGAAACAAGTATCTTGGTTTGTCCTCTGGTACTTCTGAATCTCATAGGTATCCAACTGACCCTGGATCTGCGCCGAATCAGGCTGGATCACTACACGGTCCGAACTGACGTAGGTAATCGTTCCACTGCGCTTTGCCTTCACCAATACACCGCTGTCATAAGCAGTCTTTGCTTCCATGCCGGTACCCACGCGCGGGGTTTCGGGGAATACAAGGGGAACTGCCTGACGCTGCATGTTCGAACCCATCAGGGCGCGGTTGGCGTCGTCGTGCTCGAGGAATGGAATCAAGGAGGCTGCAACGCTGATTACCTGCTTCGGGTCAACGTCCATGTACTTGATTTCGACAGGCGGCTTGGTGGAGTAATCACCACTTCTGCGCACCGGAACTTCTTTTTCCTGGAAGTTTCCATCAGTATCCAGCTTTGCCGAAGCCTGGGCGATGAAGAATTTCTCTTCATCGTTTGCATCCAAATAGCGATACTGCTTGGACACCACACCGTTTACTACCTTGCGATAGGGGGTTTCCAAGAAGCCATGCTGGTTGATGCGGGTATAGTTTGCCAACGAGACAATCAGACCGATGTTTGGTCCTTCAGGAGTCTCGATGGGACAGATACGACCATAGTGGGTGTAGTGAACGTCACGAACCTCAAAGCCCGCACGATCACGTGATAGACCACCGGGACCGAGTGCATTGAGCCTTCTCTTATGAGTAAGCTCAGCAAGCGGATTGACCTGGTCCATGAACTGCGAAAGCTGGCTGCTTCCGAAGAATTCCTTGATGGCTGCCACAATCGGCTTGATCGAAATCAGGTCCTGCGGTTTGACCGAACCGGTCTCCAGGTTCATTCGCTCCTTGGCGATGCGCTCCATGCGGGCGAAAGCACTCTTCAGCGCATTCTGCAAAAGCTCACCGACCGAGCGGACACGCCTGTTGCCCAAGTGGTCAATATCATCGACGTTATGTTCACGGATAAACACCTTGATCAGGAAATCCATCGTATTGACGATATCCTGCGGGGTGAGAACGGTCAAATCGGTGGAAGCATTCTCCTCTTCCTCTTCAGTGCCGGTTCCAAACTTCTTATTGAACTTGTAACGTCCTACAGAACCGAGATCATAGCGGCGGTTGGAGAAGAACATATCAGGAAGGTCCTTCTCTGCACGCTCGATGGCAATCATCTCACCAGGCATCAAGACTGAGAAAATCGGGGAAAGTACGTCTTCCTTGGTAGGTTCATCGCAGCCTTCACGAGTATACTTGGCATCCTCAATCTCGAAACAATTGAGAATCATGTCACTGTGCAGGGTTCCTTCACCACGGAGGTTGACTAATTGCACCTCATGAACATTGAGCTTGAGCAACTCGTCGATTTCGTGGGCATGCAGCATGTCACCGGCGCGCAAAACCTTCTTCTCGGTTTTTTCGACCTGTGCATAGACATCCTTGAAGAGATACCTGTTTTCCAAGTTTGACTTCAAGTCTGAATCATCTGCAAGCTCTACTGTTTCGGAACTGTAAAACTGCTCAAGAATCTTCTCACGGGTGTCAAACCCGATTGCACGCAGAAAGAGCGTACCTAGAATACGCTTCTTTCGGTCAATCTTGGTGAAGATCAAATGCTTTTTATCATCAATCTCAAACTCCAACCAAGAACCCCGATAGGGAATAATCCTGGAGGAGTAGACATCTTTCTCATTCGAAAAAATGACACCGGGGGAGCGGTGAATCTGACTGACCACAACGCGCTCGGCACCATTAATAATAAAGGTACCACGGTCGGTCATCAGCGGAATATCACCAAAGAAAATCTCTTTCTCCCTCATTTCTCCATTGGAGAACTCAAGGCTGATCGTGACTTTGATGGGCACACTAAAGGATCGACCTTTCTTCTTGCACTCCGTTTCGGAGAACTTGATATTATCAAGGTCAATCGTATACCCCTTATAAGCGAGACGCATCTCACCATTGGGGCTGTCAATGGGGAATGTCGACTGGAACACTTCCTCAAGCCCGTACGACGAATCCGGACCTAATCCCTGCTTGCAACGTTCAAGCTGCAAAAATCTCTCATAGGAATCAAGCTGGATCCCGATAAGGTTGGGCAGTTCACAGACTTCATGTAATTCAGAACCGATGTACGTGCGTGTTATGGATTTGCCTTTGGCAACCATCATGTACCCTCCAAAGTCAATTGAGAAACAGACAGCATCCCTCTATGGAGAGGGAAACGATAGACACAACAGGCCACCGGTGTCTATCCGGTGGCTCAATGAACCGGGCGTTGGCCCTTTTACAAAAATCAAGAACAGGGAACCAGATAGCAATCCGGTCCCCCATGCCAAGATTAGTCAACGGGCTTAACTTCAACAGTACAACCAGCAGCTTCAAGTTTCTCCTTGAGAGCAGCTGCATCGGCCTTGCTGACGCTTTCCTTAACAACCTTGTCACCTGCTTCAACCAGGTCCTTTGCTTCCTTCAGGCCGAGGCCGGTGATAGCACGGACTTCCTTGATTGCTGCAATCTTCTTGGTCGGATCGCAAGCCTTGAGGATGACGTTGAATTCAGTGGGTTCTTCCACTGCAGCAGCAGCTTCAGCAACGGGGCCGGCAGCAACAGCGGCGGCAGCAGCCTTTACACCAAACTTGTCTTCCATCATCTTGATGAGGTCAGCGACTTCCATTACGGACATTTTTGCGATCGATTCCAAAATCTCTTCTTTAGTAGCCATATTATCTTCTCCTTATAGAAGTTTTGTCTGCACAGTCATAGCAGGTTACCTGTGAAGACTAAGACTGTGTTCAGTTCTCTTCGGTGGCGGAAACAGAACCGCCATTGTTCTCGACATAGGCAAGCAAAGTTGCTGCCAGCTTCTGCACCGGGGCCTTCATGGTGCCCATCAAGGAAGCAATCAATTCCAGCTTGGTCGGGAGCTTGCTGAAAGCCTCAACCTCTTCAGGAGTGAAAAACTTACCATCGAGCATTGCACCCTTAACCTGGAGGGGGGAACCCTCCTTGCTAGAGGCAAACAGGTCCTTAGCTACAATATTCGCCTCATCACCACGGACAAGTGCAATGGCGGTCGGACCAACCAGCTGAGCATCAGCCTGGTTGTTCAGTTCGGTCAAAGCAATCTTTGCAAACCGGTTCTTTACAACACGGTAGGCAGCGTCCTTCTTCATGAGGGTTCTTCGCAGATTGGTAATCTGTTCAACAGTCATTCCACGGTAATCGGTGAAGATGTATCCGGTATACTGGCTGAACTCATCCTTCAATGCCTTTACGGCCTCTTCCTTGGCGGGGGTAATACGAGTCTTGTAATCCATTGTATGCATCTCCTCTTATACCGAAGCCATCAGGTCCTTCACGTTGACCCTGACACCAGGACCCATCGTGGAGGAAAGGGCGATGCTGACTACGAAGTCAGCCTTAGCATCGGAAGGCTTCTTGCGGATGATTTCCTTGACGACAACACGAGCGTTTTCGCTCACCTTGTCGGCATCCATGGAAATCTTTCCTACAGCGATGTGAATAACGTTGGTCTTGTCGGAGCGGAACTCTACACGGCCCTTGGTAAGCTCAGCGAGAGCAGCCTTCAGGTCAAAAGTTACCGTCTGTGTCTTGGGGTTCGGCATCAAGCCTCTGCGACCAAGGATAGGACCGAGACGACCGACGTCTTTCATCATATCAGGGGTGGCTACAGCCACATCAAAATCCATCCAACCGCCACGGATCTTCTCGATCAGGTCGTCGTCACCGACAAATGCGGCACCGGCCTGGCGAGCTTCCTCTGCCTTCTCACCCTTTGCGAATACAAGTACACGCTTCTGGGCGGAAAACTGGTGGGGGAGTACTACCGTGTCACGAACACTCTGGCTCTTCTTGAGGGTAAGTTTGACAGAGATCTCAACGGTCTCATCAAACTTTGCAAATGCAACGTCCTTTACCAGGGCGGAAGCCTCTTCGAAGGTATAGAGCTTGGAACGGTCAATTTTCTTGATGCTTTCGCGATAATTCTTTCCGTGTTTCATCTTACTGCTCCACCTCTACGCCCATACTGCGGGCAGTTCCTGCAATGATCTTCTTGGCGGCCTCAATGTCATTGGCGTTGAGGTCTTCAAGCTTGGTCTGTGCAATGTCGGTCAGCTGTGCCTGAGAAAGCTTGCCAACCTTCACCTTGTTGGGACTACCGCTTCCGCTGGCAATACCAAGAGCTTTCTTGATAAGGACGGCAGCAGGGGGAGTCTTCAGGATGAACGTGAAGCTCTTGTCGGCATACACAGTAATGATGACGGGAAGAATAAGTCCAGCTTCGTAGTTCTTCGTTTTTTCGTTGAACTCCTGGACAAACTTAGGGGCACTGACACCATGAGGTCCAAGCGCGGGCCCAATCGGGGGTGCCGGCGTAGCCTTCTGGGCAGGGCACTGCAATTTGATGACTGCAGTTACCTTTTTCTTTGCCATGTTTCTCTCCTTACGCGACAATCCCACCCATCGGGTGGTTTTTCGATTTCGCGCTGGTCTTAACGCCTGTCATACGATCAGGCTCCCACCTCATACAAGATGAGGGAGTAATCACACACAAAAGGACTCGGTTGTAAAAAATCAGAAAACTCTCTTGTAGGCATCCAGTCCTTAAGACGACTACAGAATCTTTTCTACTTGCAGGAAATCCACCTCAACCGGAGTGGAGCGTCCGAAAATTCCAACGCTGACCCGCATGCGGGCCTTTTCAAGATTGACTTCTTCAATGACTCCGGTAAAGGAGTCGAACGGACCCTCAATGATACGAACCTGTTCCCCAATGGAGAACGACTGCTTAGGCTTGAATACCTTTTCAGCAGGTAGATCACCGGTCTTCTGGAAGAGGCTCTTCACCTCGGCGGCATTCAACGGCTGCGGTTTCACACTATCGTTGGGTGTAACAAAACCGGTTACCCCTTGAATGCGCTTAACCTGGGAACACCAGGTTTTCCAACTGTGATCAGGCAAGTCGAGCTCAACGAGGATGTATCCAGGAAGAATTTTGCGCTTCACATCACGTCTCACCCCGTCTTTCACTTCAACGACGGTCTCAAAGGGGACCTTCACATCAGTGCAAACGAGCGCGAAGTCCGTATCGGTCTCGCGCATCTTGTTGATGATTCGCTCAATCTTTTGTTCGTATCCCGAATAAGTATGTACTACGTACCAGCCCTTTGCCATGTCGCCGCCTTACAGAACGAACAACACACCCTTGAGCAGGAGGAAATCCACCAACCCAAGGAATACTGCGACGATGACTGTGGAAACAAGTACGACCTTAGTCGAAGAAATGACAGCTTCACGGGAGGGCCAGACAACCTTTTTTAGTTCCTGGTGGGACTCCTTGAAATACTTAAAAAACTTCTTCATGAAAGGCTCCTTGTGGATAAGATCGAGAAGCCAACAGGCCAAGAAGGACTCGAACCCTCAACATCCGGTTTTGGAGACCAGCGCTCTACCAATTGGAGCTATTGGCCTATTTGCTTCTCGATCGAAACTACCTTATTTAATCTTTGTCTCGCGGTGCAAGGTATGCTTGCGCTCAAACGGACAATACTTGCTCAACTCAAGCTTACCTTGAGTATTTCTCCGATTCTTCTCGGTGGTATAGTTCTTCTGCTTGCATTCGGTGCACTGGAGAGCAATTTTCTCCACGGGACCTTTCTTCTTTGCTTCACCCATTTCATGCTCCTCGGTGAGTTTTCACCTCATACCCATCCAACTAAACCGGAAGGGGATAAAAAAAGAGCCCTCGAACGGATTTGAACCGTTGACCCCCACCTTACCATGGTGGTGCTCTACCGACTGAGCTACAAGGGCGTCGGTCATATTACAGGGCATCCACGAGTAAACCAACCTGCAACATGCAGAAGCAAACTTACCAGAGTGCGTTCTTTTTGTCAATATACATCACCAATATTAGGGAAAAACTTGGACCTGTTGCCCATAACTCCTCTATCATATATAGTTTATAAGCGTTATTTGTACCAATTACAAGGAGTTCCTATGAAGGATCAGATAAAAACACGTTACGGCCATACTGCGAAAGACATAGCTCAGGACTTCGCTGAGCACCTCAAGTACAGCCAAGACGCTGATATGTACCATACCACCCAAGAGGGCCGCTATACCGCCCTCGCCCTCACGGTCCGCGATAGAATCATCCATCAATGGAACCTCAGCAGAAAGACACAGAGGCAGCAAAGCGCAAAGCGCGTCTATTACCTCTCCCTTGAATTCCTCATGGGACGGGCTATGACCAATAATGTCATCAATCTCGGCTTGGAGGGACCTGTACGGGAAGCCCTCGCCTCTCTCGGCTACACCTATGAGGAACTCAGTGAAATGGAACCCGATGCAGGATTGGGGAACGGGGGACTCGGTCGACTGGCTGCCTGCTTTCTGGACTCCTTGGCAACACTTGAGATTCCTGCCTATGGATACGGCATCCGCTACAACTACGGCATTTTCCGTCAGCAGATAAAGAACGGCTGGCAGGCAGAGCAACCGGACAACTGGTTGCGGGACGGAAATCCTTGGGAGGTCCTGCGACCGGATGTAGTCTACCCCGTACAGTTCGGTGGAGAGGTGCGGGTCATCCGTGAACGCGGCAAGGACCAATTCAAATGGATCGGCAGTGAAACCGTACACGGCATTGCATACGACACCCCGATCATCGGCTATGGCTGCAAGACGGTAAATACCTTGCGGCTGTGGTCGGCCAAAAGCCCCGATGAGTTTGACTTTCATGAATTCAACGATGGTGACTACACCGAAGCGGTGCGCTCCAAAATTTCCGCTGAGAACCTCAGCCAAGTCCTCTATCCCAACGATACGCAGTATATGGGCAAGGAATTGCGGCTGAAGCAGCAATATTTCTTTGTCGCCTGTTCACTGGCTGATATCATCAGACGCTTCAAACGCGAAAACAAAAGCTGGTCTCTCCTTCCCGACTTTGCAGCCATCCAGCTCAACGACACCCACCCTTCCCTCGCAGTACCTGAATTGATGCGTATCCTCTTGGATGAGGAGTTACTCGATTGGGACAGTGCATGGGATATCACAACCAGGACGCTGGCATACACCAACCATACGCTCATGCCTGAAGCCTTGGAGAAATGGTCTCTGCCGATGCTGGCGAAAATTCTTCCGCGTCATATGCAAATCATGTATGAGATCAACCATCGATTCCTGCAACAGGCCGTCTCCTACTTCCCGCTGCAACCGCAAATGCTCGGAAAAATCAGTATTATCGAGGAGTCCAATCCGAAGCAGGTCAGAATGGCTAACTTGGCGATCATCGGCAGCCACAGCACCAACGGCGTTGCAGCCTTGCACTCCGAACTGCTTAAAAAGCAGATGTTCCCCCAGTTCAACCTGATTTTCCCCGATCGATTCAACAACAAGACCAACGGCATCACCCAAAGGAGATGGCTGCTGGCCTCAAACCCCAAACTTGCCGACCTGATCAAGAGTGCCATCGGTGATGCATGGATTACCGATTTCAGCAAAATCTCCGATCTCAAGGCCTTTGCTGCAGACAAGAACTTCCTTTTGGATTTCAAGGCAATCAAGGAGGAGAACAAGGTCCGTTGTGCTGCTTTCCTGAAAACGGAAAGTGGGATGATCATAAACCCTCACTCCTTCTTTGATGTGCAGGTCAAAAGAATACATGAGTACAAGAGGCAGCTGCTCAATGCGCTGAACATTCTGCTCATCTACAACGACCTGAAGAACGACGGTGAGGCTACCAAGAACATGGAAAGCACCACATTCCTCTTCGGAGGTAAGGCGGCACCCGGGTATGTGAATGCAAAGTTGATCATCAAACTCATCAACAATATTGCCAAGGTGATCAATGTAGATCCTGTCACCCGCGACCGCCTGGCTATTCACTTCATGCCCAACTACCGAGTCTCCATGGCTGAGATCGTCATCCCCGCCACGAACCTCTCCCAGCAAATCTCAACTGCAGGCACGGAAGCCTCAGGAACCGGAAACATGAAATTCATGTGCAACGGGGCTTTGACCATCGGTACGATGGATGGTGCAAACGTGGAAATTGCAGAGGAAGCAGGAAAGGAAAATATGTTCATCTTTGGACATACCGAAGAGCAAATTGCCAAACTCAGCCATACCTACGACCCCTTCTCTGTTGTCATGGCGGATGATGAAATCAAGAAGGCAATCGACTTGTTGTTCAGCGGCTACTTCAATGTGAATGAACCCAACATCTTTGAGCCTCTTCGCAGAAGCCTCTTTGAGGAAGGGGACCGATATTACCACTTTGCAGACCTACGGATGTACAGCGATGCCCACCGCAAAGCAAGGGAACTGTATGCCAAGGACAGTACGGAATGGAATCATCGGGCCGTTCTCAATGTTGCCTCAAGCGGAAAATTCTCCAGTGACCGTACCATCGCTGAGTATGCCAAGGATATCTGGAATATTCAGGCATGTCCGGTTGCCAAGGATACAGATGAAGATACTGCTCTGCAGGACGCAAGAAAACGCAAGTAGACAACACTATCGACGAAGGATTATCACCTCGGCCAGCGAGGTGATATTTTTTCGTCATACACTGATATTTTATTGTTTTCTATTTAAAAGACTTAGTTTAATGTTACTAAAATAGTATGTTTTAATGACACATTATCGTCATTTCAGCCTCTCCACTGCTATATTCATAGCATGCAAAAATTCTGGGAGAGAGTAAAACTGTTGCTGCGCGCTCCATCGGTGGTTGATTTAGCCAACCAACTCGGCGTGAAGCGGAGTACACTCTCCAGCTGGGTACAGACAGACAGACGTCCTCCCATGAGTGTTCTACTCAAAATATCAGAGAAGTCCGGCGTTACCATAGAGCAGCTTGAATACGGCCTTGATTACAAACTTCAAGACGAGGACGAAGCTGCCGAGGATATCCCGGAATGCAAGAAGGAGCTCAAGACCTGGATCGACGATCTTGAACCGGAAGAAGTGTACTGTCTCAAACCATTGCTTGCCTATCTCAGAAACCAATCCCTTGCACGAAAGATTTGAACATCGGTGAGGCTAGAGCCAACAGCGGTGCAACAATCATTGCAGGGAGGAAATTACCTGTTTTACTCTTGCGGATGTCCAGCAAACCAAAACCGATCATCATCAACAACACGCCCCCTACTGCAGCGAGTTCGTTAATCCCTGCATCGCCGAGTACCGGGGCTATGGCTCCCCCTGCAAGCGTGAAGAACCCCTGATACAGCAACACAAACAACGCGCTTGCCAAAACCCCGGGCCCATACACTGCACTGAAAATAATCGCCATGCATCCATCCATGATTGATTTGACCAGAATAAGCTGATAATCCCCCACAGTCCCTGCTTGGATGGACCCTACAACCGTCATGGCACCACTACAGAACAAGAGGGATGCGTTGAGAAAGCCCAAGGCAAAATTGCGTCCACTCTCTGCATTGCCCCTACCCCTGGACAAACGTCTTTCCATCCACGTGCCGAGTGCGAGCACCCCGTCCTCGATTCGTAAGGCATACCCGATAAAACCGCCAAGGACCACAGAAAAGAGCAGGATCAGATACGAACCTGTCTGCATCGCCATGGAAATGCCGATAACCAAGGTAACAAGGCCTGACGAGGTGAAAACCACCTCCTGATACGAAGCCTTGAGCTTGTTCTTCAGTAATAATCCGAGCAAGGACCCGACAATAATCATGAGGGCATTGAAATAGGTAGCAATCATAATGGCATCGAGTATAATAGTTTTGCAATACTCACTCAAGGAAGCAGCATGCAAAATCTCTTGTTGGCCGCCGGTCTTGGTTCACGCAGCGAAGGAAAAAAATTGCTTTTCTCCTATCAAGGAGAGACGTTGGTCCATCGCTCGGTAAGGCAATCATTGCTCGCCGGCCTCTACACGGTAGTGGTGACCGGGTTTAAGGCCGATGCAGTACAAGAGGCAATAAAGGACCTATTCTGTGACAACCTTTTGGTCGTACACAATCCTGAGTATGAGAGGGGTCAGGGAAGCTCCACCCGCTGCGGTGCCTGTCACCTCAGAGAGACGGAAAGCTTTTTCATCTCCCTTTCGGACATGCCCCTCATCGAGGAGAGGCACTATCGATTCCTCATGCAGCACTGCACAGCTCAGGCAGCCAGACCCAGCTACAAAGGCAGACTGGGCCATCCGGTCCTGCTTTCATCGACCTTCCTGGAGGTTATTAAAAGCCAGAATGACCCGTTCACCATGCGAACACTGCTTGCAGCGTATCCCGTTCAGGAAATAGAGGTAGACGATGAAGCCTACATCCTGGACATCGATACGC
This sequence comes from Sphaerochaeta globosa str. Buddy, assembly GCF_000190435.1. Classification (NCBI taxonomy): domain Bacteria; kingdom Pseudomonadati; phylum Spirochaetota; class Spirochaetia; order Spirochaetales; family Sphaerochaetaceae; genus Sphaerochaeta; species Sphaerochaeta globosa. Next base: position 3,096,921 of record NC_015152.1, read on the forward strand.
TGCAAGACTATCAGACACTGCTATCTAGAGAGCAACCACCTCAGAGCCTTGCAAAGTAAGACGGATTGCAGAACCCGGGGCAAAACGGCCGCCAAGCAGCTGGATCGACAATGGATCCTCTACCAGCCTTTGGATGGCCCGCTTGATGGGTCTCGCCCCAAACGCAGGATTGTAACCTTCGCGATAGAGCAATTCCACCACTTCGGAATCCCAACTCAGTGAGAAACCGCGTTTTTCAAGCCGCAATTGGAGCTGTTTCAGCTGCAGGCTTACAATTTGGCGTATCTGGTCCTCTCCCAATCGTTCAAAAACGATGATCTCATCCAGACGGTTGATGAACTCCGGTTTGAAGGAGTTGTTAATGATCTGGGTCACCAACTTCACCCCCTCTGCATGGTCTTGGGAAGCAAGCAGCTGCTGGCTACCCAGGTTGCTGGTCATGATGATCACCGTATTGGTGAAGTCGACCACTCTGCCCTGCCCATCGGTCAGACGACCATCGTCAAGCAGTTGGAGCAGTACATTGAAGACATCCGGATGAGCCTTCTCGATTTCATCGAAAAGAATGACCGAATAGGGCCTCCTTCTGACTACCTCGGTAAGTTGACCGCCTTGATCATATCCTACATATCCCGGAGGCGCACCAATGAGTCGGCTGACCGAGAATTTCTCCATATACTCACTCATATCGATACGGGTCAAGGACTTCTCATCGTCAAAAAGCAGCTGCGCAAGGACTTTAGCGAGCAGAGTCTTTCCCACTCCCGTAGGTCCGGCAAACAAAAAGGTCCCCAAAGGCTTGTGCTCGTCGGCAATCCCGGCCTTATTACGTCGGATGGCATTGCTTACCGCTTGTATCGCCTGTCTCTGACCGACCACCTGTTTGGCAAGCGTCTCTTCCAGATGCAGGAATTTTTCCATCTCACTGCCCTTCATTTTTGCAATCGGTACGCCCGTCCAATTGCTGACGATGCGGGCGATATCATCCTCGCTGACCTCTTCACGCAGCATCTGCTTGCCCTCTGTCTGCACGCCGGCCAACTGCTGGTTCATCGTTTCGATCTGATGCATCAACTCAGGAATCTGGCCGTGTTTGATCTGGGCAGCCTTTGCAAGGTCGCCTTCGCGCTCCGCTCGTTGCTCCTCGAGATTCAACTGTTCCAACCTGGCTTTATGCTCACGAAGCTTGGCAATGAACGATCGTTCGTTGACCCACTGCAGATGCATGGCATCACGCTTGTTCTTCAGCTCCCCAAGCTCCTTGTGCAATTTTTCACGCCGTTCGTTGCTTGCCTTGTCGGTCTCACGGCTCAGAGCTTGGTCCTCGATGTTCAACTGCAGTATCTTGCGCTCGGCCTGGTCCAACTCATCCGGTTGGCTCTCAATCTCCATTTTCAGCTGGCTTGCCGCCTCATCCACTAAGTCGATTGCCTTGTCCGGAAGGAAGCGGTTGGTGATATACCGGTTGCTCAATGTAGCCGCCGCCACCAACGCCTCATCCTTTATCCGCACCCCATGGTGCACTTCGTAACGGTCCTTAAGCCCGCGAAGGATGGCTATCGTCGACTCCACCGATGGTTCCTTGGTATAGACCGGCTGGAAGCGACGCTCCAAGGCTTTATCCGGTTCGATGTACTTGCGGTACTCATCCAAGGTTGTTGCCCCGATGGTATGAAGCTCGCCGCGGCTGAGAGCTGGCTTGATGAGGTTTGAAGCATCGGTTGAACCTTCACTGGCCCCCGCCCCAACGATGGTATGCAATTCATCGATGAACAGGATGATCGCCCCTTCACTGGAAGTGACTTCCTTGACTACAGCCTTCAGTCGCTCCTCAAACTCTCCACGGTACTTGGCACCGGCCACCAATGAACCGACGTCCAGGCTGAGCAAACGTTTGCCCTTGAGCGACTCAGGTACGTCACCGGAGGCAATGCGCAGGGCGAGCCCTTCAACGATGGCGGTTTTTCCTACACCGGGTTCACCGATAAGAACTGGATTGTTCTTTGTCTTTCGGGAGAGGACCTGCATCAATCTGCGGATCTCCTCATCACGGCCGATAACAGGGTCCAACTTTCCTTGACGGGCAAGAGTCGTCATATCCCTGCAGTACTTCTCTAGGGCTTGGTAGCGGCTTTCAGGGTCCTCGCTTTGGATACTCTGGTTCCCCCGGATGCTTTGCAAAGCCTGCATTACCGCATCCTTGGTCAATCCCAAGGCTTTGAGCGTCTTGCTTGCCTGGCTGCCATCATCCAAAATCGCGAGCAAAACGTGCTCGGCACTCAGATACTGGTCCTTGAATTCAGCAGCCACCTTGTCCGCTGCATACAACTCGCTGCCCAGCTGGGCGGAAAGAGACCGCTGGACATTCGAGCCATAGGCTTTGGGAAGTCGGTTAACCAGGTCCTCGATCTTCTCTTTCACCTGCTTCAAAGGAACCCCCAACCGCTCCAGAAGCGGCGGCAGCAGCCCTTCTTTTTGGTCCAGCAGGGCCAAGATCAGGTGTTCGGTGGTAATCTCTGCATTACCGTGTTCATTCGCTAGTACATCTGCATCAGAGAGTGCCTGACGCAATTTGATGGTCATCGTATCAATATTCATGGATGCTCCTCATCTTCAGGCATGAAGAAACCTGGCCCATGTCGGGCCCTATCCTGTACACAGCAAATATACTGAGATTTTGCCTTACCGGCTAGGAACAGCCTTCGCACTATAGAAAGCCAGATAGGTGCTTACCAGATGCTTGGAGTGCTGCATATCGAAGGTATCGAGGAACGCCACCTGGAAACAGGAGGACTCAAGCAGCAAAAGCAAATGATCCGCCACCCGGTTCACATCACAACTAATGATGTCTCCCGCCTTGATTCCCATCCGAAGCAGTCGCTTGAAGAGAATGGTGAGTTTTGCGGTTCGGCGCAGGATTATCTCGTTGAAATCCCTGCCTTCCTTCTTCATTTGCAGCATGACATCGACCAAGCTGGTCAGCTCTCCGTCATGCTCACTGGCTGTCTGCATGATATCCAGGCAGATGTTGGTGATGCGCACGATATAGTTCTGATCGGTCGACCAGGCAAACGTGGCGTACTTATTGAACATCCGGCCGGTAACCAGTTTCACCGCATAGTAATAAATTTCTTCCTTGTCCTTGAAGTACTGATAGATGGTAGGCCGGGAAATGCCACATTCGGTGGCAATCAAGGAGAGATTGGAGTCACGATACCCTTCGCGCGCAAACACTTTCAGGGCTGTTTGCAGGATTTTCTCCTTCCTCTGCTCATGATCTATCTTCTTGGGCATGCGTGTTATTACTCCCTGGTTCCGCTACAAAACTATTGTTACTGTACAATATATCATTATAATGTAAAAAACACTAGAATGGATTTGGAGAATCAGCATGGTTTTATCTCTCCTTGCAGGTATATTTCTGCTCCTTGCGTCCATCGTAATCATACGTACGATTGTTCTCCAACAACCAGAGGGAATGGCATCACAGCCTGGGAGGACCATCGATGGGGAAAAAGCCCTTGAGGTGCTGAGCAAGGCCGTACAGTGCAGAACCGTTTCCCACCAAGACACAAATCAAACCGATTGGAACGAATTCACCCGTCTTGCCGATTTGCTTGCCAAGGCTTATCCCCTCTGTGAAAAATGCCGCATCACAACGGATGTGGGTGCTTATAATCTTGTGTATCGTTTTGAAGGTGAGAACACGCAAGTCCTGCCGGTTCTCTTGACTGCACACCTCGATGTCGTAGGAGCGCAGGAAAAAGCATGGTCACATCCTCCGTTCAGCGGTGTCATCGAAGACGGATTTCTCTATGGAAGAGGCAGTTTCGACTGCAAGGTGCAGACAATCGCCATCCTCACCGCATTTGAGTCACTGCTCAAAGAGGGGAAACACCCAAAAACAACCTTCTTTGTCGCCTTCGGCTGCGATGAGGAATGCAACGGATCGAAAGAGGGAGCCCATACCATCGCTTCCTATTTTGAGAAACAAGGGCAGCAATTCGCGTACGTCCTCGATGAAGGAGGCGTGGTCAGCCAACGATACATCAAGGGTTTCAAACAGGATATTGCAGTAGTGGGTATAGCCGAGAAAGGCTACATGGATGTCGAGCTGTCTGCGTCCTGCAAAGCAGGCCATTCTTCCACCCCCTCCTTCCCCACCGCATTGGGATTGGTCAGCCGGGCCGCCTCCCGTTTGGAGAGGAAAGCCATGCCCCCCAGATGTACGTCCCCCGTCAAGGCGATGCTGGAATCACTCGGAAGGCGGGGGCCTTTTGCCTACCGGCTGCTCTTTTTGAATCGTTGGATCACCAAGCCTTTGCTGAAGCTCGTCTTCAGCAGGAATGCAACAATGAATGCCTTGATACGAACCACCATTGTACCGACGATGATTGCGGCAAGCGACAAGAGCAATGTCATTGCAGAGAAGGCAACGGCAACCGTGAATATCCGACTGCTACCCACCCAAACACAGCAAGAAGTGCTTCAGTGGATAAAAAAGGTCATCGGCAATCCTGCGGTCAAACTCGAGGTAGTTCGCTTTACAGCCCCATCCGAGGTGAGCCCCGTCGAAGCAGAAGCGTTTACGGACATACGGAAAACCATCACTGCGTGTTTCGGCAATGTCTTGGTAACCCCCTATCTGATGCTCGGAGCCACCGATGCCCGCAAGTACCAGAACTTGAGCCAGTGTATCTATCGCTTTACACCGGTACGTATGGATACAAGTGAAGTTGCCCGCATGCATGCCCCCGATGAGCGCATCAGTGTGGAAAATATCCAACATGCAGTTAATTTCTATGCAACGCTGATCGAAGCCTGAACATGCGAAGACCCCACTCAAAGCGGGGTCTTGCATGTACAGGATAGGTTTCCTCAACCGTTTATTTAATCTTTACTTCAATTGCTTTCGGCTTGGCCACTTCCTTCTTTGGGAGGGTGAGCTTCAGAAGACCATCGGCAAATACTCCTTCAATCTTCTCCTCATCCACATCCTCAGGCAGGGTGAAGGAACGTTCAAAGCACTGGTAGCAGCGTTCGGTTACGAGCCTTCTCTTTTCCTTCTCTTCCTTCTTGCCCTGCTTGGTGGAACTTAACTTCAGTACGTGTTTCTCGACATGTACCTTCACTTCCTCCTGCTTGTAGCCTGGAAGCTCAGCTTCCAAGACATAGGCATCCTCATTCTCGATGATGTCTACAGCAGGAAACCTGGAAGGCGTCAGACCCCAGTCGCCAAGCATGTCATTGAACAACGAGTCAAAAGCTGACACCATCGGGGAATCGTAATCACGTTTTGCTAAGTATTTCATAGTACACCTCCGTGTTCTGTTGTATTCTGTTTCTCTCCCTTTTCGGGTTCGATAACACAATTGCAACAAGCGTGCCAAGTTCCGATAAACACGGTATAATTGCTTTTATCTACTTATATAATATTATTTTATATTATTCTATCATACCCACATAACCTCATACATTCAGCACCCTGCGGAACCTACATGGGGCAATCCGATACCCCCATTGGAGGGAATACACTGTTATTGGGTCAATTTGATACGGTAGAGCCTTTCTGACTCTACCAAAGCGGTCCATCAAGAGCCACCAAGCGGTGAATTCTCATACTATTTTTTTCTTTGCAACAAAATATCTTTCTCACCGGCTCTTGGTTCTCATACTCGTACAACGTAATCAAGGTAGGGTCAACCTTGAAGACAACTTCTGTGGCAATCCTTGAATACAAGGCAAAAGAACCGGGATACTCGCCTTGGTACGCTTTGGCAAAGAACTCATTGCCACTTCTCAGGGGATGACACAGCTCATCATTCTTGCCGTAGTACGGTCTTTGCGACTGGTTGCAAGAACCATTTGCTTAGACGATCCGAGTCGTTGGTACAGTTCCTCAAGAAGCGTGTGATAGACAGTCATGTTTTTTGCCCCTCTTTGTGCTGTATCATCAAAGAGGAGCAAGGCAACAGAAAAATCAGGTCAAATCCGTCAGGGTTGCAACCATTACGGCCTTGATTGTATGCATGCGGTTCTCTGCCTCATCGAAGACTACCGAGTGCTTGCTTCTAAAGACCTCATCGGTGACTTCTAGCTCGCGCAGACCGAACTGTGCATGAATCTGTTGTGCTACGGTGGTATTCAGGTCGTGGAAGGAAGGCAGGCAGTGCTCGAACAGTACATCAGCTTTGCCTGAAGCCTTTAAAAGGTCCATGGTTACCTGATAGTCCTTAAGCAGTGCAATCCTGTCCGCTGTCTGATCTTCTTCCCCCATGGAGACCCAAACATCGGTGTAGATGACATCCGCACCCTTCACTGCCTCGTACGGATCGGTGGTTACTGAAATCTTGGCTTGCGACTGAAGAGCCGCCGCTTTAAGTTCAGCAAGGAGAACCGGGGAGGGAAACAGCTTTTTGGGTGCTGCAATGCGATAATCCATACCCAACTTGGCAGCGCCGATCATCAGGGCATTGCAGACATTGTTTCGGCCATCACCGATATAGGCAAACGTAATATCCTTAGGCTCTTTGCCGGTATGCTCCATAGCAGTCAGTACATCGGCCAACACCTGGGTGGGATGGTCGTCATCGGTAAGCCCGTTCCATACAGGGACGCCGCTGTGCTTTGCAAGATCGCGAATTACCTGCGGAGAAAAGCCGCGGTATTGGATACCATCGTACAATCTTCCCAGCACCTTGGCGGTATCCTCGATCGACTCCTTCTTGCCCATCTGGCTGTTGGTCAGAAAGGTGACTTGTGCCCCTTCATCGAATGCAGCCACCTCAAAAGAACAACGGGTGCGGGTGGAACTCTTGTCAAAGATAAGTACGATGTTTTTGTCTGCAAGCAACTTCCCTTCCAATTTGGAGGGGCAGCCTTGGCCTTTCTTTTTCGCTTTCAAATCAATCGACAATTGCAAAAGAGAGAGTATCTCTTCTGTCGTGAAGTCCTTGAGCGTGAGAAAACTGCGTCCTTTCATGGGTTCCTCCGGAGTAATGAATATCAATTGTACATATTTATACAATATCTGTCAATTTATATGCATATTTATCCTATTTTATAAACCCTCTTTTGCACAGTGTTGGTCGCCAACTGCAAATAGAGCGTTAGTTTGAGTATTTCTCTCTGTAACTGAGCGAAATAGGGTTTTCGAAAACCCTGTTGAGTAGAGTTTCAATCTTTTTGTACGGGTCGTTGGGAGGATTGACAATAAAAGCAAAGAGGTTCAAGTAATCAGAGAGATTGGCTCTGTCAAAACCGGAATGCGAGTTCAGGAACTGCTTGAGCTGTCGACAGCGCTGGTTGATTTCGTTCATTGGATTTTCCTTGTCAGGCAAGCCTTTGAGCGACTTCGAGCTATGAGCTTCACTCACCAAGTGCAGGTCTTTCACCAGACTGTCATGGCTTTTCTCTCTATCATGGACAAGGGTTGTCCCTGGCTCGATATGATGAAGGAATGCCTCCAACGTTTTCTTGGAGGATGTCTTTCCGTTCCCCTCGATGGTACAGAAAACATGGCCGGAGAGATCGCATCCTATCCCCATGCAGATCTGGTTTCGTGATAGACCACGATACTGCAGCCCATCCTCCTTCATCTGGATATCTTCTTTCCTCAGCTTGTAGAAGGTCTCATCGATGTAAGCTTTTCCCCTGAGAACAATAGTATCTTGGTATCCCCTGAGTGTAAGGCAGAGTTTGGATGTCCAGTAATTCGTTGTTGTGTCGCTGTTTCTGTTTGATTTCGATACTGAGTTGAAGCTCTGCATCCTGAACAAGCCGAGCAGATAATCCACCCATTCGCTTATGGGTATCTTGTGGTTGTCGAATATGGTGCCCGTTGTGACCGTGAAAGTCCTTTCGCAATCCGAACACCGGTAACGTCTGACATGGTTGCTCGTGAATCCGTATTTCTGGATCTTGAGGCTCTGGCAATACCGGCACTCCTGGGGTGCATAGGAGTTGAGAAGCTCACTTTCTTCGGTGTCCGAAATTGAGGGATGCTTCTTCTTGTAGTTGGACAGATTGATTGCATCAATGAATGATTGCAACGGGGTCGCATCGTCCTTGCCGGTCCAGGGTGTCTCCTTCCTGGATGAAGTGATATGCTTGGGCATTGTGGTAGTCCTAAGCATTGGGAGAACAATGGGCAGGGACTACCACATCTTCTGCTCCATCGCCCTCTCAATGCCTTATTACCTTACCACTAATTTCAATATTTTGCTAACAGTTTACCAACACTGTGCAAAAGAGGGTTTTATTTTATTTTCCATACTTGCATATCTATACAAAAAAGCCTCCCAGCGTATGCCAGGAGGCTGATTGAAAAACACAAGTGCTTATTTAGAAACCAGGACAACTTCACCGTTGGTATAATGCTCGGCTACGTATGCCTTAATCTTCGCACCACGCAGTGCCTTTACCAGTTCTACGATGGCAGCATCGTTCTCACGACCCTGCTTGACGGCCACAACGTTTACGTACGGACTGTCAGCACCTTCAACGAGCAAACCATCGCGGGTGGCGATGAGACCAGCGGGGATGGCGTAATTGCCGTTGATGATGGCTGCATCGACATCCTGCAATACACGAGGAAGACTTGCTGCCTCAATCTCACGGAACCTCAAGTTCTTGGGATTGGACGCAACATCAAGAGGAGTGGCTTCAAGACCGGCATTGGCAGCAAGCTTGAGCAGGCCTGCACTCTCGAGCAAGAGCAGGGCACGACCTTCGTTGGTTGGATCGTTGGGGATGGCAATGGTAGCACCATTGGGGAGGTCTGCAAGGGTCTTATACTTTTTGGAGTACAGGGCAAACGGCTCTACGTGAATACCGCCTGCATTCGCCAGGTGATATCCTTTCTCCTTGTTGAAGGATTCCAGATAGGGGATGTGCTGGAAGAAGTTTGCATCCAACTCACCACTTTCGAGTGCTTCGTTCGGAGTCACATAGTCAGTGAACTCCTGCACCTTGAGTGTATATCCGGCCGCCTTAAGGTCCTCTACAACCAGATTCAGGAATGCAGCATGGGGTTCAGGGGTTGCTCCAACGACGATGGTCTTGGAGGTTGCTTGCTCTTTGGTACCTGCTGCAAACAATGAGAATGCAAGCAACAGTACAAGGGTGATGCTTAGAAACTTTTTCATATTTTCTCCTTCTCTCCCCCACAAGGCGAGAGGTATGCGCACTCATTTCATCAACGACGAGCGATGAGCTTGGCGCTGATTTTATTGCCTATCACCTGAACGATCTCAACGAGAATCAGAATGATTACAACGGCAACGAACATAATATCGCCTCGGAAGCGCTGGTACCCATAGCGGATCGCCAGGTCTCCCAGGCCGCCTCCCCCGATGGCCCCGGCCATTGCCGAGTAGCCGATCAAGTTGATAATGGTGAGCGTTACACCGCTGACCAAGGAGGGCAGAGCCTCAGGAATCAACACCTTCCGGACAATCTGAAAATTGGTGGAACCCATTGCACGGGCGGCCTGAACGACCCCCGGATCCACCTCCTTCAGTGCAGTCTCGATGACTCGAGCCACAAATGGTGCTGCCGCGATCGACAGCGGGACGATAGTAGCGGTGGTGCCGATACTTGTGCCTATCAGGATTCTTGAAAGAGGAAAGAGGAGAATCATCAGGATGATGAACGGAAATGAACGCAGGACATTGACGATTCTACCCAGTATATTGTTCAGCATTGGATGGGGGATGATTCCTCCCTGTTCTTCGCTTGAGGTTGCCGAAAGAAGAATTCCCAGAGGAAGTCCCAAAAGCAGGGAAAACAAAGTGGAGAAGAAGACCATACTCAGGGTTTGCAGGGTGGCGTCGAAAACCAACAGCCAAATTTTGCTCATTCTGCAACCTCCTCTTCCACCACGACACCCATCTGCTTGAGAGCTTCGATGGCCCGTTTTTTCTCCTCATCACTGCCGCTGATATCCACCAGCATGGTGCCAATCTCAACATCACTGACTTTCTGCACTCCGCCGGCACGGATATTGAAATCAACGCCTATCTGTCGACTGATTTTGCTTAAAATCGGCTGGTCTGTTGTACCTCCGCGAAACCGCAAGGTATAGGCTCCTTTTTTCTTTGACCAATGGACCATGTGGTCGTCTGAGAGGGAAGACTCGTCAAGACCCACCAAATGAGTCAGAAATTCCTTGGTTACTTCACTACTTGGATTGGCAAAGATATCGGTAACCAGACCCTGTTCGACAACAACTCCGTCATCAAGGACAGCAACCTGGTCGCATGCATCGCGTACGACTTCCATCTGATGGGTAATCATTACTACCGTCAAGGACATCTTTCGCTGTATTTCCTTGAGGAGTGCCAATATTGCATGGGTGGTCTGCGGATCGAGAGCACTGGTGGCTTCATCACAGAACAGGATATCCGGATCGGTGGCCAGGGCCCTCGCAATAGCGACACGCTGCTTTTGTCCCCCGCTCAGGGTACTGATCGGAGCTTTACCCCTTCCTTCAAGCCCTACGAGAGAGAGTAGTGTATCCACTCGCTCAGTGATCTGCTGCTTGGGTACACCGGTTATCTCCAAGGGATACGCAATGTTCTGTTCTGCATTTCTACTGGAAAACAAATTGAAGTTCTGGAAAATCATCCCGATACGGCGACGTCTTTGAATAAGGCTGTCCTTCTCAAGGTTGTCCACCCGTGTATCATCGAAATGCACTTCACCTTCATCAGGTCGTTCCAAAAGGCTGATCAGCCGAACCAGCGTGGATTTACCAGCACCGCTCTTGCCGATGATACCATAAATGGTGTTCGAGGGTATAAAGAGGCTAATGCCATTGACTGCATGCAATGTGCCATAGGTTCTCTTTAAGTTGTTCAACATAATCTGCATACATATACCCTCTGTATTCACTTTTGAGTTGAATTGCTACCATCATAGTGAAAAGGGTTGTATTGGACAAGACGCAGATAGGATAAAACTCGATATCCTATTATACAAATAGCCATTATATGCCTAACGACGAAAAGAGGACGCTTTCACGTCCCCTTTTCTATCTATGTATATACATCCGGTAAACCGGTGCAAGGCAAAAAAGAGGCCCGGCGGCTACCTACTCTCCCACGGCTAACCGTAGTACCATCGGCGTGAGGGTGCTTAACTTCCGTGTTCGGGATGGGAACGGGTGTGTCCACCCTGCTGTGGCCACCGGGCCGGCCAACGCCTGGGAGCGCGAGATAACTCGCACGACCGGCCTTGGCAGCCCACGGGACTGGAATAATGATATGGTCAAGCCTCTCGGATGATTAGTACCGGTGGGCTGAACGCGTTGCCGCGCTTGCACCCCCGGCCTATCGAACAGGTAGTCTCCCTGTTTCCTTGCGCCCGCTTGTGCGGGTGGGATGTCTCATCTTGGGGAGGGCTTCCCGCTTAGATGCTTTCAGCGGTTATCCCTTCCGAACGTAGCTACCCGGCAGCTGCCGTTGGCACGACAACCGGTACACCAGAGGTTCGTCCACTTCGGTCCTCTCGTACTAAAAGCAGAACCCCTCAAACATCCAACGCCCATGGCAGATAGGGACCGAACTGTCTCACGACGTTCTGAACCCAGCTCGCGTACCGCTTTAATTGGCGAACAGCCAAACCCTTGGGACCTGCTCCAGCCCCAGGATGCGATGAGCCGACATCGAGGTGCCAAACCTTGCCGTCGATATGAACTCTTGGGCAAGATCAGCCTGTTATCCCCGGAGTACCTTTTATCCGTTAAGTGACGGCGCTTCCACTCGCAACCGCCAGATCACTAAGACCTACTTTCGTACCTGCTCGGCTTGTTTGCCTCGCAGTCAAGCCACCTTGTGCCTTTACACTTGCCGGATGATTCCCAACCATCCTAAGGTGACCTTCGCGCGCCTCCGTTACTCTTTTGGAGGCGACCGCCCCAGTCAAACTTCCCGCCTGGCACTGTCCCGCTGCCGGATGACGGCAGCGGTTAGAAAATTGGACAGGCAAGGGTGGTATTTCACCGACGGCTCCGCGCAGGCTGACGCCCACGCCTCGCGGCCTCCCACCTATCCTACACATCCCTGCCCAAGTCTCCATGCCAAGTTGAAGTAAAGGTTCACGGGGTCTTTCCGTCTAACCACGGGTACCAGGCATCTTCACCTGGACTTCAATTTCACCGGATTTCGCGTTGAGACAGCGCCCATATCGTTACACCATTCGTGCGGGTCGGAACTTACCCGACAAGGAATTTCGCTACCTTAGGACCGTTATAGTTACGGCCGCCGTTTACTGGGGCTTGGATTCGCTGCTTCGATCGCTCTGACAACTCCTCTTGACCTTCCAGCACCGGGCAGGTGTCAGTCCATATACTTCCCGTTGCCGGTTCGCATGGACCTGTGTTTTTGGTAAACAGTCGCATGGGCCGTTTCTCTGCAACCCCCTTGCGGGGGCCATACTTATCCCGAAGTTACGTATGCATTTTGCCGAGTTCCTTAACGCGAATTCTTCCGTGCGCCTGTGCATTCTCAGCTCGCCCACCTGTGTCGGTTTGTAGTACGGTCCCCCAGGGCCGTTCCTTAGGGATTATTTCTCGGCACGACGACTACGCGCACTTCGCTGCACCGTGATGCAGCTCGCTCGCGGCTCGCCTCGGCCCCCGGATTTGCCTGGGGGCCTCGTCGGCTCGCCGTTTCGGCCGGGACTACCGTCGCCCGGCTGCGTTTCGCCCTATGCGTCATCCCATCGGAACCCTGGGAGGTGCGGGAATGTTGACCCGCTTCCCATCGGCTACGGCTCTCGCCCTCGCCTTAGGGGCCGACTGACCCTTGGGTAGATTGACTTTACCCTGGAAACCTTAGGCTTTCGGCGGACGGGGATCTCACCCGTCTTTTCGTTACTCATGCCTGCATTCTCTCTTCCGTCCCGTCCACGGGCGCTCCCGCCCCCGCTTCTTCCGTACACGGAATGCTCTCCTACCGACAGCATTGCTGCTGTCCCGCGGCTTCGGTGCCGTGCTTAGCCCCGTTACATTATCGGCGCATGACTACTCGACCAGTGAGCTGTTACGCACTCTTTGAAGGGGTGGCTGCTTCTGAGCCAACCTCCTGGCTGTCTGTGCAATCATACTTCCTTTCCCACTCAGCACGACTTTGGGACCTTAGCCGGCGGTCCGGGCTGTTTCCCTCTTGACGACGGCCCTTATCAGTCGCCGTCTGACTGCCGCACATTGTATCGCGGTATTCGGAGTTTGGTTAAGCTCGGTACCCAGTGACGGGCCCTCACCTATCCAGTGCTCTACCTCCGCGACAGTCCATGCGACGCTAGCCCTAAAGCTATTTCGGAGAGTACCAGCTATCTCCAAGTTTGTTTAGTCTTTCGCTCCGAGCCACAGCTCATCCCAACCCTTTTCAGCGGATTTAGGTTCGGCCCTCCACAGGATTTCACTCCTGCTTCAGCCTGGCCATGGCTAGATCACTTGGCTTCGGGTCTACCGCACGCGACTGAACGCCCTGTTCAGACTCGGTTTCCCTGCGGCTCCGGGACTCCCATCCCTTAACCTTGCCGCATACGGTAACTCGCAGGCTCATTCTACAAAAGGCACGCCATCACCCTCTCGGGCTCTGACCGCTTGCAGGTCCACGGTTTCAGGTTCTCTTTCACTCCCCTCCCGGGGTCCTTTTCACCTTTCCCTCACGGTACTATGCGCTATCGGTAGCTGCCGAGTATTTAGCCTTGGAGGGTGGTCCCCCCAGTTTCCGGCAGGATTTCTCGTGTCCCGCCGTACTCAGGTAACGCGGCCATGCAGCTGCAAGCGTTTCGCGTACGGGGCTTTCACCCGCTCTGGCCGGCCTTCCCAGGACCGTTCCGCTACACTTGCAGTTTCTGACTGCACGGGGCAAGCCCCCGCCGCATCCCTACAACCCCGCGCACCCGAAGGCACGCGGTTTGGGCTCCTCCCCGTTCGCTCGCCGCTACTGGGGGAATCTCAATTGATTTCTACTCCCGCTGGTACTTAGATGGTTCACTCCCCAGCGTATCTCCCATGCAGGCTATTGATTCACCTGCATGTGCATGTCATCCAGACATACGGGTTACCCCATTCGGAAATCCGCGGATCATCGGGTATTGGCCCCTTCCCGCGGCTTATCGCAGCTTATCGCGTCCTTCTTCGCCTGGCAGCTCCTAGGCATCCTCCGTGGACCCTTATTCACTTGACCATATCATTCTTCCAATCCCTGCGCTTGTACTGTAAAAAACCTTCCGACTCATGGAGGCAAGGGGATTCGAACCCCTGACCCTCGGCTTGCAAAGCCGATGCTCTAGCCAGCTGAGCTATGCCCCCGGCTAAAACAAAAAGGCGTACGGGAAGGGAGGAAAAAGAGAAGTCCGCACCCTAGAGGGGCACTTTGTTGCAGGACTTGCACCTGCTGGTCGACGACCGTTGACGGCTGCGGCTGTGAGAGCCGCCGCCAGCCTTTCTTCTCAGAAAGGAGGTGATCCAGCCGCACCTTCCGGTACGGCTACCTTGTTACGACTTCACCCCCCTCACCGGACGTACCTTCGGAACCGCCCCCCCTTGCGGGTTGGGCTGGCGACTTCGGGTACCCCCGACTCGGATGGTGTGACGGGCGGTGTGTACAAGGCCCGGGAACGTATTCACCGCGCCATGCTGATGCGCGATTACTAGCGATTCCAACTTCATGGAGTCGGGTTGCAGACTCCAATCCGTACTGGGACCGGCTTTAAGCGATTCGCTCCGCCTCGCGGCCTCGCTGCGCTCTGTACCGGCCATTGTAGCACGTGTGTAGCCCAGGACATAAGGGCCATGATGACTTGACGTCGTCCCCACCTTCCTCCGGTTTGTCACCGGCAGTTCCGCCTGAGTCCCCACCTTCACGTGGTGGCAACAGACAGCAGGGGTTGCGCTCGTTGCGGGACTTAACCCAACACTTCACAGCACGAGCTGACGACAGCCATGCAGCACCTGTACGCCGGCCGCAAGCGGCACGCACCTTTCGGTGCGCTTCCAGCGTATGTCAAGCCCTGGTAAGGTTCCTCGCGTACCATCGAATTAAACCACATGCTCCACCGCTTGTGCGGGCCCCCGTCAATTCCTTTGAGTTTCACCCTTGCGAGCATACTCCCCAGGCGGTGCACTTAATGCGTTAGCTACGGTACCGGGGGTCGACCCCCCGCCACCTGGTGCACATCGTTTACTGTGCGGACTACCAGGGTATCTAAACCTGTTTGCTCCCCGCACCTTCGCGTCTCAGCGTCAGTACATGGCCAGATGCCTGCCTTCGCCATTGGTGTTCTTCCAGATATCTACAGATTTCACCCCTACACCTGGAATTCCGGCATCCCCTCCTGTACTCAAGCCCTGCAGTTTCCAGCGCGTCCCCCCGGTTGGGCCGGGGTATTTCACGCCGGACTTGCAGGACCGCCTGCACGCCCTTTACGCCCAATGATTCCGAACAACGCTCGCCCCCTACGTGTTACCGCGGCTGCTGGCACGTAGTTAGCCGGGGCTTATTCCGGGATTCACGTCATCCCGCGGCCATTCCCTGCCACGGTTGTTCCCCCTCCCGAAAAGAACTTTACAACCTCACGGCCTTCTTCGTTCACGCGGCGTCGCTCCGTCAGGCTTTCGCCCATTGCGGAAGATTCTTAGCTGCTGCCTCCCGTAGGAGTCTGGACCGTGTCTCAGTTCCAATGTGGCCGTTCACCCTCTCAGGCCGGCTACCCATCGACGCCACGGTGGGCCGTTACCCCGCCGTCTAGCTAATGGGACGCAGACTCATCCCCCGGCGGCGCCGTAGCGCCTTTCCCGGATCCCGCCCTCGCGGGTCCCGTCTCATCCGGTATTAATCCAGGTTTCCCTGGGCTATCCCGGACCGGGGGGCAGATTGTCCACGTGTTACTCACCCGTCCGCCGCTCTAGGGGCCCGAAGGCCCTTGCCGCTCGACTTGCATGCTTAAAACGCGCCGCCAGCGTTCGTTCTGAGCCAGGATCAAACTCTCCGTCATAGGAATCCCGCCCCCGAAGGAGCGGGCTCTATTCCTTCAATAGTTCGCCCTGTCATTCCTCGCAAACGAACGTAGCTTTTATACTACCGTTCATCATTTCTTTCTTAGGTAATTGACTGGGAAGCCCCTCGCGGTTGCTTCCTTCTCTTTCTCTTTCCCTTCCCTAACGCTCGTTGTTTCAATAATCCAGGGATAGCCGGCACCAGCCTGCTTCCCGCTCCCCCTCTCGGAGGCGCTCGACCAACTTACCCGATTTGGGTCACTTCAGTCAAGGGCTTTCTTCCCTTTTCCTCTTTTTCCCGCCTCGGCTTTACCAGCCGACAAGAAGGCACTATACGGGCTTTCCACTTCTCTGTCCAGTAGCTTTTAAAAAATTCATCGTTTTTTGTGAAATAACGGTTCTGGGCCTGATTTTGCCCATTTCCATAGCGTGCATGTCCCCAACTATTGAGCCAGTTTCATCGGCCCTCTTCGGTGACACAGTGCATTCTTGTACGGTCGAGCATTCTAAAACCCTCCGCATGCAAACACAATCTATGCAATCCAGAAAAAAAAGAGCGCAGTTTCAGATACTGTTCAAGAGATTTTGCCTGCGAACTCTGATAAGGAAATTGACTGAGGTGATATCCAAAGAGTGCCCTACGCTGCTGCGCTTGGAATCCATGGGTTCGCACATACGTGTTTGGCCGCGCAGTATAGTAATATGCAAGGGCTGCAACAGGGGCGGACTTCGCACCAAACTGCTGCATTATTTCCGTCAAGGGGGCAAAGAACGCGAGCTGTCTAGCAGCCTCTCCCACATTCAGGTGGTCTTGATGGCACTCACTGCTCAGGCAGGGATCGGGAGCAAACACCACCTCCGGACCAAAGTCCCCGATTGCTTTTGCAAGAGCGCGAACCAGATCCTTTTGTTCATACTGCGCACCATCACAAAGACCGAGGAATGTAACAGAATCGACCCCCAGCTCCGCTGCACAAGCTGTCGCCTCCCTCTTGCGAATTTCAATCAATGCTTCGCTTGTAGTACCCGCAGGTGCATTCTCAAGCCCATAGCGGCCATCCAAGGCAATGACGAAAGCAACAGTTTTTCCGCGTTTTACCAGTTTGGCGGCAGTCGCGCCGGCCCCAATCTCAATATCATCAGGATGGGGACCGATGAACAAATAACGGTCGTAGCTTTCAAGGGCTTTCATCGGGCTTGCAACACCAAGGACGAACTTCATCACTTTACATCTTTCCTTTCCGCCAATGCAGCACAGATCCTGTCATATTCAGTTTCATCGAGTTGGTATTTCTTTCGGTAGATGCAATACGAGAGGAACATCAAGACCAGCGGAAGTACGGTGAATACAACAAGAAGCCCCTTCGTCTGGCTGTTCTGCACCTCTAAAAGAATCGTATCGATCAAGGAAAGTTTATCGGTTTCCGTGATCAGCATTCTCGCTGCCTGATTTTCCATCTCAGAAATACGGTTTGTAAACCCGGTTATGCCAAACGTAATGTAGGTGACGGAGGTTATGCCTACAATGAGTGCACTGCCAAGCTTTGTCAGAAATGGCCTGAGCGAAGTAATAATCGCCTCATTTCTTGTGCCGAATTTGTATTCATTGTACTCAACCGTATTGATGATCGATATCATCATAATGAGATAGAAGCAGTATTGCCCGAAGTTCGCAAACATGTATCCGATGGTGATAATGAAAAACTTCGACATGACCGGGCTCATCAGCAAACCACAGGCAAGCATGATCACGTAGCCTACCGCGGAAACAATCTGCATGATGGTCATCAACTTCTTTCTAGGAATCTTCTTTGAAATCATTGGATAGAAAATCATCAGAAAAGCTGTTGCCGACATGCCTACCGTCGTGAACAAGGAATAGAGTCCCCCGCTGTAGCCGAATTCAAAATAGATATACGTTGAACCAACACCACCCAGAACAATGCCATTTCCCACCTGCTGGATGAGAAAAATCAAGGAAATCCAGAGAAGCTGATCGTTGTTGACAATTGTCTTCAGTATCATCTTGAGACTGATTTTTGTCGCTGGAATGGCCATGTCGCTTCGGTTTTCCCTGACTCCGAAGAGCGTAAAGCCTACAAAAAGCGGAGAGAGAATACAAATCACCAAAGCAACCATGCCATAAGCCGTAGCGGTGTTGCCCCCGATGGCACTCGAGCCAGTGGTAAACATGGGAATAAGGATGGCGGCAAGCGTTCCCCCGATACCGGCGAACAGGGTTGCCCTTGAAGTGAACTGGTTGCGTGAATGGCCATCGGAAGAGAGGGCGGGAACCATGCCCCAGAAGGCAATGTCGTGCATGGTATAGGTGATGCTGTATAAGAAGTAGATACCGCCGAAAAACCAAACAAACGGCCAACCTTGCAATGTATTGTTGAAGGCAGCATACACAACCAGGGACGTGGACAGGATTCCCAGCAAAAGCCAAGGTTTGAACTTGCCCCATCTCGTACGTGTACGCTCAATGATGTTTCCCATAATCGGGTCGTTCAATGCATCAAACACCCGTGCTGCGATCATGATTGCGGTGATGGCAGTCAGATGGGCGGCGCTGAGGGTTCTCGTGAAGAGAATGAAGGTGAGAATATAGTTGGTGAACAAGGTATACACCATATCCCGGCCGACTGTTCCGAGTGGATACATCCAGAGATTCTTTTTGTCTTGAGCGATCATTGCTACCTTCTTTTTTTACTCGATGAAAAGTATACAATGAAAATTGCCGATCAGGGAAAATGTTCTACACCTTCGTTGCATGGTTATGCAAATGAAAATCCATGCACAGGCCGATGGCAGCACTGCTGACAAGGCAATACAGAGCAACTACGAGCATGACGGCCAAGAGGGAAGGAAGCAATGCCAGCAAGGAGAACACAAGCAGGGCGTGAAGATTGGTTGCCAAGCTGATCAGCGATTGGACAGTCGCCCTTCCCTGCTGCCCAATGCTCAACTGGATCTGATTCTCCCCGATCACAGCGGCTGCTGAAAGCAGGAAGTAGAAGAGAAAGTAAAAACCTAGAAGGAAGGGTGAACGAAACAGACTGCTCAGCAACAGGAGTAGACCGGCAAGAAGACTGAGCAGGCGTGCTGCATTGGGTATATACCGACTCATTCTCCCGGCCAATGCAGCACCAAGGGCCTGCAAAAGGTATCGCCCGCCCACCCAGATTCCGATACAGGCCAGGGGTACCTGATACGAGGCAGCAATCAGTGCGTCGTATTCATCAAGCATGTCTGCAAGGGAAAGTGGAATGACCAGCAAGGCCGATAGTACCAAGACTTCCCTCTTTTTCACGAGATGTTTGAAAGCTTCCCGTATCATTGCAAAAGAAGGCTGGTTTCGCTGATGAGGCACCTTCACATCCTTAAAGCCCAAAGCAACCATGAAGGTAAGCAAGCTGCCTAGCAATGAGAACAACACCACACTCCGATACCCTACTGCTTGGGAGAGGTACCCTCCGAAAAAGCAAGACAGGGAAACGGCAATTCCGCTTGCAGCCATAGCCTGTCCGTATATTCGCCCGAATTGGGTTTCCATCCCCTTGCTTTGCAGGTTTTCGAACAACAAAGCTTCCTCCGCTCCAGAACTAAATGCCTCACTTACTCCCCAACACAGGAATCCCAAGGCAAAGAAGAGAAAGGATGGATTTGCTGCCCAAAAAATGAAACAGCCTGCTTTCAGCAAGCAGGCGAGGAGAATCATATGCTTTCTGCTCCAACGATCGGCAAGAACCCCACTGGGCAATTCCAGCATAACCACCGGAGCCGACCATAAAGCCAGCAAAAAAGATATTTCGGACAATGAAAGACCTGCTGCAGAAAAGAGCAAGGTATAGACAGGATAGATGAGCATGAGGTCCTTCAGACCTTTGTACCAGAGAAATCGTCTACCGGTGGTCATACTGTTCTCAAAGGGCCCCAAATACACCGATTTGCTGCAGTTGCTCTACAATGTTGCCCCTACCTGCAACCCGGCTTGCTCCTAGTTTGATGAACTCCCACTGGTCTTCCAAACTTGCGACCCCACCGCTTGCCTTCACCTTGATCCTGCCTTGGGAGACTTCGCTTATGAGCATGATGTCATGGATGCTGGCCTTACCCGGTCCGAAGCCGGTACAGGTCTTGATATACTCGGCTCCTGCACGAATGGCAATCTCAATGGCTGTTCGTTTTTGTTCATCAGAAAGATATCCGGTTTCCAGAATTGTCTTGACCCCGACTCCATACTCCCTGGCAGTTTCAACCACCCGGCGGATATCGGACTCAACATATGCATAATCCCCTTCAATGAGGCGTGCAATGTTGATCACCATATCA
Organism: Sphaerochaeta globosa str. Buddy; assembly: GCF_000190435.1. Classification (NCBI taxonomy): domain Bacteria; kingdom Pseudomonadati; phylum Spirochaetota; class Spirochaetia; order Spirochaetales; family Sphaerochaetaceae; genus Sphaerochaeta; species Sphaerochaeta globosa. The sequence continues at coordinate 3,117,265 of NC_015152.1, forward strand.
ATTTCTGTTGCCCCATCCATGCAGATTTGCCGGGCTTCACTTACCTTGCCCTCCGTATTGGTTGACCCATGAGGAAATCCGACTGCAATGAGGATGCCGATGCCCGTTCCCTCCATGAGCGTGCTGGCATACTTGGTCCAAGTAGGATACACGCACACTGTGGCAAACTTATACTGCTTTGCTGTTTCACAGGCTTTGCGCACGGCATCTTTTCCTGCATCGGGAACCAATGCAGCGGTGTAATCAATTTTGGGTAGAATCTGCTTCAGAATGTCGGTGTCTTGTGCGGTAATCATGAAAGGACCTCTCTTTCTTGTACGTAGTATACCCATGGTATCATCCAATGTGGGCAACGTCAAAGAAAGCTCAACAAGACAGGAAAAAAGAAAAGGTCCGGCGGCTACCTACTCTCCCACGGCTAACCGTAGTACCATCGGCGTGAGGGTGCTTAACTTCCGTGTTCGGGATGGGAACGGGTGTGTCCACCCTGCTGTGGCCACCGGACCTGACCAACGCCTGGGAGCGCGAGAATCTCGCACGACCGGCCTTGGCAGCCCGTAAAGACTGGAAGAACAAAAAACAAGGAAGGAAAAAAAAAGAGGCCCGGCGGCTACCTACTCTCCCACGGCTAACCGTAGTACCATCGGCGTGAGGGTGCTTAACTTCCGTGTTCGGGATGGGAACGGGTGTGTCCACCCTGCTGTGGCCACCGGGCCGGCCAACGCCTGGGAGCGCGAGATAACTCGCACGACCGGCCTTGGCAGCCCACGGGACTGGAATAATGATATGGTCAAGCCTCTCGGATGATTAGTACCGGTGGGCTGAACGCGTTGCCGCGCTTGCACCCCCGGCCTATCGAACAGGTAGTCTCCCTGTTTCCTTGCGCCCGCTTGTGCGGGTGGGATGTCTCATCTTGGGGAGGGCTTCCCGCTTAGATGCTTTCAGCGGTTATCCCTTCCGAACGTAGCTACCCGGCAGCTGCCGTTGGCACGACAACCGGTACACCAGAGGTTCGTCCACTTCGGTCCTCTCGTACTAAAAGCAGAACCCCTCAAACATCCAACGCCCATGGCAGATAGGGACCGAACTGTCTCACGACGTTCTGAACCCAGCTCGCGTACCGCTTTAATTGGCGAACAGCCAAACCCTTGGGACCTGCTCCAGCCCCAGGATGCGATGAGCCGACATCGAGGTGCCAAACCTTGCCGTCGATATGAACTCTTGGGCAAGATCAGCCTGTTATCCCCGGAGTACCTTTTATCCGTTAAGTGACGGCGCTTCCACTCGCAACCGCCAGATCACTAAGACCTACTTTCGTACCTGCTCGGCTTGTTTGCCTCGCAGTCAAGCCACCTTGTGCCTTTACACTTGCCGGATGATTCCCAACCATCCTAAGGTGACCTTCGCGCGCCTCCGTTACTCTTTTGGAGGCGACCGCCCCAGTCAAACTTCCCGCCTGGCACTGTCCCGCTGCCGGATGACGGCAGCGGTTAGAAAATTGGACAGGCAAGGGTGGTATTTCACCGACGGCTCCGCGCAGGCTGACGCCCACGCCTCGCGGCCTCCCACCTATCCTACACATCCCTGCCCAAGTCTCCATGCCAAGTTGAAGTAAAGGTTCACGGGGTCTTTCCGTCTAACCACGGGTACCAGGCATCTTCACCTGGACTTCAATTTCACCGGATTTCGCGTTGAGACAGCGCCCATATCGTTACACCATTCGTGCGGGTCGGAACTTACCCGACAAGGAATTTCGCTACCTTAGGACCGTTATAGTTACGGCCGCCGTTTACTGGGGCTTGGATTCGCTGCTTCGATCGCTCTGACAACTCCTCTTGACCTTCCAGCACCGGGCAGGTGTCAGTCCATATACTTCCCGTTGCCGGTTCGCATGGACCTGTGTTTTTGGTAAACAGTCGCATGGGCCGTTTCTCTGCAACCCCCTTGCGGGGGCCATACTTATCCCGAAGTTACGTATGCATTTTGCCGAGTTCCTTAACGCGAATTCTTCCGTGCGCCTGTGCATTCTCAGCTCGCCCACCTGTGTCGGTTTGTAGTACGGTCCCCCAGGGCCGTTCCTTAGGGATTATTTCTCGGCACGACGACTACGCGCACTTCGCTGCACCGTGATGCAGCTCGCTCGCGGCTCGCCTCGGCCCCCGGATTTGCCTGGGGGCCTCGTCGGCTCGCCGTTTCGGCCGGGACTACCGTCGCCCGGCTGCGTTTCGCCCTATGCGTCATCCCATCGGAACCCTGGGAGGTGCGGGAATGTTGACCCGCTTCCCATCGGCTACGGCTCTCGCCCTCGCCTTAGGGGCCGACTGACCCTTGGGTAGATTGACTTTACCCTGGAAACCTTAGGCTTTCGGCGGACGGGGATCTCACCCGTCTTTTCGTTACTCATGCCTGCATTCTCTCTTCCGTCCCGTCCACGGGCGCTCCCGCCCCCGCTTCTTCCGTACACGGAATGCTCTCCTACCGACAGCATTGCTGCTGTCCCGCGGCTTCGGTGCCGTGCTTAGCCCCGTTACATTATCGGCGCATGACTACTCGACCAGTGAGCTGTTACGCACTCTTTGAAGGGGTGGCTGCTTCTGAGCCAACCTCCTGGCTGTCTGTGCAATCATACTTCCTTTCCCACTCAGCACGACTTTGGGACCTTAGCCGGCGGTCCGGGCTGTTTCCCTCTTGACGACGGCCCTTATCAGTCGCCGTCTGACTGCCGCACATTGTATCGCGGTATTCGGAGTTTGGTTAAGCTCGGTACCCAGTGACGGGCCCTCACCTATCCAGTGCTCTACCTCCGCGACAGTCCATGCGACGCTAGCCCTAAAGCTATTTCGGAGAGTACCAGCTATCTCCAAGTTTGTTTAGTCTTTCGCTCCGAGCCACAGCTCATCCCAACCCTTTTCAGCGGATTTAGGTTCGGCCCTCCACAGGATTCCACTCCTGCTTCAGCCTGGCCATGGCTAGATCACTTGGCTTCGGGTCTACCGCACGCGACTGAACGCCCTGTTCAGACTCGGTTTCCCTGCGGCTCCGGGACTCCCATCCCTTAACCTTGCCGCATACGGTAACTCGCAGGCTCATTCTACAAAAGGCACGCCATCACCCTCTCGGGCTCTGACCGCTTGCAGGTCCACGGTTTCAGGTTCTCTTTCACTCCCCTCCCGGGGTCCTTTTCACCTTTCCCTCACGGTACTATGCGCTATCGGTAGCTGCCGAGTATTTAGCCTTGGAGGGTGGTCCCCCCAGTTTCCGGCAGGATTTCTCGTGTCCCGCCGTACTCAGGTAACGCGGCCATGCAGCTGCAAGCGTTTCGCGTACGGGGCTTTCACCCGCTCTGGCCGGCCTTCCCAGGACCGTTCCGCTACACTTGCAGTTTCTGACTGCACGGGGCAAGCCCCCGCCGCATCCCTACAACCCCGCGCACCCGAAGGCACGCGGTTTGGGCTCCTCCCCGTTCGCTCGCCGCTACTGGGGGAATCTCAATTGATTTCTACTCCCGCTGGTACTTAGATGGTTCACTCCCCAGCGTATCTCCCATGCAGGCTATTGATTCACCTGCATGTGCATGTCATCCAGACATACGGGTTACCCCATTCGGAAATCCGCGGATCATCGGGTATTGGCCCCTTCCCGCGGCTTATCGCAGCTTATCGCGTCCTTCTTCGCCTGGCAGCTCCTAGGCATCCTCCGTGGACCCTTATTCACTTGACCATATCATTCTTCCAATCCCTGCGCTATATTGACTTGCTCTATTCGCAAATGCTCTGTAAAAAAACCAGTTGCCAACGCAACTGAAGATGGGACTGATAAGACTTGAACTTATGACCTCGTGCTTATCAGGCACGCGCTCTAACCACCTGAGCTACAGTCCCGGTTAACAGAAATATCAGAGAAGAGAAGAGTTGATTGGAAACTGAAGGGCACTTTGTTGCAGGACTTGCACCTGCTGGTCGACGACCGTTGACGGCTGCGGCTGTGAGAGCCGCCGCCAGCCTTTCTTCTCAGAAAGGAGGTGATCCAGCCGCACCTTCCGGTACGGCTACCTTGTTACGACTTCACCCCCCTCACCGGACGTACCTTCGGAACCGCCCCCCCTTGCGGGTTGGGCTGGCGACTTCGGGTACCCCCGACTCGGATGGTGTGACGGGCGGTGTGTACAAGGCCCGGGAACGTATTCACCGCGCCATGCTGATGCGCGATTACTAGCGATTCCAACTTCATGGAGTCGGGTTGCAGACTCCAATCCGTACTGGGACCGGCTTTAAGCGATTCGCTCCGCCTCGCGGCCTCGCTGCGCTCTGTACCGGCCATTGTAGCACGTGTGTAGCCCAGGACATAAGGGCCATGATGACTTGACGTCGTCCCCACCTTCCTCCGGTTTGTCACCGGCAGTTCCGCCTGAGTCCCCACCTTCACGTGGTGGCAACAGACAGCAGGGGTTGCGCTCGTTGCGGGACTTAACCCAACACTTCACAGCACGAGCTGACGACAGCCATGCGGCACCTGTACGCCGGCCGCAAGCGGCACGCACCTTTCGGTGCGCTTCCAACGTATGTCAAGCCCTGGTAAGGTTCCTCGCGTACCATCGAATTAAACCACATGCTCCACCGCTTGTGCGGGCCCCCGTCAATTCCTTTGAGTTTCACCCTTGCGAGCATACTCCCCAGGCGGTGCACTTAATGCGTTAGCTACGGTACCGGGGGTCGACCCCCCGCCACCTGGTGCACATCGTTTACTGTGCGGACTACCAGGGTATCTAAACCTGTTTGCTCCCCGCACCTTCGCGTCTCAGCGTCAGTACATGGCCAGATGCCTGCCTTCGCCATTGGTGTTCTTCCAGATATCTACAGATTTCACCCCTACACCTGGAATTCCGGCATCCCCTCCTGTACTCAAGCCCTGCAGTTTCCAGCGCGTCCCCCCGGTTGGGCCGGGGTATTTCACGCCGGACTTGCAGGACCGCCTGCACGCCCTTTACGCCCAATGATTCCGAACAACGCTCGCCCCCTACGTGTTACCGCGGCTGCTGGCACGTAGTTAGCCGGGGCTTATTCCGGGATTCACGTCATCCCGCGGCCATTCCCTGCCACGGTTGTTCCCCCTCCCGAAAAGAACTTTACAACCTCACGGCCTTCTTCGTTCACGCGGCGTCGCTCCGTCAGGCTTTCGCCCATTGCGGAAGATTCTTAGCTGCTGCCTCCCGTAGGAGTCTGGACCGTGTCTCAGTTCCAATGTGGCCGTTCACCCTCTCAGGCCGGCTACCCATCGACGCCACGGTGGGCCGTTACCCCGCCGTCTAGCTAATGGGACGCAGACTCATCCCCCGGCGGCGCCGTAGCGCCTTTCCCGGATCCCGCCCTCGCGGGTCCCGTCTCATCCGGTATTAATCCAGGTTTCCCTGGGCTATCCCGGACCGGGGGGCAGATTGTCCACGTGTTACTCACCCGTCCGCCGCTCTAGGGGCCCGAAGGCCCTTGCCGCTCGACTTGCATGCTTAAAACGCGCCGCCAGCGTTCGTTCTGAGCCAGGATCAAACTCTCCGTCATAGGAATCCCGCCCCCGAAGGGGCGGGCTCTATTTCTTCAATAGTTCGCCCTGTCATTCCTCGCAAACGAACGTAGCTTTTATACTACCGTTCATCATTTCTTCTTAGGTAATTGACTGGGAAGCCCTTACAGCTTCCACACACTCGATCAACGGCCAATAGGCAATCATCTCGTGTTTTATCTTCTCTTCTCTTCTCTCATATGTCTGTCAAAAAACGACCGCTGGCGACTTGGTGTCGTTCAGCGTGCTCCGATAACATAACAAAAGACGCCTTCTAGTGTCAAGCATCCCCTGCAACTATTTCTACATTTAATTTGCCCGTTTCCTCAAAAGCTCATGCACAATCTCAGAGAAACCTGCTCCGCCTTCAGCATCAGAAGCATACTGAGGAAGCACTTGCATGGAACGAACATGCTTTTTAATGTTTCCAACTCCAAAACTTAACGGAAAGTGAGAAAACATCACCTGATCGTTGGGCGCATCACCGCAATAACAGCATCGCTCGATCATCATTTCTTCCGAAAGACCCAGAACATCGGCAAAAAACGCTTTCGTACCCCGGAATTTATCAAAGAATCCGAACCAAGCATTCACATGAATCGAACTTACCGCAGTCCCTGCGCCGAAATCCTTACAAACCTCAACAACCTTGGCAATCTGTTGTGCATCCAAATAGGGAGGCTCACTGCCATGATCGAAAGCAATGTCGAACAATCGTGCAAACTGGTCGCTGGAAAGCTTTGAGAACGGAACACAAGAAAGCACCTTTTCAATCAAGGCAGCTTTGCGTACCGCATACCCTTCCTGTACAATGGAAGGGTGCACATAGTGGCGGATGGCACCATCCTTGCGATAGAGGCAAACCGCCCCGCTCTCACTCAGCACCGCTTCAACCGGCCACTGCCTGAGGTAGGTATCACCCCACCCCGCAGAGCCCCCGGTTACACAAATGGTCCGAATGCCTGCCTCTTGCAGGGCATACAAAGCCTCCAGGGCAACCGGTCTTAGCTTACCTTCGGTAGTAATCGTATCATCAACATCGGTAAGCAAGAACGAGACCTTTTTGGCCTCGTCTTGGCTGAGATTTTTCACACTCTGCATACTGTTATCCTTACCGGGTCATCGTCGAAAGGCTGCCATCACGGATAATCGCCTTCACATAGGTGAGGAAGGACATGACCGAGGATAGTGCCGCCAGAACGAAAATCACATACAGACCAATGGAAGCCCCTTCCATAAAAGAGGCGTCAGAAAACCAGTTGCCCAATGCAATGTAGAGAATTCCCAAGGCCCCGCTGATGGCATACAGTACTGCCTTGCTCTTGCCCCACAGGTTTGCAGCCACCGGCTTGCCTTTCCCCATCATCAACATCCGTACAAACAGGATGGAAAATTCCCTCCACATAATCAGGATGAAAGTCCAAAGCGGCATGACACCGGCACCGGACAAGCATACAAAGTACGTCAAACGGGAGAACGTATCGGCAAACGGATCCATCACTTTGCCCAAGTCAGTCACCAGATTCCTGCGTCGGGCAATTTGGCCGTCCAAGAGATCGGTCAGCTCGGTCAGAGCCCACAGAATGAGGGTAAGAATGGAAGAAAGGCTTTGAAAGTCTGACCCAAACCAACTGCCCAAATGAAATGCAATGAAAAACAGGGGAGCCATAATCAGCCGTGATACCGTAAGCTTATTCGGAATATTCATGAAGACCTCTGGTTAGCCGAACAACCGGCTGAATTTGTTTTCAAGGTAGCTTGTGTAGACTGTTGCGTCAAGAGCTTTTCCGGTTACGCTTTGTGCTGTCAGCCGCCCCGTTTGCAAGGCACCCTTTTCATAAATGGACGACTTCAGGTATGAGCTTATGCCTTCCACATCATTAGGTTGCAACCCAAGTGAGCCCTGCATATGATCCCAAATCTGTGCCCCGTAAAGATTCCCCAACGCATACGTAGGAAAGTAGCCAAAATCACCACTGCTCCAATGCACATCCTGCAAAACCCCTTGCGCTACCGTCGGAGGCTTGAAACCAAATAGGATGGCAAACTGTTCGTCCCACGCCTGGGGAATATCATCTATGGCAATCCGTCGGGCTAGAATATCCTGCTCCAAGCCGAAGCGAAGGAAGATATGCAAACTATAACTCATTTCATCAGCATTCACCCGTATACAGGTCTTTCCCACCTTGTTGACAGCCTTAACAAACCTTTCAAGGCTTACATCGGCAGTCTGAGAAGGGAAAATTTCCTGGAATCGGGGGTAATACCGCTGCCAAAACTCAGGGCTCTTGGAAATCATGTTCTCCCAGAGTCGGCTCTGTGATTCATGCATCCCATGGGACGCTCCACCAGAAAGACTTGTACCTTTGAGTTTTCCGCTTGAGGCACCCATCTCATACAAAGCATGCCCCCCCTCATGCACGGAGGAAGCAAAGCTGTCCATGACACTCGGATCGGTATAGCGTGTAGTGATTCGGATATCATCTGCTGCTATGGTAGTGGTGAACGGATGTACCGAAACAGCTGCACAACCTCGGGTAAAATCAAAACCCATATCAGCAAGAACCTGATTTGCAAACGCCTGTTGGCCTTCAATCGCATAGCTTTGATACAGAAAGGAAGCATCCACTTCTTTCGCTGCATACGTCTGCACCATATCCGAGAGCGGCTTCTTGATGGAATCAAACAGGGAGGATACCTCAGCAGTGGTCATCCCCTCCTCGAACTCACAGAGAAGAGCATCGTACAGCGAATCTCCCTCATCGGCCAGGCAGGAGGCCTTCTCCCTCACCAAATCCACCATGGTGGCAAAGTCCTTGGAAAAGAGTTTGAAATCACTGGCTTTGCGGGCTTCAACCCAGCTCTGATGGGCTTTGGACGACTGTTCGGTAATTGCACGCACCAAATCTGAAGGCATGCGACGTTTTCTTTCATACTCTTTCCTGCGAACCCTGATCAGAGCCTTCTCAAAGTCCGATTCCGCCGATTTTTCATCCAGAGCAGAGAGCAACTGACCCATCTCTTCCCCGCTTGCAACAGCATGGGACTGCTGGGCGAGCCATCCGAGCTGAACCGAGCGTTCTTCTACCGCCCTGGCGCTGAGAACAGTCTCCTGGTCCCATTGCAAGGCTGCACCAATATGTTCAAGCATCACCAAATGACGGTCCAGCGCCTGTAGTCGTGCAAAGGCTTGTTGTTGTTTCATATGTCCTCCTAGAGATTGAGAGCCGGATTACTCCGGCTCTCTTTACATTTACAGCTGTTCCTTGCTCTCCACCTTCTGCTTCACCATCTCGATGAAGGCCTGGGTGGAAAGACCGTTCTCCTGCTTGCCTGTTCTCAGTCTTACCGATACTTGGTCGTTCTGAGCCTCCCGTTCACCGATAATCACCATGTAGGGAATTTTCAGCTGCTGGGCATTGCGGATCTTGGCGTTCATGCGGTCATCGCCAAGGTCGGCAGAAACTCGGAAACCTTCCTTGCGCAGTCGTTTTTCCAAGTCCTTCGCATAGTCGAAGAAATTCTCCCCGACCGGGATGAGCTTGATCTGCTCGGGGGACAACCACGGCGGGAAAGCTCCGGCATAGTGCTCGATCAGCACCCCGAAGAACCGTTCAATGGAACCAAGAAGAGCACGGTGAATCATGTACGGGCGCTTTTCGACACCATCCTTGTCCACGAAGGTCATATCGAAGCGCTCGGGCTCATTGAAGTCAAACTGTACGGTGGAGAGCTGCCATTCACGACCGATTGCGTCCTTGATCTTAAGGTCGATTTTCGGTCCATAGAAAGCTCCGCCGCCCTCATCGATTTCGTAAGACAACCCCTCAGCGACAATGGCTTGTCTCAAGGCTTCAGTCGCAGCAGCCCAACGAGCCGGATCGCCGACGGACTTTTCCGGTTTGGTGGAAAGGTAGGCGTTAATCTCGGTGAAACCGAATGAATGAAGCATGTGCAGTGAGAACCGCAACACTTCAAGAATCTCATCATTCATCTGATCGGGGGTGACAAAGAGGTGAGCATCATCCTGAGTGAATCCACGAACCCGCATCAGACCGTGCATGGCTCCAGCCTTCTCATATCGATACACTGTGCCGAGCTCAGCCCAACGACACGGCAGGTCCCTATAGGAATGCTTGCTGTTCTTGTAGATCATAATATGGAACGGGCAGTTCATCGGCTTCACATAGTAATCGCTCTTGTCCATCTCCATCGGAGGGTACATACCATCCTTGTAGAAATCCAAGTGGCCGCTGGTCTCCCATAACCATGAACGCCCGATATGAGGGGTGTACACCATCTCGTATCCGTTGGCATAGTGCTCACTTCGCCAAAAATTCTCGATTGACTGACGGATACGGGCTCCCATCGGATGCCAGTAGACAAGACCGGGACCGGCCTCCTCATGCAGGCTGAACAGATCAAGCTCCTTGCCAAGCTTGCGGTGGTCTCGCTTCTCCACATCCTCCAGGTGCTGCAGGTACAACCTCAGGTCCTTGGCATTAGCCCATGCAGTTCCATAGATGCGGGTAAGCATCGGATTGGTTTCCTTGCCGCGCCAGTAGGCACCTGCAATACTCATCAGCTTGAAAGCGTCAGCCTTAAGCTCCTTGGTCGACTCCACATGGGGACCTCGGCAGAGATCGGTAAAACCGCCCTGGCTGTACAAAGAGACTTCCTCACCCTCAGCAATCGCGTCAAGCAATTCGAGTTTATAGGTTTGGTCTGCAAACTGCTTCCGAGCCTCGGCCCGGCTTACCACCGTACGAACAAACGGCTTTCCTTCGGCGATGATAGCCTTCATGCGAGCAGCTATTTCTTCAAGATCATCGTTCACCAACTGCCTGGGCAGATCGAAATCATAATAGAAGCCATTGTCAATCGCAGGACCAATCGTTATCTGTGCTGAAGGAAACATTTGCAACACAGCTTCCGCCATGACATGCGCCATCGAGTGCCTAATTCTGGAGAGTTTCTCTCCTGCATCTTCCTTTGCCATACCAACTCCTCGTATATACCAACAAAAAAAGCCTTCATGCCTTCCCTCTCCGGTACGGCATCATCCGCATCCGGCAAGGACGAAGACATGAGGGCTCTCATGTTCCGCGGTTCCACCTTGCTTCCCTTTCCGATTCTTCACCACCGAAAAGGACGCTCAATTTACCTGTATCGCCAGGTGTACGGCATAATCTACTAAGTTTCCCGTTCGGTATGCGGCTCAAAAGGGGTGTTCATCGGGCGCTTGCCGGATTCCTCTCAACCAAGGGAATCCTCTCTGTGGCTCCGCTATCGACTACTCGTCTTTCTCATTGCCTTACTTGATAGAATGCTTACAATGCAAAAAATAGTCAAGAGTCAAACAACCGCGAGATGATCAGAGCTGCTTTCTCAAGAAGATTCTGATCCTCTATGGTAAAACGAGAGAGAAAGGGACTGTCGACATCCAACACTCCCACCACCTTTCCTTGAGTGTCGATAAGGGGGACGACTAGTTCACTGTTGCTTGCACCATCACAGGCAATATGCCCGGCAAAAGCATGCACGTCATCGACGCGCACGCTCTGTGCGGTACGTGCACACAACCCGCACACCCCTTTGGAAAAGGGGATGTCGGTACAAGCCACCTTGCCTTGGAATGGACCGAGCACCAGAGCCTGTCCTGAAGCATCAGTCAAGTAAAACCCAACCCAGTTGATGTCACTCAGCCTTTGGGCAAGCAGAGCCGAAGCATTGGACAGATGACAATATCGTCTAAGCTCTGTACCGTCCCCATCGGCGATCAGGGCTGCAAGCTGGTCAAGCAGTGCATCATCGCTATGCAACATCATACGATACGCTCCTTATTCTACAAAATGGACCGCATGGCTTTCACCGGGGTGGCAGCTTTATTCCCACCACGGAGCTTCATAGCCACCGAGGGTTTTACTACCACACCCGGGCCGTTGATGCAACCGCCTTCGCAGCACATAACCTCGACCAAGTCGGCTTCGGCCGGGCGTTTCTCCCATATTTTCATCGTCCTGAACATTTTCTTGTCAACACCATTGATAGGAAGCACCTGCACCTCGTGATTCGACTCAAAGCGGCTGAGCACACACGAAGCAACCCCGCCGGAAAGAGCAAACTGCCTGCAGTCCTCAAAAGAAGCGGTATCCCCGAGGTCTGCTCCTTCCATCTCCCTTACATCGATATTCTTGGCAATGAACAGGGATGCAAGCTCACTGAAGGTAATTACCCCATCTATGGTATCCAGCCTTACGGCTTCCACTTTCTTGGCCAGGCAGGGACCGATGAAGACATTCCTTGTTTGGGGATTTGCCTCCTTTGCCTTCAACGCTGCATAGCCCATGGGAGAGAGAGCACATGATCGTCGTTCCTTGAGGAACGGCAGATGCTTGTCCACCAACTCCATGTAGGCAGGACAGCAGCTGGTCGTCATAAACCCTTCACCCTTTCCTTTGCGCTGAGCCAGTTCAGCCGCCTCATGCAAACTCGTCGTCTCGGCTCCCTCGCTGACTTCCATTACAGAAGAGAAGCCGGCGCTGAGCAACGCTGCCTTGATTTGAGCCAGGGTACCGGGAAATTGGCCTTCAATTGCAGGGGCGATCAGGGCGGTGACATGCTCAGATCTCTCAAGCATCTTGACCACAGGAATCAAAGAGGAGCGCTCGACAATGGCTCCGAACGGGCAGCTCATCGCACATCGACCGCAGCTGATACACAGTTTGTAATCAATCTCCACATAGCCCTCTGCGTTCTTCTTCACCGCATTGACCGGGCAAGCTTCTTCGCAGGGGACAGGAATATGCACCACAGCGTGAAAGGGGCAGACCTCCTTGCACTTGCCGCAACGGATGCATCGACTCTCATCGATATGGGCTTGCCCTCCGCTGAAGGTAATGCAATCCTTCGGACAGTTAGCCAGACAGGGTCTTGCAAAGCAACCCCTGCAGGCATCGCTGATCAAATAGCGGTCCGGCGGACAGGAAGAGCAGGCTGTGCTGATGGTAGTCAGAATCGGAGCGGCAGGCTTGTCCGCCTCCATCACTTCCTGCACATACTCCGAGAGATTTTTCAGCTCGTCGTCCTCGGTCTCGATGTTGATACCCAGCAACGCCATGATCCGGTAGCGGACCATTGCCCGCTCCTTGTAGATGCAGCATCGGTTGGGAACCCTCTGTTTGGGAATGATCCTGATGGGAAGTTTGTCGACATTTTCTTTCAGTGTCCCTGCAAAGAACTCCTTAAGAACCTCTGCATGAACCTGACGCTTCATCAGCGTATATTGGTTGTTGAGTTCAAGCACGTGTCGCCTCCGCAAGCAGTTTGCACAGCTTCTCCTGGTTCACACTGCCATAGACTTTCTCACCGATCCGAACATAGGGAGGACGGTCCTTGGACTGGGCATCCTTGCAACCGCCAAGGCAGCTCACGCCCTCAATCTCGCAACTGCAGAGTACCGCAGGGTCCAAGAAATCATTATATAAGAGCAAGTCAGCACCTCCCTGCACAAAACAGGCGGTTCCTACACAAATCTGTACATGTACTTTCTCTTTCTTTCCCATATTCATCTCCTCTCTCAGATATATTCTTGTGAGGTCTCTTTCAGATAGACGTCTTCCAATGCCTTGCGAAGTCTGCCTATCAGGTTTCTTCTGATACCTATTTCCACCGGGATGCTTGGATCCTGATGGGCCTCATTGATCTTCGTTCCTACAATAAAGTGAACCTGATCGCTATCCTGCATGACCTGGACAAATTTTTTCACTGCGTCATTGGCCATCGAACGGACCGGTTTCTTCTGTTCCAAGGCAGTGGCCACCTTGCTTAGGGTGAGCATGCCCTCGGTAACGAGGTCGATACCCTCCATCATCGAGCAAGGCGGTACCTGAGGCGACCAACAGCTCATGTCCACCTTCAAGGGCTTTTGCAGGAGGCGGCTCACAATCTGGGCCGTCGTCCCGCCGCTGACGATCTTTTTGCCTTCGAAGTCCCTAATTTTCTGGACCAGCTGCTCATCATGTTCCTTGGTGAACGGAGGACCGGTCACCACCAACGTCCGTCTGGGTCTGCGTACATAGACTACCATGCAGGTAATGTCGTCCTTCGCACTGAGGCGGTCCAGGCTGTGTGCCCGACAAACAATGGCCTGAGCCAATTCATGGCTGGAGATATCGGGATTCGCCTCAATCTGTGCATGGGTGAATTCGCGAACTCCATCCAGGCGCCAACCCAACGGAAGGGACTTTCCCATACCGGCTTGGGTGACTCCGTCACTGAAAATCACCAATCGGCTGCCGATGGGCAGGTTGAGCACAGAATGCCCCAGCACCTCTTTCTTAAAGGCTCCGTCACGCTGAAGGTCGATGTGCTCGACATCCCACTGTACGCTCCTTTCACCTTGGAACACCAAGGCGCTTGGGTTGTCGTACTCCACCAGGTTCATGGCAACTTGGTCATTGCCAACCATCCTGAGGTCTGCAATGGTGAAGGTTGCGTAACTGATCTTCCGTTCTTTGCATACCGGCAGCGTATTCATGATGATGCGTGCAGAATGAGTGAGATCCATCGGGCTGAAACTCAATTTGTGAGCCATGCGGGCGGTCAGGCTGGCCAATACATTGGCTTTGACCCCGCTTCCCAACCCATCACTGAGCGTACACACAATTTGGTTGTTCTCAGGATTGCGGGAGAGCAGAAACACATCCCCCCCAATCTTTTGCCCATCCTTGTAAATTTGAGCATAGTCTACATCGATGAAGAGGTCGTTCATGGCTCTTCCTTGGTAAAACCATCGCTCTGGCCATTGCCGGGAACCTTGAAGGCGTCAATGAGACTATTGAGCATTATTTCTGTCTCGGCGGCATTCTCGCCGAGCAGGCTGGCGATCTGCTGTACGGTTTCCAAACTCTTCTGGATGACATCCTCGGCTTTCTTGATCACCGTCTCCCTGCGAACAGTAGGGGTGGTGATATCCTCAAACAACGCTCCTACCAAGTGCTGCTTCTCCACGGAGAAGAAGGTCACCTTCAGAAACTTGTCCTGATAATGCAAGCGATACTGCTGGGCGCGAGGATTGGCAAATTGGTCCTTGAACTTCTCATGGAAGGGAACAAAGCGCTCCAGAGGAAGCCCGCCCACCAGAGTAAGCAGGTCTCCTTCGATGGAGAAGTCGATGTCGCCAAAAAGCTTGAGGAAACTATTGTTGCAATCGACGATTCGAAGCTGATCATCAACGATGACCACCCCGATCGGGATGGTTCTGAGCAACACATCGATTTTGCTCTGCGCTTCCTTGCGCATTTTAGTGACACACATTTCCGGCTCGGCCATTCCATCGAGGTAGGCGATGGCCATCTCACGGCAGCTGTTGTAACCACAACCTCCGCAGTTCAGCTCCTCAGCCTTATCGCGTTTGCCCAGACTCTTCAATGCCCGTTCGATTTGAGCCTCACTATGTACCGAAACAAAGCTGGAAACCGGTGGGTTCATCGCAACGCTTCCAGGTTTCTCAATCAAGGCATAGCCCTGTTCGAGCAGGGTGGAAACAAACGCCCGGTCTCCGGCAAATACAGGAGCATCATCGGTGATACGGCTGCGGGTATATCGGGAGGAACAGCCCTTCTTCGCTGCCGAAGAACGGCCTTTCTCACAACCTGGCCCGTTGATGCAGCCTCCCTCACAAAAGAGCAATTCCAAGAAATCCGAATTGCGCTGGCCCTTTTCCATCCCTTCGAGGGTGCCCACCACCTGGGTGGAACCGCTGATGGCGACAGCCTTGGTCTGGAAAGGATCGCTTCCCCAGCTAAGGGAGGCTATCATGCCACCTTCAATCGGATAGAGGGTGGATTTACCGGCCTTGCACGGTACAAACGGGGGAACCAAGGAAGGATCAGCCTCAATCTGCTCTGCAAGCAGACTCAGATCAAGGCTCTCAAGCTTCAACCAAGTACGCAGCTCCTCGAAGGTCAGTGCGAAATCAGGGTATCCGGGTGTTTCATCAGCCTCTACTTTCTTTGCAATGCAAGGACCGACGAATACCACTCCGATATCCTGGCCATAGAGCTTTCTGAGGTATGCGCTATGGCATTGGAGCGGGGAGGGAACCTTGCTCAAGGCAGGGACCAGGGAGGGATGATATTTCTTTATATTCTGGACAACGGTAGGACAGGCAGTGGAAATCCAGGAACACGTGCCGTCATGCTCCTTGGCATATTCTTCTATCGACTCATTGACCAAAGCCGCTCCCAGAGCCGTCTCGCTGACAGCGGTAAACCCAAGACGCTCCAAGGCGAGAACCAAGGCATCGACACCCTCGGGGAATTCACTGGCGGCAGAGGGGGCAAGACTGCAATATATCTTCCTCCCACTGATGAGAAACTGTCTGACGCGGGCTAGGTCGTTGCGGATTTTCTTTGCATGAGAAGGACAAATATCGACACAGTGGCCGCAGTAAATGCAGCGGTCCTTCACAACCACAGCAGAACCATCCTTGACTTGTATGGCTTTTACCGGGCAGCCGCGAACGCATTTATAGCAGTCCCGACATTCAGTAAGCTCGGTATAGATGGGATGGATCACGCTCTCTCCTCCCCGCCAAGCAACTGCGTCCTGATGAGGGCAAGCACGCTTGCAGTATCGAGTCCGCTGTAGGTTTCGCTGCCAATTCTCAGGTTCGGTCCCTTTGCACAATTGCCAAGGCATAAGTGCCCAACCAATGCAACGCGATCAGCGAGACCTTCCTCTTTGAGATATGCCTCCAAGGCTTGCAGGGTTTGCGAATTGCCACGCGCAAAGCAGGAACTTCCCAAACACAGTTCTACAACCAATTTTTCCATTGCTACAACCTCATAACCTATTGTTGGGCTCAATCGTACTGCGAACACCCTTCCAAGTCAATGATTCTTAGGAAAATGGAACTTTATTCTATCTATAAGGTATTTATTTGGTATATTATTTATGTTATTATAATTTTAATATAATTATTTTCACATTATTATGGGGTATCGTCATGATACCCCATACTTTATGCAGTTGATTTACCACTCGTCATCTTCTTCGAGCAAATCTTCCTTTACCATTTTTCGCTTCACCTTGGCAGAAAGCACGGCAAAGCTTGTTGCCAGATCGGTACGCTGTACAACAACCCGCATAGGAAGCTTCAAATCCTTGGGTGCAAAGTTCCAAATGGCAAGAATCCCACACTCCACCAGCTTCTCAGCTACTTCTTGGGCCTGCACCGCAGGAACGGCAATGACGCCGATGTTTACACGATTCTCTTCGAGGTACTGCTTCAGCTGGGTAAGAGGATAGACGGGAACCTCCCCAAGCTTTGCACCCCACTTGTGCTGGTCGATGTCGAAAGCAGCCACAATTTTGAGACCATAGGTTTCAAAGCCCTCATACCGGGCAAGGGCTGAACCTAGATGGCCCGCCCCGATAAGAACGGCATCGGTGGCGTTATCCCAACCAAGGGTGTGGATGATTGCGTCGATAAGCTTAACAACGGTAAACCCCACCTTGGGTTTGCCTTCTATTCCCGTACAGGAAATATCCTTGCGGACTTGGATCGGTTTAAGGCCAAGCTCGTCGGCGAGCATGGTAGCCGATACCATTTCCATCCCCTCATCACGATAGCCTTTCAAAAGGCGGAGGTAGGAAGGAAAACGCTTGATGGTAGGGATAGGAATGCCACGGTTGTCTGTTGCCATCATTACTCCTGTTGCAGTGCACCTACAATTCTCTCTACCAGAGAATGCGGCGTGGATGCACCCGCTGTGATACCCAGTATAGCACACTGGTACATTTCGTTTGTGATTTCTGTTTCATCTTCGATGTGCCAAGCTTTCTTTCCCATCTCCAGAACCAAGGAGTACAGCGCTCTTGTATTTGCGCTATCCTTTCCGCCGATTACGACAACCCCATCACACTGACTTGCCAGTTCAATGAGTGCAGTCCTACGGTTCACCGAGCTGGGGCAGATTTCGTTGGCGAATAGGACCGTAGTGCCAGTATCCTGCCAAACAGAAAGTGCTTGCTTGATTTGCGTCCAAAGGCTCTGGTCGAACGTGGTCTGTACAAATACAGCATAGGAAACCCCTTCTTCAGGTTCGCCTACATCTTGAAGACCGGTGATAAGCCTGCTGGCTATCACCTTCTGATCGATACACACGCCCTGCATGGCCGTCGATTCAGGGTGCTTGGCATGCCCTACAATCAGGATGCTGTGATTCGGGGCATATCGTGCAATATGGTGGAGATTTCGCTTGACCACCGGACACGTGGCATCGACCACGTGGTATCCGGCATCCAGGAATTCAGAACGTAAGGCATCTCCGATGCCATGCGCCCTGAGCACCACCACGCCTTTTTGCTGGCCGGCAGGGCCGTTAATCTCAACCAATCCTTCTTGGGCGAATTGGTTGCAGACTTGCTTGTTATGAATCAATTTCCCCAAGGAGTATACTGGCAAGCCTGCCTCTCGAGCGTCCTCAATGGCTTTCTGGGCCATATCGAGTGCACGGGAAACACCCTTGCAATACCCCATGGTTTGTGACAGTACAATTTTCATAGTACCTAGTATGACAAAAATGCTGCCGCAAGGTAACCCCACGGCAGCATCGTATCCTAGGAGATAGTTGTTATTCTGCTTTCTTGACCGTAGCTTCCGTATTCTGCTTCTTCTGAGCCTTACTGATCCAGTAAAGCATGGAAGGAGCGAGGAAGTTGGAGGAATAGGTTCCAAAGACCAAGCCGAACATCATGTTGATTGCAAAAAGCTGGATATCACCGGATGCAAAGATTGCAAGCGGAAGAATGGCCACCAAGGTGGTGACAGCACTCATGACCGTTCTGCTAACCGACTGGCTAACGCTCAGGTCAATCTGCTTCGCCAAGCCTGCACTCTTGTTGAGCATCACATTCTCACGAACACGGTCGAAAATAACGATGGTGTTGTTCAGTGAGTATCCGATGATCGTCAGAAGAGCTGCAATCGTGGTACTTGAGAACTCAAGACGCAAAATTGAAATGGCGGTGAGCATCATCAGGATGTCATGCAACAGGGCGATTAGAGAGGAGACTGCATAGGCAAAGCGGAACCTGATCCAGACATACACCAGAATCAGAGCCATTGCGACAACAATTGCCAGAATCGAGCTGGAAAGCAGGGTTGCACTGAACTTCGGTCCAATGTAGTCACTCTGCAGCACCACGGTATTGCCTTCACCAAAGAAGGATGCGAGGGCTTTCTTTACCTCGTCTTCCATGGAAGCCTGGGTGGCATTGTCCTTGATGCCCACGCGAACCTGGAAGGTCTGATTCTCATCCGAACCTACCGTTTGCACTTTTACGTTTCCAAGTGATGCAAGAGCGGATCTAACATCCTCGATCGAAGTGCTCCCAGTTCCTGTGAAGTTGAGCTTGGTGGGAACGCTGCTCAGCGTTGCCGGAAAACCATACCCCGAGAGCAAATCGGCAGTCTTCAAAGATCCATCAACTGCAGTTGCAGTGATGTCCTGTACTGCACTGAGGGCACCGGCAAGATCTTTGGCAGTCGGATAGGCCTGGGATCGGAAGCTGGTTGTAGAAACACCCTCCTCACCTCGAACCTCAAGACTTAATGCTGAACCGGAGATAGCAAGTACTGCGTCCTTGTTGCCACTATAGGTGACTTCAAGACCGACGGGGGCGATCTGGATGCGCTGGCTCAAGCCGCTTTCGAAGTCAACCCCGAGGTTGAAGCCTCCGAACACACCCAAGGTGACGGCTCCGGCAAGCAGGAGGACCACAGCCAAAGCCCATGCATACCAGCGAAGTTTGATGACAGGAATATCGTTCTTAAGCATTTAGTTTTTCCTCCAGCTGATGTGCAGTTTCTTGCCCTCGTGGTGAGCAACGGTCGCATCGAAGATGAGATGCGATACAAACAGGGCGGTGAATACCGAGCTGACAATACCAATGGCCAAGGTATTGGCGAAGCCTTTCACCGAACTGCTTCCGAGCTGTGAGAGGACCAAGGCAGCAATAATCGTAGTAATGTTGGCATCCATGACCGTCCAGAATGCTTTGTCAAAACCTGCCTTGATGGCTGCAATATCGCTCTTGCCCAAACGCCGTTCTTCCTTGATACGCTCAAAGATGATGACGTTGGTGTCGACAGCCATACCCAAGGTAAGAATCAAACCGGCAACGCTGGTCAGCGTCAAGGTGAAATTGAAGGCAGAAAGTACGCTGATCATAATAAACAGGTTGAACAGCAAAGCCAGGTCGGCCACCAAGCCTGAAACATGATAGTAGGCGAACATCAGCAGTACAACCAAGGCAAGACCAATGGCAATGGCCTTAACACCGGCATTGACAGCATCCTCACCCAAGGTTGCGCCGACAGCCTGCTGGCTGGAAACGACCAATTCGATGGGAAGAGCTGCGGTACGCAGTACAATTGCCAAGTCGCTGGCTTCTTCTGCATTGAAACCGGAAATCTGTACGCTGTTTCGGATTCCTTCATTGATGGTAGCCATAGCCTTGACTTTGCCATCCATGACAACAGCCATGGTATCACCCACATGGGTGGACGTAAGCTTGTAGAAAATGTCCCCACCGAGGCTGTCGAGCTGGAAGTTGACAACCGGCCTACCAGTGATTCCATCGGTTGCAGTGGTAGCACTCTCAAGATGGATGCCATCCAAACCGACTTCTTCCTCGATGACCACATAGCTTTCCAGTTCATCAATACCGTAGGAGTCGCTTACATAGTAGCCGGCGGCAATCTTGCCGGCAGGCAGGAAGCTCGGCTGCTTCAGGGCACCGGTATCGGTGTATACTTCAGAGGGATTAGCCTTATAGTAAGCATCGAGTTCGGCAGTCAAAGCGGTATCAACCATCTTGAAGACCAAGGAACCTTTTCCACGAAGGAAAGAGTTCACCCGTTCCGGATCAGCAGCACCAGGAACTTCGATCAGAATCTGATCGCTGCCCTGCAGTCTGATAACCGGCTCGCTGACACCGAACTGGTCGATGCGCTTCTCAAGAATTTCGATATCTTGGCGGATGGCCTCGGCAACCTCAGCTGAAGAAGCACTGCTGCCTTTCTTAGCCTCATAGCTTACCGTGTCTGCCTCAAGCAGAATGCTCATACCACCACGTAGGTCCAAACCAAGCTGCAGGGCCTTGTTTCCAAGGGTCTTCAGCTCAAGCAGGGAGGTGCGGTAGTAAGACTCGATGGTGTCGAACAGATTCTGTTCGTTGTAGAACCCACCAAAGAGAGCTTCCAACGTCCAAGTCTTGGGAACTGAACGCTTCATGGCCTTATAATTGGCCTTGGCACTATCCTTGAGATAGGAATACTGGGCAGGAAGAGCAGCCTTGGAATCCTGCGCTACCAAATCCTTCAAGGAACGAAGATCCCGTGAAGCCTGCCCGCGGGCATACTCCTTAATCTGTACATTTGAGCCTGTTGCCAGTTCCTTGGTGTCCTGTGGTACGAAACCATACCACTTGATGGTAGGATACAGGAAATATCCACACAACAAGATGACAGCCAGAACGATCACCAGACGACTCCGTTTTTTCATGATACTCTCCAGATTGTCTTCAATAGAATTTAGTTGTTGTCTTTTTTCTCAGCATCAGCTTCGACTTCAGCCTGTTCGACGGTGGCTTCCACAGTCTGGGGAGCACTCACCCGCTCTTTCTTGGCTTTTTTCTTGCTTGAAGGCTCAGCATTCTCAGCTTTGCGGTTTACAATGCTGCTGATTGCACTTCTGGAGAACTCAAGGCGGGTGTTATCATCGACCTTGACCACAACGGTAGTCTCTTTTACTGCAACTACGGTACCGTGGATGCCACCGATGGAAACAACCTTGTCTCCCTTCTTAATGGCGGCAAGCATCTCTTTGGTCTCTTTGTCCCGCTTCTTTTGCGGACGGATGATCAAAAAGTAAAAAATGACAATGATGAGACCAAAGGTGACAAAGGTTGTCATCATTGAACCAGTTGTGCCCGCGGCACCACTCGCCTCTGGGGCGGCCATAGCACTAAGAAATGAAAGCATGGGTAATCCTCACTTTGCAAGAAATCGGATGCAGAAAAGAGGTGGAAGAGTTCTTCGCATCCAATTTTCCAAGTATCGATAAAAGTAGCACGTTCACTACATGGTAGTCAAGTTTTACCATTATAGCAAAAAAGGGCCGCAGTAGTTGCGGCCCATAGCTGAAAGCGACTAATTACATCATTCCGCCCATTCCCTCAGCACCCGGATTCATTGCCGGAGCCTGGGGGGCAGGAATATCGGTGATAGCACACTCGGTGGTGAGAATCAACGAAGCAATGGAGGCTGCATTCTGCAGAGCACTGCGGGTGACTTTCACCGGGTCGATGATTCCACTTTCGAACATATTGACCCACTTCATGTTCTCGGCATCGAAACCGATACCCGGCTTCTCATGCTTGCACTTGTCGGCAATCAAGGAACCGTCGAGGCCTGCATTCTCTGCAATCTGACGAATCGGCTCCTCAAGGGCACGCCTGACAATCTTGTATCCGACCTTCTCATCCTCGGTGAACTTGGAGAGATCAGTCTTCTCAAGATTCATGGCAGCCTGCACCAAGGCAACACCACCGCCGGGGATTACACCCTCCTCGATGGCTGCACGAGTGGCGGAAAGAGCATCCTCAACACGATGCTTCTTCTCCTTAAGCTCAACTTCGGTAGCAGCGCCGACGTTCAACACTGCAACACCGCCTGCAAGCTTGGCCAGTCTCTCCTGGAGCTTCTCACGGTCATAGTCACTGGTGGTATCACCAATTTGGACCTTGATCTGGGCGATACGATCCTTGATTTCACTCTGCTTGCCGTTTCCATTGATGATGGTGGTATTCTCTTTCTCCACCTTCACGCTCTTGGCTCTACCAAGCTGGGAAAGGTCGGCGTTCTCGAGCTTCAGACCGAGTTCCTCGCTGATGACCTCGCCTCCGGTAAGGATGGCGATATCCTCAAGCATGGCCTTGCGACGGTCGCCGAAGCCGGGTGCCTTCACAGCAACAACATTGAGAATTCCGCGTACACTGTTCACTACCAGCGTGGCAAGAGCTTCACCGTCGACATCCTCTGCAATGATGAGCAGGGGCTTGCTGGACTGTGCAATCTTCTCCAGGATTGGAAGCAGTTCCTTCATGTTGGAAATCTTCTTGTCATAGATCAGGATGAACGGGTCGTCCAGAACTGCGGTCATGGTGTCGCGGTTATTGCAGAAGTATGCGGACAGGTAGCCGCGGTCAAACTGCATGCCTTCGACAAAGTCAGTGGTGGTCTCGATGGTCTTGGACTCCTCAACGGTGATGACGCCGTCCAGGCCGACCTTTTCCATTGCATTGGCGATCTCATCGCCGATGGTGCGGTCGTTGTTGGCACTGATGGAAGCTACCTGTGCAATCTCTTCCTTGTCCTTGATCATCTTCGCCTGCTTCTTGATCTCGACAACGGCGTCAGCGACTGCCTTGTCGATACCACGGCGGATACCCATTGGATTCACTCCGGCTGCTACACTCTTCATACCTTCCTTGGTGATGGACCAAGCAAGTACGGTAGCGGTGGTGGTTCCATCGCCTGCAACATCGTTGGTCTTGGTTGCCACTTCTTTCAGAAGCTGGGCTCCCAAGTTTTCAAACGGGTTCTCGAGCTCGATCTCACGAGCAACTGACACACCGTCCTTGGTTACGGTCGGCGAACCGAATTTCTTGTCCAGAACGACCAAACGGCCTTTTGGACCAAGGGTTGCCATGACAGCGCGAGAGATCTTTTCGACACCGGCCACCAATGACTTGCGTGCCTCTTCGTTAAACTGCAATTGTTTTGCCATACTATATATCCTCACTTAAAGAATATGTGGTGCGATTACGTGTGGTAGATCCAAACGGCTCTACCGTCATGTAACATACAAATAAAAATGCTGAGAAGCAAGTGGAAAATACAGATTACGTGAATATTAGGGCTAAAGACATGCCCAAAACAGCGGAAGCAACATTGCTAACCAGATTCACGATATCATTATCCACCCAACTTAGTCCACGTTCCAGCGGCAGGCTTCTTCCATCGATGACCGACCGTTCGGTAATACGGTCCTCAACTTCATCGTAGTAGTGGGCTTGCACGGTCGCTCCCAAAATACTATCCAACAGACAGCCAAAAAAGGAGCTCAGGGCAATGACAGAAGCAATAAGGGCACTCTTTGCGGTCAAAGGGAGAAAGCAACCCCACATGCACAAGGCAATCAAAACAGCGCCCAAAATTCCGCTTGCAAGACCCAAAGGGCTGACAGCCCCACTCAAGCCCGGGGTCATGGGACGACCGGTGATAATGGAAACCGGTTTGGTTCTTGAGAGAATACCCACTTCACTTGCAAACGTATCGCTTGCAGCTTCCCCCACAGCCGAGCCGAACATCACCAAAAAAGTAATGCTGGGATTGAAGGCATACAAAAGAGCGGCAACCAAGGCCATCAGACCGTTTGCGTAGACCTGGACTGCATCACGACGGCCTCCCTTTTCCTGTATTTTCATCACATCAAAGGCAATCACCTTCTTTGCGATTTTTCCCAACACCCCTGCTGCGATGAAAAACAAAAGCAGCGTAGCCAATGCACCGAATCCCAATACCCAGGTGGGCCCAAAGCCGACCAGAAACGCCGCAACTGATCCACCGAAGGTGAGTTGACGGGTTACATACGCACTTACCGCTACAGCAAGCATAATCAGAAATAGCGCCCAGAACGCAGAGGGAAAGGAGAAAAAGAAGGCATTGAAGTATGAGGCAAGAGAGCCGGTTGCAGGCACAAGGTTCGCGTACTCAATCATAGAAACACCTCAACTAGGAGTGCTGCAATCAAGGGAACGGTGATATTGTCCAACGCAAGCGGGGTAATGGCTTCCACCACGGCACTTACGATAGCGATCAAAAAAGAGATTGCAACAACAGAGCCCATACCCAAGGTACTGTACCCCGCAAGACCGATGAACGTGATTATAAAACTGACACAGGCCATCACCAGCGTCCCCAGATACGTCTTCTTGGCAAAGCTGAGTGGCAAACGCTTTTGGCCCCACTTCGCACCGATGAGGGCGGCAAGACCATCGCCGTATCCCATAATCATCACCGCAATGCTGCAGGCTAGGGAGGAAACCGCACCTTGATATTCCAGCACTACCAAGAGCAACAAGGTGATAGGGAAATAAATCAATCCGTAGTTGCGCTTGCGGTCATCCATGCCCAAGGCCTTACCCCAGCCGAGGAAGGTGAAAAGACTATTGGTGACGATGAAGAAAATTGGTCCGACCAAGGCAAAGGACAAGGTAGTAAAGAAATTTGCTTCAATAAACCACCAGTTGGAGACTCCTATGTGGACGAACTTCCGCATCGTTTCGCTGGAAATTGAATACTGACGTTTCAAGAAAATTCCAATGGCAATCACGACAGCCAGAAACGGGAACGATATGAGCAATCCGATGATATTACTATTCATACGCGTCATGATGCAGAGAATGAATAAGAATTTCAAGAGAGCAAGGGTTCAGCAGTCATGTGGACAAAACAGCAAAAATGGATAGGCAAAGAATTGACAGTCCCTTGGGCTCATGCTACCGTTTCATTGCTTTCGTTTTTGTGTTGCAGCTGGTACGTAATTCCTAAATGTTCGCACGCGTGCGTTACTGAATCGCTCCCGCAGACAGGTAAGAGTTCAAGACTGCGCCACATGAAGCAATATTGCAGTGCAGGCGTAGTGAGCCTGCGAAGGATGCTTTGAATGGCAAAGAAAATCTATGTTGGAAACCTGAGTTACAACACTTCCGAAGAAGAACTTCGGGACCTGTTCGCACAGTACGGCACCGTTGTCAGTGCCAATATCATCATTGACCGCGAAACCCGCCGACCCAAAGGGTTCGGATTCGTGGAAATGCAGGAGGATGCTGCAGCCGACGCCGCAATTTCCCAGCTTGATGGCAAGGAAATTGGAGGTCGCAATCTTCGTGTCAACGAAGCAATTGCCAAGCCCCGGCCGACGCATGGAAGTTATCGCAACTAAGTAGCCAATGTATGATTCAGTAACGGGAACGGAGCCTTTCGGCTCCGTTTTTTGTGCTTATCGTGCTTCCTCAAGCGAGAAGCGCTGCATCACCACCCCGTCTCGTTGTACATTCTCGCAGAACATCTCATAGGGTCTAACCCACCAATAGGGAGTACCCATAGGACGATACAATACCATCGTCTGGAGCGTTTCACTGTCTATGACGGTGTCCACCACCTCATACAGGCCTCCCTTAAAATGCCGATATATTCCCTTGGGGATGCTTTTGGGCTCTACCATGCGCCACCGCCTCCACCACCGAAGCCGCCGCCGCTGAAACCGCTTGAGCCAAAGGAGGAATGAATCGGTGAGCGAGCGCCACCCTTTGCCTGTGTATACACAGCCTTCTCCATGACTGAACCATGCAATCGATGCGAGAGTGCGCTGTAAAACAGGGCATCCCTGATCGGCCGGCCGCCTACATACCATGAGGGCTCATCAATGGCAATCCTGGCAAACTTCTTTGCCCAGACATCCTCAAGGCCCAGTACGATGGCATAGCCAAGAACATGGTAGAAAAGTTGGGGATCTGAATCGATCATCATTTTCAGTTTGTCCATCTCAACCTTGCTGATGAACTCCTTGTAGCCCACAATCTGCTCAAGCTTCTGTTGGGCATAGGGGCTTCGCTTGGCAGTCATTATCGTCAGGAAAGCCAAGTAGACAGGGAAAAACACCATTGAAAGACTCATGAGCACCGAATAGAAAAGCCCGTGGTCCAACACTGCATATTCAAACATGAATGCAAAGCCGAACATTGCGATGCAAAAGAGCACTAAAGCAAAGAACTTAACCGTCTTCTTGACCGACGAGCTCATCACCCAGGTCGCTGAAAGCCTGCTTGCCGTAACAAGGCCGATACCCATGCTGAAGAATCCAATGACCAAGAAAGGCACCGTCTCAGCCGAGAGATAGGTAATGGTGGAAGCGATGGCATTGAGGACCACCACCAAAGCCGCATACAGCAAGGCAAGAACCCGTTTCTTCTCGGCAGTACTGTCGTTGAGCCTACGCTCACCCTTGAAGTAGGCATGAACATCGATTTTGGCCTTCATCAAGGCCTCAGCAAACTTGCCGCTCTCAAGTTGTTTCAAAGTCACAGAAGTCCCGTCTCCGCAGGCGAAGAAAGCGGTAAAGAGTTTTTTCTCATGGGTCTTGGATGTCGGAATTTCCTTGAGCTTGGTAAAAAGGAACTCCTTCTTTCCCTGCTCCTCGATGGTCAGACACCCTTGGTCCGCCCAAGCAAAGAGCATACTGGTTACATCCTTGTTATCCACAACCCCATCGGCCAAGTATCCGACTTCCATCGGACTCAGTCCTTCGGGAGGATCGA
Organism: Sphaerochaeta globosa str. Buddy; assembly: GCF_000190435.1. Taxonomy (NCBI): domain Bacteria; kingdom Pseudomonadati; phylum Spirochaetota; class Spirochaetia; order Spirochaetales; family Sphaerochaetaceae; genus Sphaerochaeta; species Sphaerochaeta globosa. The sequence goes on from NC_015152.1 coordinate 3,144,277, forward strand.
AACGCACAACCGGTACGAACAGTTCCTCCCTTCCATGGCGGCGGAACAGTACCGTGGCATGAAGGCCTGCCAAGATGGCGACCAGCCAAGCAACGATGGAGGCTGGAATAGTATAATCAACAAAGGGCTTCACTGCAGAAAAATAGCCCTCTTCCATCTGCACCCGAAGCGTAAGGGCCTCTCCGGGCAGCAGGTTGCTTGCTTTTCCCTCGATGGTCCGACGGTCGGAACTCAGAGTAAAGATTCCCCGCTGTGCAGTTGAGCCATACGAACCCCCGGTAAGGAACACCATGGAAGGATCGACGGGCTTGGGGAAGGTGATGCGAAAACTCATCTCCGATATGGGAGCCTGCCAACCCGGACCCAACAGGTTGTAGTAAAACTCATCATACTCCTGGTTGCGGTCATCCCCGATTACGTAGGTATAGCTGATCAAGTATTCATACAAACCTGTTACCGTCCGATTCTCCGAGCCCAGACGGAAGGTCACCCAGTCAGAGGAGACAGAGTCTTCCTGGATGGGTTCGTTGGACTGCAGATTTTTCAGCTTGACGCGCACCTTGCCGAAGCGGATGGGAATCTCACGATAGATTCCATGGCGAGCAGTGGAAAAGTTGGCCACAATCTGCTCTTTCACCGCGTAACTATTATCCAAACCGGCTTCCATCTCAAGATGGAAGCGGTCAAATACATAGTCTTGGGCAAAGAGCAGGGTGAGGCTGCACAGGATCATAAGAACCAAGAGCAGTGTCCGTTTCATTAAAATTTAACCTCTACACGGGCCTTTGCCTCTTCCTCGATGGTCAAATAGGGTTTCTTGACAAAGTGGAAAATGGAGGCAACCAAAGAAGAAGGGAATACCTCAATAATCGTATTGAGATGCTTGATGATGGCATTGTAGTACTTGCGGGCTCCCAAAAGTTGTTCCTCGATTTTTTGCAGCTGGGCCTGCAGGTCCAGAAAACCTTGGTTGGCTTTCAAATCCGGATACGCTTCGCTGAGGGCAAACAATGACTTGAGGGTTGAACCGAAGGCTGTGCTTGCAGCATCCTTTTCCTCGGTCGAGGTGGCGCTGATCGCCTTGTTGCGGGCTTCGATTACGGCAGTGAGGGTCTTTTCCTCATGCTTTGCATACCCTTTGACGGTTTCCACAAGGTTGGGAACCAAATCATAGCGCTGCTTGAGGTGGGCATCGATTGCCGATTCAGCTTCTTCACCCTGGTTTCTCAGGCGCACATACTTGTTGTACACGCTGACCACATACAGACCTATCAGGACTACGACACCAATGAGAATATACACAATTGTCATACCAACCTCCATGTTTGGGATACTAATTTGTAGCATGCTATAAGGGGGGCTCTCGGTCAAGAGTTCGGCAAAAAGATACGCCTGAAGCTTGCAATACAGGCAATAGTACTGTATCTTTATTCGTGTAAATCGCATAAATATTCCATTCCAGGAGAATCCAAACCATGAGGGAACGACATAACCGGTTGGCGGTCGTCAAGGAATTGATCAAGAATAACCGCATCGACAACCAGGATACGCTGCTGGAGATGCTCAAGACCGAGGGGTACTCCGTTACCCAAGCAACACTCTCTCGAGACTTGAAAATGCTCAAGGTCGGCAAAATCAGCGACGGTTGGTCCGGATACTATTACAGCCTTCCAGAAAACGACTTGATCAGTGAGTCTGAGAAAAGTTATATCCAGGATGTACGCAGAGGCATCCTTTCCATCGAATTTTCCGGCAACTTCGGAGTCATCAAGACCAGGCCCGGACACGCAAACTCTGTCGGCATTGCCTTGGACGTGCTTGCCATACCGGAAATCCTGGGAACCCTCGCCGGTGACGACACCATTTTTGTCATCCTTCGCGAGGGCATGTCCAAGGAAGATCTGCAGGAGAGTTTCAAGACCCGCATCCCCGACATCGAGGAGTAAAACCACCTTGCACACCACTGCCCCTCCGCTTACAATGGGGGGGCTTTTGTGTACCATCAGGAGAAGACCATATGACGTATAAAAATCTCGATTCAAGCAGTGCATTCAAACAGTTGCAGGCCATGCCTGCGAGCAATCTGAAACACGTCCTCAATCCAGCTCGCATTAAAACCTATCATGCAAAGGCTGGTGGCGGTCTTACCTACCATTATGGTGCCATGCCTATAGCAGAAGAGCATCTGAATGTACTGCAACAGCTCAGCGAAGAGCTGTCCCTGACAGAAAAATACCAAGCCGTAGTTGATGGGCAGGTCATGAACACAGGGGAAAAGCGGTTGGTGCTCCATCATCTCAGCCGCGGCCAGGTCGGTAAGCCTGTGAGTGCAGACGGAGAGGACAAGGGCGCTTTCTATCAGGCACAGCTGCAGAAAATTGAGCGCTTCTCATCCCAAGTGCGCAGTGGAGCCATCCTCGGGTCGACCGGCAAAAAGTTCTCAACCGTGGTTCAGATCGGCATCGGAGGCAGCGACTTGGGTCCCCGTGCCCTCTATCTTGCCCTCAAGGGTTGGTGTGCAAGCAAGGAAATTGAACTGATCGATGCCCAGTTCATCAGCAATGTCGACCCCGACGATGCTCAAGCGGTCCTGAACAATCTCGATCTGGAAAGCACCCTCTTCATTCTGGTCTCCAAAAGCGGAACCACCCTGGAAACCCTTACCAACCGGGACCTGGTCATCCAAGCCATCGAGGCAAGCGGCATACGAGGCATTGATCCAGCCAAGCACATGGTGGCGGTGACCAGCAAGACAAGCCCGCTTGCAACATCCTCCTCCGTGCTTGAGTCCTTCTTCATCGATGACTACATCGGAGGACGCTATAGTTCCACCAGTGCAGTAGGTGCTGTAGTGCTGTCCCTCTCCTTTGGGTTTGACGTATTCAATTCCTTGCTGGACGGCGCCCATGAAGCCGATGTATTGGCACTGAATCCAAATATCAAGGAGAATGCAGCCTTGCTCGACGCCCTTTTGGGGGTGTACCTGCGCAATGTTCTTCTCTATCCCACTACGGCGATCCTTCCGTACTCACAGGCATTGAGCCGTTTTCCCGCCCATCTGCAGCAGCTGGACATGGAGAGCAACGGCAAGCATGTAAATCGGGATGGCCTGAGCATCTCCTACCCGACCGGACCGGTGATTTTCGGGGAACCGGGAACCAACGGCCAACACTCGTTCTACCAGCTTCTCCACCAGGGAACCGATATCGTACCCTTGCAGTTCATCGGATTTTCCGAATCACAGTACCACAAGGATATCGTGGTGGAAGGTTCGACAAGCCAAGAAAAGTTGAGTGCCAACCTGGTTGCCCAGATAGTTGCCTTTGCCTTGGGTAAAGACGATGTAAAACCGAACAAGCAGTTCACAGGCAACCGGCCATCCAGCCTTCTGTCTGCCAGACAACTCGACCCCCAGGCACTGGGTGCCCTTTTGGCACACTATGAGAACAAGGTCATGTTCCAAGGTTTCATCTGGAACCTCAACAGTTTCGACCAGGAAGGAGTCCAACTGGGTAAGGTTCTGGCTACCAAGGTCCTGGACGGATGCAAGGGCGATGAGGTGCTTAAGGCATTCTCGGAGTTGCTCTAGGCGTTGTACGGCCCCCCGCGGGGCCGTTTCTTTTGGTTTCTTCCTGCCAAATCAGTTGTCGTTCTTTATTGTTTTCAGTATTATCGTTAGCATCCTAACAAATAGTCTGGAGCACATGGACACTACACCACGAATCGGATTCACTATAAAAACCCTCTCCCATCGCATCGGGCGAACATTGGGGCAGCAGCTGCGCTTGGAGCAAGAAGCTGCCTCAACTGCGGTACGCAGCCATATTCTTGGATACTTTGCCCACCACGAAGTGGAAGCTGTTCTGCAAAGCGAGCTGGGCAACCACTTGCTCATCAGGCGCTCAACGATGACCAACATCCTCGATGGCATGGAAAGCGAGGGTCTGGTTACGAGGGAAGAATATCAGCAGGACAAGCGACAGAAACTGGTCCGCCTGACAGAAAAGGCGAAAGCTCTCTGCAGTGAGCACCTGAAGCTGGTCAATGATTTCGAAACCTCGCTACAGTCAAATTTATCCGACGAAGAGCTGAAACAGTTCTTCGCCATCACCAAGAAACTCAATCAAATACTGGATACCTATACATGATACAAGAACTGAAAAAACAAGCCAAAGGCAACCTTATTCCCACCTTTCTTACCATGCTCTTCGTCGTCCTGGAAGTGGTCATGGATGTCACCATACCCTTTCTGATGGCCTTCCTTCTGGACAGGGGGGTGGATGCAGGCAACATACAAGAAATCATTACATGGGGGGCTCTCTTGCTTCTCTGTGCCTCCATCGCGCTGCTTTTCGGGGTAATGGCCGGACACTTTGCCGCCAAGGCTTCCACGGGGTTTGCCCGCAATGTGCGCAGAAGCCTCTTCTACCGAGTACAGGACTTCGGCTTTTCAAACCTTGACAAATTTTCCACTGCTTCACTGGTAACCCGTATGACGAGCGATGTCACCAATGTCCAACAAGCTTACCAGATGTTGACCAGAATTGCCGTGCGCAGCCCGGTGATGCTGCTGTTCAGCTTTTTGATGGCCTACAACATCAATGCCCGCCTGAGCATGGTGTACTTGGTTGCAATACCGGTTCTGGGCACCGGCCTCTACTTTCTGATTCGTGCAGCCTATCCCATTTTTACCCGGGTCTTTAAAATCTATGACCGGCTCAACACCGTGGTGCAGGAGAACATCCGAGGCATCAGGGTCGTCAAATCCTTTGTCAGGGAAGAGCACGAGAAACAGAAGTTCAACAATGTTTCACAGGAGATTTACCAAAATTTCACCAAGGCTGAGAAAATTGTTGCTTTCAACAGCCCCTTGATGCAAGGGACGATGTACCTTTCCATTCTCGCCATCTCCTATATCGCCGCCCGTCTGATCGTATCCTCCTCAATGACTACCGGCCAACTGATGAGCTTCATCACCTACACCTCCCAAATCCTGATGAGCCTGATGATGCTCTCCATGGTCATCGTCATGCTGACCATCAGCAAGGCTTCGGCCCAACGTATCGAGGAAGTACTCACCGAGAAAAGCGACCTGGTCCAGCACCCTGATGGCAGAACAACCGTTTCCGATGGGTCGGTCGATTTTGAAAAGGTTGACTTCAGCTATTTCGGTACTGCTGATAAGCGGTGTCTACATGATATCAACCTCCATATTGAAAGTGGTCAGACGGTGGGCATCATCGGCCCTACCGGAAGTGCCAAGACCAGCTTGGTCCAGCTCATTGCACGTCTGTACGAGGTTTTCTGTGGTTCAGTGAAAGTCGGGGGCGTCGATGTGCGCGAGTATGATCTTACAAGTCTCAGGTCTTCTGTAGCCATGGTGTTGCAGAAAAACATATTGTTCAGCGGAACCATAGCGGAGAACCTACGCTGGGGGAACAAGGAAGCCACCGATGAGGAACTTGTCTGGGCATGCAAGATTGCCCAAGCTGATTCTTTCATCAGAGCTATGGACGAGGGGTACCAGACTCACATCGAACAAGACGGTTCGAACGTATCAGGAGGGCAGAAGCAAAGGCTTTGCATCGCCCGCGCGCTTCTGAAGAAACCGAAAATCTTGATTCTCGACGACTCCACCAGTGCCGTGGATACCAAAACCGATGCAGCAATCCGTAAAGCCATGGCAACCGAACTGAAGGAAACAACAAAAATCATCATAGCCCAACGAATAGCCTCCGTAGAGGACGCCGACCAAATCATCATGCTTGAGGATGGTCATATCCAAGCGGTGGGAACTCACCAACAGCTGCTTGATTCCTGCCCTCGCTACCAGGAACTGTACACAGCGCAGATGCACAAGGAGGAACAAGCATGAGAATGCCCAGCAACCAAAAAACGCAACCACATGGCATGCCCAAGCTTGATTTGGCAACCTTCAAGCGTCTCTTCTCCCTGATTCTGAAGCCCTACAAGGGTCGTTTTGTCATCGTCGTGCTGTGCATCATCATCAGCGCCCTCAGTGGAGTGGCAGGCTCATTGTTCCTGCGAATCCTCATCGACAGCTATATCGTCCCGCTCATCGGTTCGGCGAATCCCTCGTTCGCCCCTCTCGTCCAAGCCTTGTTGGTGATGCTTAGCATCTATGCAAGCGGTGTTGTGGCGTCTTTCACCTACAACCTGCTCATGATCACCATCGCCCAGGGAACACTCAAGTCCATCCGCGATGACATGTTCTCGCACATGCAAACCTTGTCGATCCGGTACTTCGACAGCCATTCGCATGGTGATGTCATGAGCCTGTACACCAACGATGCCGACACGCTCAGGCAAATGGTCACCCAATCGATCCCAAACTTCATAAACTCGATCATCACCGTGGTTGCGATTTTTCTGGCAATGCTGCTGACCAGTTGGCAACTGACCCTTGTAGTGGTAGTCTCCCTGTCCTTCATGCTTTCCATCTCGAGCAAGGTAGCCAAGAAAAGCGGTTCCTATTTCATGGCCCAGCAGAAGGCTATCGGAAAGACCAATGGCTACATCGAGGAGATGATAAACGGGCAGAAGGTCATCAAGGTCTTCACCTATGAAGAACGGGCCAAACAGCGGTTCAACCAGTTCAATGAGGAACTCGCCAGCGATGCGTTCAATGCCCATCGCTTTGCAAACATCCTGATGCCGATCATGGGAAATATCAGCTATATCCAGTATGTATTGGTAGCCATCGTCGGTGGCATATTGGCCTTGGGGGGGGTCGGTTCCCTAACGTTGGGAGCCATCGCCTCCTTCCTGCAGCTCAGCCGCTCGATCAACATGCCCATCAACCAAATGGCGCAACAGCTCAATTCGGTGGCTATGGCGTTGGCGGGAACCAAACGAATTTTCGCTTTGTTGGATGAAGCAAGCGAACCGGATGAAGGGTATATCCGTTTGGTGAACGTCAAGCAGGATGAAGGTGATGGATTGGTGGAAACCGATGAGAAAACCAATACCTGGGCATGGAAGGACACGAAGACGGGAGAGCTGACCAAGCTTTGCGGCCATGTCCAACTGCATGAAGTCGACTTTGCCTATACAGCAGAGAAGCTTGTACTTCAGGATATCACCATCGAAGCAAAACCTGCCCAAAAGATTGCTCTCGTCGGAGCCACCGGAGCTGGAAAGACCACCATCACCAACCTCATCAACCGGTTTTATGATTTGGCGGATGGGAAAATCCAGTATGACGGCATCGACATCAACACCATCGCCAAAGACCAACTGAGAAAGTCACTCGGCGTGGTACTGCAGGATGTACATCTCTTCAGTGGAACGGTTATGGAAAACATTCGCTACGGACGCCTGGATGCCACCGATGAGGAAGTCATCGAAGCGGCCAAGCTTTCCAATGCCGATACCTTCATCGCCCATCTTGGTCAAGGGTATCAGACCCAACTCTCAGGCGATGGGACTTCCCTCTCCCAAGGTCAGCGGCAATTGCTTTCCATCGCCCGGGCCATTGTGGCTAATCCTCCGGTACTGGTTCTGGACGAGGCAACCAGCAGCATCGATACCCATACCGAGGCAATGGTGCAACGTGGCATGGATGCTCTGATGCAGGGACGAACGGTGTTTGTCATTGCACACCGGCTCTCCACCATCCGTAATGCCGATAGGATCTTGGTTCTTCAGAACGGAAAGATCATCGAGCGGGGAAATCATGAGCAGTTGCTGCAACTAAAGGGCCAGTACTACCGTCTCTACACCGGAGCCTTTGAGCTGGAGTAGGTAACCAGAATCACGCCGACAGCGACCAACGGCAGGGAGGCGAGATACTGGATGCGAAGTACCGACTCACCCAAAATCAGGGCGGAAAGCAGTGTCCCGAAGACCGGAATCAGAAAGTTGAAAACGGTGATGGAACTGACCTTATTGTGCTTGAGCAGGGTGGTCCAAATGGAAAAGGCAGCTGCACTGAGTGCTGCCATATAGGCAAGCAGGCAAAACCCTGCGATGCTGCTTTTCGGAAACGAGGCTCCTTGCAACAGGGCGATGCAAAGAAGCAGTGCCCCACCAAAGAACAGCTGCATGGCGGTAAGCAAAACGGGGTCGATGGTTTTGCTCATCCGCTTGCTGTACAGCGAACTCATGCTATGTAAAAGAGCAGCAATGATAATGAATCCCTCACCCTGCAAGGCAAAGGAAAGGGTAAGGCTGGACTCAAAGTTAACAATGATGACAGCCAGAAAACCCAAGAGAATACCAATGCCTTTTCTCACACTGATCTTGTCATTTGCGTAAAAGAAGTGTGCAAGCAGGGCACTGAAAAATACCGAGGAAGCGTTGAGAATCGAACTCTTTGCCCCGGTGGTATACGAAACCCCCACGTAGAAAAAGTAGTAGTGGATCGTGGTCTGCAAGAGACCCAGGAGCAAAACACTCCCCCATTGCTTAACTGTCAGGGTCCTCATCGGTTGCTTGGGGCCTCTCTGAACTGACCGAACCAGGAAAACAAGCAACCCGGCAAGGGCAAACCGCAGGCCTGCAAAGGCCATTTTAGCCGATGTATCATCGGCTCCAACACTGAACAACTCATACCCAAGCTTGATGGACGGGTAGGCACTTCCCCACAAAATTGCACAAAAACTGGCTAAAAGGGCACTAACCAGCGGTTTTGCCAAAACAGATTGTTTCTCTAGTTGCATATCGGCAGTTCCTCACAATATCTATATAGGTCTTCCAAGCTTCCGCTACGGTAAGCTTGTAGACAGGCATGCTGTTCATTGATCAGGCAATCGGTGACCAAATACACCTGCATGCCAAGCTGTTGGGCTATCATGTCCTCACCGACATCGTTGCCGATCATCAGGCACTGCTGGGCCTCTACACTTCGATCCTTCAGGATCTGTTGATAGTAACCCAGATTGGGTTTGGCATGACAAAAGTCCTCATAGGTGGTGATCAGGGAGAACTGGCGGGGATTTACCTTGGCCCAGCTCAGTCGAGCATGCGTCCCCTGCCAAGGAAAAAGCGGTGTAGTGGCTAAAACGGTGTCATACCCCTTTTCCCGTACCAGATTCACCAGATCGGATGCAAGTGCGGTGGGCCTGCTTGCATCCCTAAGCTGGTGAAACTCCACCTCGTAGAAAGAAGCAAACCGGGAATTGAATTCATCGCTGGGAATACCGGTCATCCGTTCAAAAGTCTGGTCGAATCGGGTCTTGTTGGTCATATTCCCATCGTTGTCAAGCATGGCCTTCAGACCTGACTGCAAGGCCGAAAGAGTAGATCCAACATCGTAACCGAGCTCTTTGCAACGCTTGCTGAACAGAGCAAAGTAGCCGTGCATAAATTGCTTCTGATCGAGGGGAAGCAATGTGCCATCGAGGTCAAAGAGGATGGTTGTAAGAGATTTTGAAGCCATTGGCCGATGATACGCTGAATAGAAGGGAGCGTCAACAAATAAAAAAAACCCCCAGGGAAAAGGAGGTTAAACCCTGGGGGAACAAAAGGAGGTTAGAAAAAATCCGATTTCGTTGCTGCCTGGTCCAACGGACTCAGAAGCAGGTCGTTCTCTTTCTGAGAGGTACAGTACCGATAACTAAAAAAAACGTCAAGCGGTTTTCCACATTTTCTGAAAAAAATGATTTTCTTTTTAATTACTATGTCATAAGTTACCAGAGGTTGGCACAATGTTTCTAAAAATTATTGCATGATTGGGAAAATCATTCACATGGCATTGGGCAACGGGGGGAAATCCCCCCGTCTCTTGTTTCTCAGTCAAATTTGAAATTCTTCATGGAGAACGGCTGGCGGGTATTTTCCAACACATCCCTCCACAGAGAACCTTCAAGATCGACATGATTGCGGCTGGAAACCGCCACCTTGATAGGCAGATGCACGAACCGGTTGTGAAGAAGTCCGATGAGGGCTTGCGTCTTGCCCGACATTGCTGCATGGACTGCATGAGCACCAAGACGAGCGCAGTAAATGGAGTCGTACGAGTCGGCAGGAGCGCTGCGGATGATATAGGACGGATCGATATACTTCACATTCGTCTCAATCCCCTCACGCTTGAAGAACTCATTGATCCGGTCCTTCAGGAAAATTCCAATATCGTGGAACTTCACATTGCCGGAGGCATCGAGCTCGCTGCTGGGAGGCAGCAATTCCTGACCAGCACCCTCGCTGACCAGCACCACGGCATGACCGCGGTCGAGCAATCTTCGTCTGAGATGTTCCAACAGCCCGTTATGGCCATCCAAGTCAAACGGATTCTCCGGGATCAGGCAGAAATTCACATCGCTCTGGGCAAGTGCGGTCTGGGCTGCAATGAATCCCGACTCGCGGCCCATGACTTTGACCAAACCGATGCCATGAATGGAGTTCTTAGCCTCGACATGCGCACTTCTGACTACGGGCACCGCCATCTGTACGGCAGTATCCACACCGAAAGAGCTTTGGATCAGGGAAAGGTCGTTGTCGATGGTCTTGGGAATGCCGATGATGGATATCTTCAGATTGCGCTTTTTCACCTCTTCGTAGATGTCATAGGCACCGCGCAGCGTTCCATCCCCTCCGATGGTGACCAAAATGTTTATATTCAGCTTCTCCAGCGAGTCGACAATCTCCTCAACCTGTTTGCCGCCGCCACGGGCCGAGCCCAGGATGGTACCACCCTTTTCCTGAATGTCGTCCACTACATCCGGATCCAATGGGATGAGCGGCCAGGGGCTGTTTTCCAAAAGACCTTGGTAGCCGAACTGCACCCCGCTGATCCTGCGAACCCCATAGCGATACCAGAAACAACGAACCACGGCACGTATGACGTTGTTCAGTCCCGGGCAGATGCCTCCACAAGTACAGATGGCAGCGTGCACGTGTGCAGGATTGAAATAGATTTTTGCCCTCGGCCCTGCAACCTCAACCGTTTCCTCATGTCGGGGAACCGGGTGACCCTTCTCATCGATATCGGTATCGATTCCGAAAAGAATGTGATCGTCGTCGCTAACATAATCGGCTTGGCCATCGTTTTGGTTGGTACTCATCATGATCGGGCTGGAAATTTTTGCCTCGCCGAGTACAGAAATGCTAAAATCCAATTTCTTCGTTGTCACGCTTCACCTCCAGGTGCATCTTGCGCTTCAAGCAGGAGCGCCAGATCCTGCCTGAATCGGTCAAAAGGTATCGTCAACTCGTTCTTGGCTTGGTGTTCAAATTGGCGATACAGGTCAAGAAAGGCTATTGCAAAAGCCGTGAGAGTCGCCCCATCACGAGTTGCCCCTCCCTTGCGTCGATTCAGAACAGCAACACCCAGGCTCTTTTCCAGGTTTTGCACCATGGAAAAAGCCTTCGAATACGAGATACCCAAGGCCGAAGCGGCCTTGCGCAGGGAGTTGTGCTCTGCTACGTTGTCCAGCAGCCAGAGCACACCGATTCCCATGAATTTGTTGCCTTCCTCGTCGACGAGGTAGAGCTTCGTTTTTAGTTCCATGCTTCTCCTGCCGCCTGATAGACCAAATCCACCAGTTCAGCAATCTTATCACATTCTACCGAACAATAGGCAAGTCTGAGTGTCACATCGGCAATATTGATGCATCCAATCTGGTAATTGTCCAGCAAATGGCGGCGCAATGCCTCGGCACTCCCCTTGGTCTTAAAGGCCATGAAGTAGCCGCTGTTGAATGGGTAGGGAGTCAACAAGGTGTTTCCCTCATACTTCTTCAGCACTTCCTTGAGAATGCGATAACGTTTTTCCATCTCCTCGCAAGCAGCAAGCTTATCCGCCTGATAGCGCTTTCCTTCCTGCATTGCTTTGAGAAGCAGGCTTTGCCCCGGCTTGTCACAGTTGGAGACGGTACTACGGATAATGCCCAAGGTTTTCTTGTTCAGCGCATCATAGTGAGCCTCGGTCAAGCCTTTGGATCCATAGGTGATGAACCCGATGCGAAAGCCCCAGACCATGTCTTCCTTGGTTGCAGCATCGCATTTGACGGCGAATATGTTGGGGTGGGCATCGCAAAGATAGGAGAACAGGCTCTGTGTGGCAGTCTCCTGCTCGAAAAAGAGGCCATAGTAGGCATCGTCACTGATGACCATCAGCTTCATACCAAGGCCGGCAAGCTCCACCAAGGCATCGGCAATGGCTGCCATCTCGGTCTTGCTGGGAGTATAGCCGGTGGGATTATTGGGGAAATTGAGGAGCAGGCGTGCTTTTTTGTCTGCTATGGAAAGCAGAGCTTTTCTCAGGCCCGCAACATTGAATCCACCCTCACTGTTATACAAAGGAAAGGTAAGCACATCGGAATTGACTTGGTATTTGAAAATCAACTCATAGTTATCCCACGCCAAATCCGGGATGACCAGGGTATCCCCTTCCTGTGAAAAGAGCTGGGCGAGCATGCTCAGTCCATGGGTGAGACCTGAGGTCACGATGGGAAGTGAAATGGACTTACCTGCAAGCGAGGGGTTCTTTACAAGCATCTGTGTTTTCCACAGAGCCCTCAATTGCTGGTCCCCTCCACCGGGGGCATACGAGAAGAGTTCGGAGGGCTTGAAGGAGTTCTCGGCAAACTTGTTGTAAATGTCCGACAGATACATGGGCTGGCCATTTGACGTGGCCATTCCGATCGTGGCATTGAAACGAGTTGCTTTCTGGCCGGCTTCGGCGCTCTGGGCGACGATTCCCTTAGGGAAAAACATCCTTTGCCCGACGTCGGAGAGCATTGCATCAACTATGGTGTTCTGCAAAGTCTCATTCAGTTCAGTGGCTAGTGCGTGCATAACATGTCCTCCAGTTATGCATCTCTGTATATACGTTTTTGGAAAAAATGTCATTAATGCCGGCTCAAAAAGCAAATTCTCCTTGACTCTGCTGCTCGTTATGCTGTTTGGATTTCAGCAACGTGAGGAAAGTCTGTTCATCGACCACTTGGACTTTGAGCGAACGAGCAGTTTCCAGCTTGCTCCCTCCCCCTTCCCCTGCAAGCAGGTGAGTGGTTTTGCTGGTAACAGAACTGACTGTCCTCCCTCCCCGTTTGACAACCTCATCCATGGCAAGAGAGCGGGGATTGAAATGCTCGAAGGAGCCGGTTACACACCAGACCTGACCGGAAAAGCTATCGTCGAGTTTCTGCAGCTGCTGTTCACCCTCCGCCATGGCAAGACCGAGGGAGGCAAGGCGGGCGATTCTCTGCTGCATAGCAGGTTCGCAGAGGGCCTCGATGTACAGACGGGCGATCTTCTCCCCAATCTGCTTGATCGAGGTAAGCCGCTGGACATCACCCCGATTTGCTATATCAAGCAGGATCTCCATGCTGGTGATGCCATTGGCAAGCAACAATTCTGCACCTTTTTTTCCCAGCTCGGGAAGACCGAGGGCAACCAGTACCTTGCGAAACGGCTGCTCTTTACTTTTCTGTACACCACCCTCGATCAAGCGAATTTTCTTCTCACCGAACCCAGCCTGGTCTGAGAGGGCCTTGCGATAGTCGATGCGATAGATGTCATCGATATCCTTGAGATAGCCCAAATCAATAAGGGCTGCGGCGGTTTCGGGACCGAAGTTGTCGATATCCATCCCCTCCTTGCCGATGAAAAACTCAATACGGCCCCGAATCTGGGCGGGACAGCTTATATTGGGACAGAAGGTATGGGCACCTCGGCTTTCCAAGGTGCTGTCACATATAGGGCACCGAGTAGGCATATGGTAGATGCCTTGGGAGGACTCGTTCTTCTCAATGACCCGTTCAACGGCGGGGATGACATCCCCACGCCTTGAAATTTCCACTGTATCCCCGAGTCCCAATTCGAGCATGTTGATGTAGTCCTGGTTGTGCAAGGTGATATTGCTGATCGTAGAGCCCGCAACCTGCACCGGCACTACTCGGGCAACCGGGGTGACTCTTCCTGTGCGGCCCACCTGGACATCGATTGCCTGCACCACGGTTTGTGCCTGAGGTGATTCAAACTTGTAAGCCATTGCCCAACGGGGATGGTGACCGGTATACCCAAGCATTTCACGACCCGAAAGAGAGTTCACCTTGGCCACCAGACCATCGATCTCATAGCCGAGGGAGGCTCGCTTTTGGGTATGGTCCTGGATATAGGAGGCAAGGTCGGAAAAACTGCCGCCAAAACCTGATAGCTGTGCATCCATAAGCGCTTGCCTTGCCTGACTTGCATCCTTGGCAAAGTATCCAAGGTTTGGATTCAGTCTGAAGCCGTAGGAAGCAAGTGTTGAAAGAATCTGCAAATGGTCGGTATGCACCACCTCTTTCCAAAACCCCTCATAGACGAAAATCTGTAGCGGCACCTTGGCCACTTCGCTGCTCTTGATCCTCCGAATTGTTCCTGCGGCCAGGTTGCGTGGATTTGCGAAGGGCACTTCCATCTGGGCATTCAGCTTGGCAAATGTCTCCTTGGGCAGGTAGATCTCACCGCGAACCGCCAAGCTTTCCTTGACCGGAAGCCTGAGGGGAATGGAGGCGATGGTCTTTACGTTGGCCGTCACATCGTTTCCTACCATCCCGTTGCCGCGTGTTACAGCACGCTTGAGAAGTCCGTCCTCGTAATAGAGCACGATCGAGATGCCGTCGATTTTCTCCTCGATGACTATTCCCACCTCTTCTCCAATCTTGAGCTCGGTCTTCTCAATCCAGGAGAGCATTTCCCCATCGCTGTACGCCTTGTCCAGACTGAGCACCGGGATGGTATGAGCCACCTCCACCAGAGCCGAGTCGAGGTCGCTTCCCACCCGCTGGGTTGGTGAATCGGCAAGCTTGAGGTGTGGGTATTGCGTCTCCAAGGCAACCAGACGGTCGAAGAGGCGGTCGTATTCCAAATCGCTGACAAGCGGACGGTTGTCCACATAGTAGGCTTTCTGATAGGAGGCAAGCTGCTCGACAAGTGAGTGGATTTCGTGTTCAAGTTCGTTCATGCCTGTAATTGTACGGCTCTCTTGCTCTTCATTGCAAGCTGTGGTTTAGGTTTCTCTCATTGCTTTGATAGGTTGTACATGCTATCTTTCATACGCAAGAGAGGGAGGCGGCATGGCAGAAAAAAAACCATCGACAAGCAAGGTGACATCGCTGCACGGGCTGATAATCACCTCATCGGTTGATGCTGGTCGGATCGAGGAGATTTCTCTGCCCGAATTGGATGCCAACTTCACCTTGGTCACCACACGCGACATTCCAGGAACCAACCGAATCCGAACCCTTGATGCCGCCACAGCACTGCTCACCTCCTCAACCATCAGCTACCATCAGCAACCCATTTTGGCTTTGTTCGGCTACGACAGCGAATCGGTGCAGCTCAAAGCCAGGGAAATCAACATCTCCTATCAGCTGCCCACCGCTTTGGATGGTCCCTCCCTGGTTATTGAGTCGACTCCGTACACCTATCATTACGGGACTATGGAGGCTGCCACAAGCGATACAGAGCTGTTGGTGCTCGAACGCACCTACCGCTATAGCGGTTCCGATTACCAAAGCAATACGCTCACACGCATCAATGTGGAGCAGGAGGGGGACATCCTGCATGTATACACCCCCACCCAATGGCCCAGTCATGTGCGGGACACCATCAGCGATACCACCTCAATCCCCAAACGCAGGATAGTCGTGCATCGCCTGCCCTTCTACGCCCCGCATGACGAAATGCTTACCGCTCCTTCAGCCCTTTGTTCAATAGCAGCCATCGCCTGCCTAAAGGCGAATTGTCCTACGGATGTATCGTGCAAGGTTGAAAGCTTCCGACCAGAATTGACCATCAAGCGCAAGAGCTGGTATTACCGCGATGGCAGGGTGCAGGCCGAAGATATCATCGTACAAGTCAACCAAGGGTGCGAGCCGATGTTCAGCGATGAACTGGCCAACCAACTCATAGCCGGTCTTGTACCCCTGTACCCCTTGCAGGCCCTCAACATTTCCATCACGTTCACAACCAGCAATACCCCTCCGGCCCACTTCTTCGGGGACCTTGGGTACGCCGACGCTCTGTGCTGTACCGAGGCCCACTACTGTTCGCTGGCAAAAATCACCGGGTACAATCCGCTGTCTTGGAGACTGAAGTTCACTTCTGAGAACAGTGGACACACCCAGGTGATCAGAACCGACAAGTATACCAAGCTCAAGGACATGATCACCGAACTCAGTAATCGTTGTGATTTTCAGCGCAAGAATGCAGCGTACGAAATGCAGCATCAGATGCGCGTCAAGCTCTCCACCTTTTTCAACTACAGCAGGGGGACAGCCCTTGCATGCGGGGGTGGGGTCAGCGGATTCTCCAGCGAATGTCGTTCCCTTCCCCAGCAATCGGTGCAGATCACCCTCAAGACAAACAATAAAGTGGAAGTGAATACCTCCTTCTACAACAACGGCTCCAGTGCCGAAATCTGGAGACAGATAATAAGCGAGGAATTGGGGGTAACCAAGGCCGATATCACCTTCCTGGAAGACCAGAAGGAGATGCTGGACAGCGGACCTTCGGTGCTTTCAGCCAACAGCGGCCGTATGCCCCAACAGATTCAGCGTGCCTGCAGCCAGATCAAGGAAAAGCGATTCGTCCAGCCCCTGCCGATTTGCGAGAGTGTGCTCTCTCCCAAGCAACCAGGGACGAAAGGATCGCTCTTTTTCAGCAATAGCTGGGTTGCCTTGATCCTGGAACTCGAAATAGATGCTGTGCTTCTCCAACCTTTGGTACGTTCCGTCTGGGTCTCGGTCTCTCTCTCGCGAATTTTCGATGAGCAGGTGCTCAAGAGCAAAATTCGTCATACTGTCGTTTCCACCCTCAGAGAGGCCGGTGCCCTGCTTTCCCATAGAAGCAGCTTTGAGATTGATATTTCCATTTCCAAAGAAGGGGATCAGATATCCTCCTCGGTTACCAGTGCCCTCAAGGGGGTTGTAACCGCAGCCTTCATCTCCGCCCTCGAACAAGCCCTCGGATCGCCGGTGGCAAAAATTCCCGTGGATGGAGATACCTTGCTTGCAGCCATGCGGGGGAAACCATGAAAATAGAATGTACCATCGACGGCAAGGCTCTCTCGCTTTCGGTGAACTCAAACAAGCCGCTTTCCCTCATTCTTATGGAGGATGTGGGAAACAGGACCATCACCAGCCATTGCAAGGGAAATGCCTGCGGCAACTGCATTGTACTGCTTAATGACGAAGCTGCTCTCAGTTGTGTCATTCCCGCCTTCCGGTTGCGGGATGCCAACATCAAAACCTTCGAGAGTTATCAGAAGACGCGCCAGTACCGGGATATCGAACGGGCTTACCAAGCCACCGGCAACACCCCGTGTCCCAACTGCTATGCTTCCAAGACGCTGATCATTGAATCCATTCTCCAGGAGTTGACCAGCAGCACCCGTCTGAAAACCTTGGGCAACAACCTTCCGATGAAAGACACTCAGGAAACAGAGGATACACTGGACAAGAAGGCCATCATTCAGGAGCTCAGCCTCAATACCTGCCAGTGCATGGATATGTCTGAAATGCTGCAAATCGTCGAGATAGCCCTGACGTACAGGAGGCGCAAGCGTGTACGAAGGAATTAGGTCGCCTGTCATCCATACCCCGAAGACGCTCAGTGAGTTTGCCACCATTGCCTACCGCTATCCATCGGCGCGAATCTGGGCGGGCGGCAGTTACTTGATGAGCCAGAAGGAGTATTATCCGAATGAAATCAAGGACGGCATCATCGACCTCGCCTCGCTTGAAGAGCTGAAGAAAATCACCCGCAACGACCGGTTTGTGGAAATCGGTTCGATGGTAACGGCCAGCCAGCTCCTCTTTGCAGGCAAGCTCGTCCTGCCACCCGTATTGCAGGAAACACTGAGGACGCTCGCCTCCCAGATAGTAAGAAGGCAGATTACCATCGGGGGAAGCCTCTGCGTTCCCGACATCCGTCTCTCACTCTCCACTGCCTTGGCTGTACTGGATGCCATGGCAGAGGTGAAGTACTATCAGGGAGGCAAGGTTTCCACCCACTGGATTCCCATATCAAAGCTCTATGACAAGGATGGAAAGCTGTTGCTCGGCTCGCAGAAAGCCCTGTTGACCCGTATCCGCATCGGCCTCGAATATGGGGATTATCAGAAGTTCATTTGTGTTGAGGACCCTATCCGCAACACCGACGAATGTGTTATAGTTGCCTTCCAGGCAAACCGGTCGCAGAACTCACTATCCAAGGTCCAGTTCTGTATCACCTTTCCCAGCAAGGCCTTCCATATCAGCAAGGACCTTGAGTCAAAGTTGTCGGGCATGACCCTCCCGATTCATCCAGAACGGGTCAATACGCTCTCTTATGAGCTGGTAGCCGAATTAACTAAAATGCATTCAGGAATCAGTGAACTGCAACTCGAGCGTGGAAGAAGGATATTCGAGTCCTTTTTGCACGACCTCAACGCCCAGTCCCTCTCCTCCTGAACACGTGGAGCACTGTATACATGTCTGAGCTTGAGACCGAGATCACCACACAGCAGAGCAGGTTCGTCCATCTGCATAATCATACCGACTTCTCCCTCCTCGATGGGGCCGCCCCTATCGGCCGTTACATGGCAAAGGCGAAGAGCCTGGGCATGACCAGCCTCGCCATAACCGACCATGGGAACATGTTCGGAGCCTTGCGTTTCTATAATGCAGCCAGGGATGCAGGCATCAAACCGATCATCGGTTGTGAATTCTACTGTAACCCTGCAGGCCATACCGAACGACCGGCTCCCGGCGGTAGGAAACCCAATCAGTACCACCTCATCCTTTTGGCAATCAATGAGAAAGGCTACCACAACCTGATGGAGCTCAACTCCCTTTCCTATACACAGGGATTCTATTTCAAACCCCGCATCGATGATGAGCTTTTGGTCAAATACAACGAAGGGGTCATCTGTCTTTCGGCATGCCTGGGTGGGGAAATTCTGCAGCACCTGCTCAACGACCAATACGAGAAAGCCAAGGAACGCGCCCTCTGGTTTTCCTCGGTCTTCGACGACGGCCGCTACTATCTGGAAATGCAGGACCACAACCTGCCTGATCAGAAGCGGACCAATCCCCTGCTCAAGCAGCTCAGCGAGGAGACCGGCATCCCCTTGGTTTGTACCAATGACATCCATTACATAGAGAAAGACGATGCTAACGCCCAGGACCTACTCTTATGCGTAGGCACCAACTCCAAGAAGAATGATCCCGACCGCATGCGGTTTCCCAATCAGGAATTCTACATGAAAAGCGAAGAGCAAATGGCATCAATCTTCAGCTGGTGTCCGGAAGCTTTGGAGAATACTGGAAAAATTGCCGATCGCTGCAACCTTGAGATTCACTTGCCGGGGCCACTGTTGCCCGACTTCGAAGTTCCCCAAGGCTTCGAGGGACCGGCACACTATCTGCGTCACCTCTCCCACGAAGGCCTGAAGAAACGCTATAGCGTGGTTACCGAGGAGTTGACCAAGCGCTTGGACTATGAGCTGGATGTCATCATCAAGATGAAGTTCGAAGGGTACTTCCTCATTGTCATGGATTATATCCAATGGGCGAAGAAACACGACATTCCTGTTGGACCGGGCCGCGGCTCGGGAGCCGGTTCCTTGGTTGCCTATTCCATCGATATCACCGACGTCGACCCCATCAAGTACAACCTGCTGTTCGAACGATTCCTCAACCCCGAACGGGTGAGCATGCCCGACTTCGATATCGACTTCTGCTTCGAACGGAGGCAGGAGGTCATCAACTACGTTACCGAACATTACGGGACCGAACGGGTGGCCCAGATCGCCACCTTCGGGACGTTGAAAGCCAAAGCTGTCGTCAAGGATGTCGCCCGCGTCCTGGACATCCCCTTCGATGAATCGAACAACATCTGCAAGCTCATCCCGGACGACCCCAAAATGACGCTCGCCAAGGCTTTCGAGCAGAACAAGGAGTTGGTTGAACTCGAACAGAAGGGAGGCATCTACGCCGAACTCTTTGATGCCGCCCGTCGCCTTGAAGGTCTGAACAGGCATACTTCCACCCACGCCGCAGGAGTGGTTATCGGCAAGGAAGAACTGGTCAACTATGTACCGCTGTATCGTGATGCCAAGACTGGAGCCATCTCCACCCAGTACACCATGGACCTCATCGAGGAGTGCGGGTTGGTAAAAATGGACTTTCTGGGTCTCAAGACGCTGACACTGATCAAACACACCGAGGACCTGATCCACAAGAAGGATCCGAAGTTTACCAGTACCGCAATAGACGAGAAGGACCCAAAGACCTTTGAAATGCTCTGCCGTGGAGATAGTACGGCTGTCTTCCAGTTTGAAAGCCAGGGAATGCAGAACATCCTCAAGGAGGCGAAGCCCTCCAACATCGAGGACCTGGTCGCCCTCAACGCCCTCTATCGCCCCGGTCCGATGGCCTATATCCCCCAGTTCGTCAACTGCAAGCTCGGCCGTCAACCCATCACCTATGCAAATCCGGAACTGGAAGAGGAGCTGAAAACCACTTACGGAGTCATTGTCTACCAGGAACAGGTTATGAAGGTAGCCCAGATCATAGCCGGCTATTCGCTGGGTGGTGCTGATATTCTCAGGCGCATCATGGGTAAGAAAAAGGTTGCAGCCCTTGAGAAGGAGAAGGTTAAGTTCATTGCCGGAGCGAAGGCTCTCGGTCGCAGTGAGCAACACGCCGCGGAAATCTTTGAGATGCTCGAGCCCTTTGCAGGCTACGGCTTCAACAAGAGCCATGCAGTGGCCTACTCGGTCGTCGCCTACCAGACAGCCTTCCTCAAGGCTAACTATCCAGCAGAATTCTGGGCGGCCAACCTCACCAACGAGATGGGCAGCCCCGATAAGTTCAGCGAGTATCTGCAGGTGGCAAAGGACCAAGGTCTGGAGATACTCCCCCCCTCGGTCAACTACTCGGACAAGCACTTCTCCGTTGTAAACGGAAAAATCGTTTACGGTCTTGCCGGCATAAAGAACGTCGGAGAGGGAGTGGTGGAGCTATTGGTCAGTGAGCGTGAGGCGCACGGTCCCTATAAGGACCTCTTGGATTTTTTGACCCGCCTCGATGCAAAGGCTATGAACACCAAGCTCTTGGAGTCACTGATAAAAGCAGGTGCCTTCGATACCCTGGGGACCAACCGCCCCACCCTGTTGGAAAACCTCGGCGATGCCATTACATATGTGCAAAAGCGCAAGGAAGCAACCGCTTTCGGACAGATTTCCCTCTTCGATGATGAAACAGAGGCCTCGATGGAGACGTTTACCATGAAGCCGGCCGAGGATTGGAAGCTGCCCGAAAAGCTGGAAATGGAAAAAGGCCTGTTGGGATTCTATATCTCCGGACACCCCCTGGATGCCTTTTCCCAGGCGATCAACCAGCGGGTTACGGCCAATACGGCACACCTTGAGAATGTTGCATTCAATCGACCCACCAACATTATAGCCATGGTCAGCTCAATCAGACCCTTCACCACCCAGAAGGGTGGCATCATGGCCTTCCTGCAGCTAACCGACCGCAACGCAACGTTCGATGCAACCTTGTTTCCCAAAACGTTTGAGCAGTACCGGGACCTGTTGCATGTCGATGGCATCTACGGCTTTGTCGGCAAGTTCGACAACTCCCGGGGCAACGACAAGATTTCCTACCTGATCGAGCAAATCTTTGAGGACCCCAACCAGCTTGCCCCGATTGCCGTCTCCCGCTGCCACATTGAATTGGAGAAATCCTTCTGCAGTACCGAGCATATCTCCCATTTGCGCGACACCTGTCTTTCCTATGGAGGAAACTGCAGTGTCATGCTTCATTTCAGGATGGAAGGTGAGAGCATGCCGATCACCGTCGAGTGCGGTCGTGAATTTTCAGTTCGGTACTGCAATGAGATAGAAGAGACGGTGAAGGAAAATCCCTCGGTATTGAACATTTGGTTCGACTAATGGGGAAAAGTTCTGTATCTTGAACAGTGGAGGAACAACATGAACCAAACCTACTATGACGGCGGGGTTCCCATTATACCGGCATCTTCCAATGTCTTCATGACCATTGCCTCGATTGCCGCTTCCCTACTCTCATTCTATTCGTTGCTGATCTGGCTCAGAATTGTTCTGACGTGGATTCGCATTCCCGGTCAGCTCCAGGAAAATCCGCTAGCCGCCCTGCTGGGTAAAATCGTCGACCCTTACCTCACCTGGTTCAGGGGAATCAGCAGCCTCAAACGAAGCAAATTGGACCTTACCCCGTTGGTTGCCCTGGCGGTGCTTTCGGTGGTTCAGTCGATGCTGCGCCTCTACGGCTCGTATGGACGGCTTACGATAGGCATGGTCTTCGCCTTGGTCCTGCAGACGCTCTGGTCCTACCTTATCAGTCCAGTCTTCTGGTTCCTGATTGTCCTTTTGGGCATCCGGCTCTTTTTCTGCTACAAGCGCAGTCCACAGACCATCAGCTATATCACGATGCTCGACTCCATGATCGGCGGGGTGCTCAATTGGGTGCAGAATCTTTTCTACCCCAAGAAAGCCATCAATGACCGGCAACTGATCACCACCAGCCTCATCTTCTTCATTGCCTGCTATATAGGCTCTTCGTTGCTGCTGCGTTTCATGATTGGTTTCTTCACAAACCTTGGATTCTGATCGATGGCATATGTCCGTGGCCTGAAACAGCCCATTACCGAGCTCAGCGGAGTGGGCCCAGCCGCAAAGGCTGCGTATCTCGAGCTCGGCATCAGTACGTACAGCGACCTGCTTCTGCTCTCTCCGAGAACCTGGGAAGACCGCAGTGAAGTACACCCATTGGGGGGCCTTGAGGACGCCCAAATGGCCAATACCCTGGTCGAAGTGCTCTCCCACTCCTACTTCGGTCTGAAGGCAGGCAAGAAACGTACCTTAAAAATTTTGGTGCGTGATGTTTCGGGCCTTGGTGATGGCAGACTGAGTCTGCTCTGCTTTGGTCGCAACTTCCTGGAAAAAACCATCAAGGTCGGGAGAATCTACTACCTCTACGGCAGCGTAAACCGAAACAGGGGGGAACTGCAATGTTCCCAGTTCGAGCTGTATCCAGCAACCGAGGATGGCGATTTTCCCAAACAGTTTGGACAGATTTTGCCCATCTATCCGCTTCGGGGATCACTGAGCCAGCGCCTGATCAGGACCAATATGAAGGCAGTGCTTGCAAGCGTTGATACCTTTGAGGATGAAATGACTGCCTCGATGCGTGAGAATTACCACCTATTGAGTACCGACCAAGCTATCAGGGCCTACCATTTCCCACCCTCGGTCGAGGTCCTCCACCAAGCCCACAGGACGCTTGCCCTGACCGAACTTTTCTATTTGCAGTTGGTTGCACGCAGGCACAAAAGCCTACAGCAGCGCAGCACAAGAACCGGGCCGAGCATTCCTACCAAGTTGGAACTGAAGTGCATAGAGACCCTTCCCTTCAGCCTGACAGGCGATCAGATAACCAGCCTCACGGAAATTCGTCAGGACCTGGACAGCGACATGCCCATGAACCGCCTTCTGCAAGGCGATGTCGGCAGCGGTAAAACCTTGGTCGCTTGGATCAGCGCCCTGCATGTCCTCTCCCAAAAAGGCCAGGTCGCCTTCATGGCTCCTACCGAACTCTTGGCCCGTCAGCACGCCGAGTCGGGGGCCGCTCTTTTGGAAAAGCTGGGTATCAGGCTTGCCTTCCTGACAGGATCGGTGAAAAACAAGGAACGTAGGCTTCTGCTTGAAGCCATCAAAGGCGGGGAAGTAGACATCATTATCGGCACCCATGCGCTTTTCTCCGCCGAGGTTGCCTTTCGCAACCTGCGGTATGTCATCATCGATGAACAGCATCGCTTTGGTGTCGAGCAGCGGCTCGCCCTCCTGGAAAAAGCCCAGGTCCCCGATTTGCTGCTCATGACCGCAACCCCCATTCCACGCACCCTCTCCTTGACGGTGTTTGGAAACCTCAATGTCTCCACCTTGCGAACCATGCCTGCCGGCAGAAAGCCGGTGATCACCCACCTGGTCAACGAACAGAGCCGTAAGCGTATGTACCAAGCAGTCGGGGTGGAATTCCAAAGGGGCCACCAAGCCTACTTTGTCTATCCGCGCATCGATGACAGCGGGGAAAGCGACCTGCGTGATGTGAATAACATGTATGAATTTCTCAAGAACGAGTACCCTACCGTCCCCTCCGCCCTGATTCACAGCAAGCTCGATGAGGAGGAGAAAGTACACATCCTCAAGGAATATCAGGGAGGCAGGATTGCCTACTTGGTTTCCACCAGTGTCGTGGAGGTCGGCATCGACATCCCCAATGCCACGTGCATGGTCATCGAGCATGCCGACCGATTCGGACTTTCGGCATTGCATCAGCTGCGCGGGCGTGTCGGACGTTCGGTATTGCAGTCCTACTGCTTTTTGGTCTTCGGTGATGAGCTTACCGATGAGGCAAAGCAAAGGTTGAAGGTGATGAAGGAGTCGAATGATGGATTCTACATCGCCGAACAGGATCTTTTGATCCGCGGCCCGGGAGAGCTTACCGGAACCAGACAGTCGGGATACCTCAAGCTCATCTACGCTTCGCTGACCGATGATCTCCCCCTCATCGAGATCGCCCGCAACGAAGCCGACCATATTCTGGAGAGCGATCCCGGCCTTCTGCAAGTCGAGCATGAGCCGATCAGGGCCACTCTCGCCAACGCCCCACCCTTTGAAGAAGAGCACAGCGAGGCTTAAAAAGGCAACTTGCATAAGTGGGCTCAGGTTACTATCATCAAGGAGTGAGGTGTACAGTATGCGCATAACCGGAGGAATCTATCGGGGAAGGACAGTTGCCTGTCCCCCGGGAATCATAAGACCTGCAATGGATATGATGCGGGAGTCGCTCTTCTCCATCCTGGGCAACCTGGAGGGAAAGAGCTGGCTGGACTTATTCACCGGCAGCGGTTGCGTCGGCATTGAAGCCGCAAGCCGTGGTGCTTCCCTTGTACACCTCGTAGAAAAGGACCGGCTCAAGCGAACCACCATTTTGGAGAACATCAGCATGGTGGAGAGCGAAATAACTCTCTTCATGGCCGATGTCCATCGATTCATCCCTACCGCCAAGCGTCAGTATGACATTGTGTATGCAGACCCTCCCTTCCCCATGCAGGGAAAGGTCGGCCTTGCCCAGGCAGTGGACAAGCAGAAGCTGCTCACACCCACAGGATTGTTCATTATCCACTATCCTTCAGAAGAGAAGGGCCAGTGGCCTGAGCAGGTGGGAAACCTGGTCTGTTACGACCAGCGTAAATATGGCAGAAGCACCCTCCGCTTCTACAAAAATACCCAAGATGCGGGAGAACATAATGCATAACGACCTTGCCTTGATCGATGAGAACAACATAGCCACAAGCACCTTCATGACCTACAGCTACGAGACAGACTGCTTCTCCGAAGCGCGATTGGCCTTCTATTTCCAGATCGTCCAGGAGGCTGCAGGCGTGCACGCCGCCTTGCGTGGCTGTTCCATCCCTTCCCTGCATACAGAGGGAAAGACTTGGGTTATCACCCGCAGCAGCATGGAAGTCTTTCGTTACACCGCCTGGAATGAGGCGATCAAGATCGAGACCTGGGCGCAGGAGCCGATCAGGCTGCACCTACCGCGCGTGGTCAAAGGCTATGACAATGTGGGCAACCCCGTCTTCATTGCAAAAACACACTGGGCCATCATTGATTTGGACAGCGGCAGACCTTGCCGTCCGATGGATATGTCGCTGCGCATCGGCCTTCCCCCTGCTTCCGATGAGGCTCACCATCTGGATATGACGCTTCCGAGGAAACAGGATGAGGTGGAACTTGAGCTTCTGAGCAGCTACAAACCCATCATCGCCTACCTGGACACCGACAGAAACCTGCATGTAAACAACATTTCCTATCTCAACTGGGCCCTGGAAAGTCTTCCTGCATCCTTTCGCAACCGTTGCAAGGTTTCTAGTGTGGATGTCTCCTACCTCAGGCAGACGTATCTGGAGGATGACTTGAACGTGTATACCTACTCCAAAGACCAAAAGGCTCTCTTTACCGATGATCCGATACTGGAGCACAGGATTTTGCGCAAGGAGAAGGATGGTAGTACCACCTTGGTATGGCTCGGAACAACAAGCTGGAAACGAAGGGAAGATCTTAGATAAAAACCTTGCGCAAGGTGGGTTCCTTGCCCAAAAGCAGGCCTATGGATTCCTTGACAGGAAACAGGCCGCTCTTTGAGTTGGCGCTGTAATAGCAATACCAGCAGGCTTCCTCGCTCTTGTAGCGGACGTCACAGCTGACAATGTAGCGGCTCGCCCACCCCGACTGAGGGGGGACAAGAACAGGAGAGCGGAACGATGGCTTGAAAACAAGGCCGTCGGTGCTTTCCAGTTGCAGCAGCATGCTGGTGGTCTTGCCCTTCTTCTTGTCCCAATACATGGCGCATTCAAAGCCAACGTACCCATCAACGGTTTTCACCACCTTAATGCTTCCTACGGCCATATTCCGGTATGAATCGTCGGCATAGGGAGAGAGGATGGGCTCGCCTTCATTGGCCAAGGCATAGGGTCCTTCCAGATTGCTCGAAAGGGCCATGGCAAAGTGTCTGCTGGTTTTTTGCTTGGTATCAGGAAGCTCCAAATGGGAAGCCCCGAAATACAAGCGATAGCCCTGTTCGGTCTTGATGATCTGGGGACGGGAAATGCGCGGTTTTTTCAAGCCATCCTTGGCAAATGGAACCGTACGGCTATCCAAAAGGACTTTTGGTTCACTGAAGAGAATCAGGTCGGTCGAGGAACGCATCTCAAAACGGCTGTAGGTAATCTTCTCGATCTCCCTGCGTCTGAGTCTTCCCTTACGAAGGGGAGGAAGCGATGCATTGTGCTTCTCATATATCAGGTAATAGATGCCGTCCTCGTGATACAGGGATGGGGAGTGGCCCCTGAGCTCAATCATTTTTCTCGGTTCCCAACTGATTCCATTCTCACTGATGAAATGCTCAATTCCCACCCAGGTATGGCCGAACAAGTGCCATTTGCCGTCAGGACTCTCTTCGGGAAATAAGAAGAATGGGTCGCAAAGCCGGCTCATATACCAAAGACTGCGAATTACCGGTTCATCGCTGAACGGGTACCAAGAGATCTTGGAAAATGAGGAAAGCGAGAGAGCCATCGAACCTACTCCTGCTTGCGCTTGGGAGGTCTGCGACCACCCCAAAGCGGGCTGAGGTTCTGTTCGAGATTGAACTTTTTGTTCATCCACTTGATGATTTTGGAGTAAGCAAAGAAGCTTCCCCCGATGCTCACCACGAACGTCAGTCCCAGCCACAGAGGAATCAGGGAGCTATTGGGATCGACAAACCGGGTTATCAGGATGAAACAGACGATGAAAAGAATCATCATCAAAAGGATGTTCAGGACGGTGGCCGCCAACATGAACCAGAGGGTATTCGATTTCTTAGACATGCTTTCCTTCCTTGGATTCCGATTGTTCGAACAGAATGCTGATTGCAAGCAGGATACCGCTGATGACCAGAGAGGCATCAGCAATATTCCAAGTCGGCCAACGTTCGAAGCCTAAAAATCCATAGACTTTTACACTGATG
Source organism: Sphaerochaeta globosa str. Buddy (assembly GCF_000190435.1). Classification (NCBI taxonomy): domain Bacteria; kingdom Pseudomonadati; phylum Spirochaetota; class Spirochaetia; order Spirochaetales; family Sphaerochaetaceae; genus Sphaerochaeta; species Sphaerochaeta globosa. Next base: position 3,171,834 of record NC_015152.1, read on the forward strand.
AAATCCACCACCCTGAAGCTTCGGAAAATCCGGTCGATCAGGTTGCCGATGCCTCCTCCCAAAAAAAGGGCGAGCACCCAACGGTGGAATACACTAAGGTCAAAACGCTTGGAAAAATAGACGAAAAATACGACGATGACCAGAATAATGGGGATAATGATAAAGAACAACAACTTGATGAGCAAAGGCAGACTGTCGCCCATGCTGAAGGCGATGGCCGTGTTGCGTACATGGACAATAGCCAGGAAATCACCCCAATATTGAAAACCAACCGTGTTCTCAGCGATGTGCTTCACAATCCAAGCCTTGGAAAGCTGGTCTGCTAGGATAATACAAAAAGTGAGCAAGAGCGGTAGGTAACTTCGTTTGTTTTGTCCCATAGTGCTGACTATACTATAACCCGGTTGGGTTGGCAACAAAGATGACTTGAAGCCCGAACTTCTGCTTGAGGTGCTCCATAAGTGCCTGCAAGCCGAATGTTTCGGTCATATAGTGCCCCCCTGCAATTACGGTGATCCCGCCCTCGGCGGCATCGTGATAGTTCTGATGCTCAAACTCGCCGGTTATGAAACAATCAAGGCCTTCAGCCATGGCTGCAAGCACATCGGAACTTGCGCCGCCGCTGACAATACCCACCTGTGTGATCAGCTCATTGCCGAAGGGAAGGATAACAGGATCAACAAAACCCAACTGCTTTGCAATCCACTGTGCCGTGCGGCCTTCACCAAGATTTCCCTTGCAGCCGAGCATGCATCCCTTGTAGGGTGCAAAACTTTGGATGTCCTTCAGCCCAAGCTTTCTTGCCATGACACTATTGTTGCCCACCTCCGGGTGGGCGTCCAACGGCAGGTGGGCTGCATACAAGTCAAGGTTCCCTTCGATGAGGGTTTTCAATCGGGTGTAGTGAGGCCCGCATACGGCAAGCGGCTCGCCCCAGAACAGGCCATGGTGCACAACCAACAGGTCCGCTTTTGCCTTGATCGCCTCTTCAAAGGTAGACTGACATGCATCGACGGCAAAAGCTACTCTTCCCACCTGTCTGTCTGCCGGCCCAACAACAAGTGAGTTAAGCGACCGATCGATGCCAGTAAAGGAGGCAACTTCTAGATATGCATCAAGATAGGAGACAAGTTCACTACGTTTCATAGTCATAGTATAAAGAGTTGACACCTTTTGTTCCACCACCTATAGTTCGAGCATGACCGATACACAGGTGAGAGCAAAACCGCTCACATACGAAGAAGCTTCCTTTGATTTCGACATCGCAACCATCCGAGGGTGCAGAGCTCTTGGTTCCAGTGAGCCGATTGTCGGCCAGCCACGCGCCCTCAGGACCCTTGAACTTGGGCTCTCCCTGTCAAAGACCGGATACAACATTTTTGTCAGCGGCGACAGCGGCAGTGGAAGACACGAGGCGGTACGCCATGCCGTCCAGGAAACCAGGCATGACACCTCGCAATTACGCGACTTGGTCTATGTCTACAATTTCCTCCAGCCCAACAGCCCAAGAGTGCTTACCTTCAAACCAGGGGACGGCCATTTGTTCTGCGATGCTGCAGAGGCCTTCAACCAAGAACTTTTGGCGCTCGCCCTGCAAAAGCGTGACTTCTATGCAACAGCCCTTGAACTGCTCGCTGAATTCGAGGCGCAATTCCCTGATCATTCACTGTTTGACCACTTCAATCAAATACGCTTGGACCTCAAGCGGATGGAAAAGCATATCCAGGGTCTTGATGAAAAAGCCTGCAAGCTGGACCCGCTTGCAACCAAATACCGGGCAAACCTGCTGGTAAACCATGCCAAGGCTACCCAGAGGCCCTTCATCATTGAATCACATCCCTCGTTCTCCAATCTCTTTGGGTCGGTGGACAGTGAGCAGAAAATGCCTCATATGGCCTTGCATGCCGGCTCCTTGCTTGAAGCAAGCGGCGGTTTTTTGGTCATCGATGCCGAGGAGTTGCTCAGTGAGCACGGCCTGTGGGATGCACTGAAGCGCTACCTGGATGCAAACGCCCTGACACTGGAAAGCGGAACGATTACCAAAGGAGAGCTGCGTAGTCCGTCCATCAGGCCGCAAATGCCCCGCATACCGGTCAAAGTAATCCTAATCGGCAGCGAAGAGACCTACGACACACTCACCGAAGGCGATGAACGTTTTCTCACACTCTTCAAACTCTGTGCTCAATTTGACTACTCCATGAGACTGAACGAACAGACCATAGCCCAGACCATAGCCAACCTGGACAGCTATGCAAAAGCAAACAAGCTGCTGGAACTCAGTGATGAAGCCTTCCTCCAGCTGCTCAGGTACAGCTGTTGGTATGTGGAGTCGCGTGAGCATCTGAGCACCCAATTCTCCACCCTCTACGACTTGCTTGAAGAGTCCAACTGGTGGGCCCGATACCACAAGAAAAAGCAGATTGACGACCAGGTGGTACTCACCGCCCATGAGGAACGTGAGTATGCCAACGGAATCAGCGAGAGCAAGATCAACGAGGAGATTCTCAGCGGGGACATGATCATCAGCCTTTCGGGTACCAAGGTCGGGGTGGTGAACGGCCTTGCAGTCATGGACCGGGGCAGTGCCTCGTTCGGAACTCCGACGGTCATCAGTTGCACGGTAGCCCCCGGCAACGAGGGCATTGTGAATATTGAGCATGAGGCAGGCCTCAGCGGCGAAATTCACGACAAGGGCCTTTTGATTCTTGAGGGGTACCTGCGCAAGCACTACGCCCGCACGTTCCCTCTTTCCATTTATGCAGGTATCGCTTTCGAGCAATCCTATGCTGAAGTGGATGGCGACAGCGCCTCCTCAAGCGAGCTCTACGCCCTGCTTTCAGCCATTGGCGAGCTTCCGGTCCGTCAGGACATTGCCGTTACCGGCTCGGTGAACCAAATGGGTATGATCCAGCCGGTTGGGGGCATCAACGAAAAAATTGAGGGTTTCTTCCATACCTGCCAAGCCACCGGCCTGACGGGAAAGCAGGGAGTGATCATCCCCATCCAGAATGTGCGCAATCTAATACTCGACTACGAGGTGCTTGAGGCGATCAAGGAAGGCAAGTTCTTCATCTATCCCATCAGAAGCATCGATGAAGGCATGCAACTGCTGACCGGACGCCCTGCAGGCATCCGCAATGCAAAGGGCAACTACGGCGCCGGCAACTTCAATTACGATATTGAAGACCGATTGCGCAAGATGTATCAGGCGGTCTTAGCCAACCGAGGCTAGCGTGCGCAGTTTCTTCAAGAAAGGAAGAATGTAGGCAAGAGAAAGCAGGAAGGTGAGAATATCGGCGATAGGCTGGGCGATTTGCACTCCGCTCAGTCCGATAAAGGACGGCAACAGGGCAATGACGGGGACAAAAAAGAATCCCTGCCTTGCCAGTGCCAGAATCGAGCTGGAACTGCCGTGCCCGGTACTTTGGAACACCATCCCGCTGAGGGTATTGAAAGCCGACAGCGGCATCAGGATGCATTGGTAGCGGATGGCAACCGTCCCGATGGCAATTACCGCCGGGTCTGACAGAAACAACAACATAATATAATTCGCCCCCGCAAAACAGATCGCACCGATGAAGGTGAAAGCCACCACCGCGGTACGTACACAGAACTTGAAGGCTTCAATCAGACGATCGTAGCGCTTTGCGCCCCAGCTGAAACCAGCGACAGGCTGCAGCCCCTGGCCGAACCCGATCAAGGCTGAGTTGAGAAACTGCATGACGCGTGTGGTGATGGACATGGCAGCAATGGCCTGATCGCCAAAGGGGGCGGAGAATACATTCAGGCAGATGGCGGATACGGTGTGCAGCATGGTCCGAAACAGCGAAGGGGCTCCGACGGTCAGGATGTCGCGATAGATCCACCACTTCAATCGTACCTGTCGGACGGAAAGATTCAAATTGCTGCGCTTGCGTAAAAAATGGGAGAATAGAATGCAGAAGCTGACACCTTGGCTGAGAACCGTGGCAAGTGCTGCCCCTTTAATGCCCATGCCGAAGCCGAAAATGAAAATTGGGTCGAGAATGACATTCAGCAGTGCTCCGCTTGCCATGCCCAGCATCCCAAGGTATGCCTTACCCTCCGAGCGGAGGTTGTTGTTCATCGTATAGCTGACAGCCATCCAGGGGGCACCGATGAGGATGACCGAAGCGTAGCTGACAGCATACGGGGCGATGGTAGGGGTGGCGCCCAAAAAGCGTACCAGGGAGTTGGTCCAAGCAAGCCCGAACAGGGTGAAGACCAGGGCCAGACCCATGGAGGTGAAAAAGGCTGTGCTGAAAACCTGATTGGCTTCAGTACGCTTTTTTGCACCAAGCAGTCGGGAAACCGTGTTTGCCGACCCTTGTCCGAGGGTGATGCCGATTGACTGGATGATGCTCATGATCGAGAAGACAACCCCGACTGCAGCACTGCTCTGTGTTCCCAACCTGCTGACAAAAATAGTATCGGTCATAGAATACAAGGAAGTGATGAGCATACTGATGATCGTGGGGGTGGCCAATTGCAGGATGAGCGAAGTAACCGGTTGCTCGGTCATACGCGTATAGTTCTGTTCAGCGTTGAGTGCAGTTTCCTTGAAGAGTTTCATGCAGAGAACCATCCATGCATCATGATTCCTGCTGCAACCGCGACATTCAGCGATCCTTTGGTACCCGCCTGGGCGATGGTAAGCCTGCCCATCGATGCTTCGCACGCACCCAGTAGGGCCGGGCTCACCCCCAGCTCCTCACTGCCGATCACGGCAATACCTTTGGGCGGAAATGAAAACAGGTCTAGCTCGGTTCCTCCGGTTTCCAGTGCGAACAGGGGAAGCTGTATCGTTTCCAACCGAGTAAGCATCGCTTCCTCACTGAGTATCTCATACTCAACGGTCTTGGTGCAGCCGCGGCTGGTTTTATAGGTTCGGCTATGGTCGACGGCGGCACAGCCTTCAATAAGATAGATTTTCTGAATTCCAAAGGAGTCGGCCGAACGGAAAATGGAACCAACATTATAGGGAGAGCGTATGCGGTCGAGTATCAAGATATGTTCCACGATTGTCCGCTGGCTGCTGTCAAGGTTTCCTTCTTCATCCAAGAAATCCCAATCAGAAGGATCACTGCCCAACGCTTGGAGCAAGAGGTAGTGGATATCCTCACACACTACAGCTTTTTGCTTTCCCTTCTCGTTCTCCAATGCAGCTGAGAGCAGACCGAGGCGGGCGAGTTCGCTTTCATTGAGCACCGCTGTAAACTGCTCGGAGCCGAACAAGCCGGTAAGGGCCAAAAGATACAGATGATCTTCCTGATTGCGCATAGCCTGCTGCGCCATCTGGTGAAACAGCAGGGCGCACTTGCGTACGCAGGTGCGGTCCTTGAGTGTCTTAAGCTTCGCTATCGTTATCATCCGCATCACCCGATTGCTTGGGGGCGACCAGCACTGCAAATTCCCCCTTGATCGCATCCCTACCCGTAAGGGTGGCCGCAATCTGGGCAGCCGTTCCCTGCAGGAATTCCTCAAACTTCTTGGTCATCTCCCGCCCTGCGACAACAGAACGTGTTGCATCGAGGGTAGCAATCTCTTGGAGAGTCTTCACGATACGAAACGGCGACTCATAGAGAATGAAGGCTTCCTCACGTTCCAACAGCTGCTGAAGACGCTTGGTCCGCCTACCCTTTCTCGGGCTGAGAAAACCTTCGAACGTGAAGCTCTTGCCGACAAAGCCGGCTACGCTGACCAAGGCGGCTACCGCACTGGCCCCCGGAATGGGAACTATGGTGAAGCCTGCCTGCCGCACAGCAGTGACCACCCGTGCCCCCGGGTCGCTGATGCCGGGGGTTCCGGCGTCGCTGACAAAGGCTACATCCAAGCCGCTTGCCAACAGCTCTACGATTCCCTTGGCGGAATTGATCTCGTTGTGGGCGTGACAAGCTATCAGGCGCTTGGAGATTTCATAGTGGGTAAGCAATTGCTGGGTATGGCGGGTATCCTCGCAAGCGATAACATCCACACTCTTAAGCGTCTGTACAGCCCGGTAGGTGATATCCTCAAGGTTCCCGATTGGTGTCGCCACCATATAGAAGGTACTCATGCGCATCAGTCTACATGCTCTAGAGCGTCCTTACAAGCGTATTGGGTTGGTATCGTTTCCCACGTAGTTTGGTATTTTTCACCACAATAGGTAGGAAACCTAGCCATTTTCAGCCAAAGTGCAGGAAAATTGCTCCCTGCATCCTTGTTTTTAAAAGTTGGCACGCCTTCTGCATAGCTATCTACGTAACAACGAAACCACAACAGCCACCTAGTGGCGAAAGGAGACAATGATGCAGATGTTTAAAAGAATCGCCGATATCTTCAACTCACACGTCAATAGTGCTTTGGACAAGCTTGAAGATCCGGCAAAGATGATCAGCCTGATGATCACCGAACTGGAGGATACCCAGACCAAGGCCCGTTCTTCCATGGCAGCCCGCAAAGCGGAGCAGACAAGCCTTGAGAGGGAAAAAGCCGAGTTTGAGAAGTCGGTCCTCCGTTGGGAAGATCGTGCAAAGCTGGCCATCACCAACGGTCGCGAGGATTTGGCACGTGAAGCACTTGGGGAGAAGAAGCATGCAAGCGAGCAGATTAAGCGCATCGACGAGCAGCTTGCCAACCTCACCTCCATTCTCGCCAGCCAGAGCGCCCAGCTTACCCAGATCGCCGACAAGCTCAAGGAAGTCAAGGACAAGCAGCAAATCCTGGTCCAGAGAGCCAGAAGTGCCAAGGAGAAGAAGCAGGTTGCCCAGACTCTGAAAAGCAGCGACAGTGCAGACCTTGCACGCAAATTCAGCGAACTGGAGAGCAAGATAGAGCGGATGGAAGCCGATGCCGAAATGGTTGGCTACCACGGGACCCCTTCTGCAAGCGATGAGTTTGCAAAAATGGAATCCGATAATGCCATTGAAGCCGAGCTTGCGAGTTTGAAGCAGTCCATGGCAAAGAAGAAGGAGCAGAAATAATGTACTACAACAGAGAAGAGGATCGTACCCTGTATCGTGAAAGACGGGGCATGGTATTGGGAGTGTTCCAAGGATTGGCTACCTGGTCGGGGCTTCCGGTACTCCTGCTCAGAATCATCGGCCTTATCCTGCTCTTCTCGGTTGGGTTTGTTCCGATGGCCATCACCTATATTCTGGTAGCGCTCATGCTGCCTTCACGATAACCGAATCAAACGTTCTTTCATGACTGTCATTTGGGTTTCTTCCTTGAGCAGGGCATCAGTTGGTGTCCTGCTCTTCTTCTTGCAGCCGGTCTTGGTATTTGCGGTACAGTCCCCGCAGTTGGTCATAGGTGAGGTTGAGCAGCTTGGCTGCCTCTTTCTGATTGCCTGAGGCCGTCTTGAGGGCTTGTTTCAGGTACTTGAGGTCAAGTTCCAGGCGTGCTGCTTCAAATTGGCTCAAATCCAGCTCTGCTTCCTGCAAAACAATCTCTGCTGGCACCTTGCTTCCCTGTTTGAAAGGATTGTCGAAGGGATTGAACTCGAGGTACTCGATCAAGGCCGCATCACTGCGGTAGACAGCCCGTTCCACTACGTTTTTCAGCTCGCGTACGTTGCCGGGCCAAGGATAGCACAGCATCTGGGAAACAACTGTCTCGCTGAAGGAGGGCATTTCCTTGTGTCCGCACTCCAGGGCCATCTTCGAAGCGAAATAGGTGGCCAGGAGGATGATATCTTCACCCCGTTCACGCAGAGGGGGAAGGAAGAGCACCTCGAAGGAGAGGCGATCGAGCAAGTCTTCTTTGAACTTGCCCTCGTCGCACAAGGCCGGTAGGTCGGCATTTGTTGCTCCGATGATCCGAACATTGGTTTCATGGGTTACCGAGGAGCCCACTCGTTCATAGGTACCGTACTCGACCACCCTCAGAATTTTCTCCTGGACTTCCAGGGGAATCAAGCCGATTTCATCCAGAAAGAGGGTTCCCCCTTCCGCTTCCTCGAACCGCCCCTTACGGGTTTTCTGGGCACCGGTGAAGGCTCCCTGTTCGTAGCCGAAGAGTTCGGTTTCAATCAGTGAAGGGGGAAGTGCGGCGCAGTTGACCGTCACCAGGTTCTGCTGCCACCTTGGGGAGAGAAAGTGCAGGCGTCTGGCGGCAATTTCCTTGCCGCTGCCCCGTTCTCCGACCAGCAGCACCGAGCGATTCACCGTTGCAGCCCTGCTGAGCTTGCTTTGGAAGTCAAGAAAGACTTCGCTTTCACCTAGTGGTTGCTGATTATATCCGGCTTGCACGGCATCCATGCGTTGCACCTCACTTGGTAAATTTAGCCATCCTTGGCAGGTTTCACCAGCGTTAGGGTATCACAGCTTGGGGAGTGCGAAAAGAGCAAGGGACGCAATCCTTGATAAAATGGCTATTTAGGCACATTTTTAAAAGTTTTCACTAGTTGGCACGATTCATGCATCTAGATTTTCATGAACACAGGTGGTACTACTACCTAAGGAGAGAAAGTATGGGAGTGTTTTCAAGATTCCTAGATATTGTCAACGCAAATATCAACTCACTGCTCGATAAGGCAGAAGATCCAGAAAAGATGATCAAGTTGATGATGCAAGAGATGGAAGATACCCTGATTGAGCTCAAGAGCTCCTGCGCAGCAAAAATGGCCAGCAGAGCCAAGACGGATCGCACGTATAAAGAGGCGCTCAATGCTATAGACCGCTGGCAGAGCAGAGCGGAGCTTGCAATCAGCAAGGGACGTGAGGATTTGGCCAGGGAAGCTTTGCTGGAAAGAAAGCTGGCCAAGGCATCGCTTGATCAACTGCAGGCTGAACTTGTAACGTACGATGAAGTGATCAAAACCGCAAAAAGCGAGATCAACCAGATCGAGGACAAGCTCAGTGCAGTGAAACAGAAGTATCAGATTATGGTTGAACGGGCCAAGCGTGCACGAGAAGAGCAGGTTGCCCAGGAAGCATTGAAGCGAGCAAGCGACAGCAGCACCTTCGGTCGTTTCAGCGATATGGAAGAGAAGATCGACCGCATGCAGGCTACCAATGAGATGCATCGGACTACATCCTCCCTCGATGAGAAGTTTAGGGACTTGGAAGAGATGGATGACATCGATGCCGAGATTGCTGAACTGCGCAAGCGCTCGGGTTTGTAAAAAAGAGGCAGAGCATGGAAGCAATTTGGATTCTGAGTGTCATCTTCACGTTCATCATCATCATTTCCACTATCGATAATCGGTATAACTTGAGAAAGAAAAAAATCGACGCAGCCCTCAGGATGCGGGAGATGGAAATGGGACTTCCTCCGGGAACCTACAGTTCGACCAAACTTAAGGGTGGGAAGAGAAAGGGCGACATGGATGCCGCTTCCTTCACAGAGTGGAAGCAGACTTCCAATCGAACTGAACTGAAGAAGGGTATCGATGATTTACAGCAGAGGCTGGCAAATCTGGAAACAATAATGAACAACCGGAGGGCAAAGCCCGAAGGGATGCAAGATAAGGAATGGAAGGAATGATTGCTATGGCTACCAAAAAATTGTACAGATCCCCTCGGGGAAAGATTTTCGGGGTTTGCACCGGCCTTGCTGAGTGGAGGGACTTGCCCGCCGACCCAGTTCGTCTAATCGTTTTCCTGGTGGTGCTTGCCACCGGTATATTCCCAGGAGCTTTGATCTACTTGGCTGCGGCTCTCTTGATTCCGATGAATCCAGGGAATTCCTACTCAGACGAAACCATCTACACCGACACAACTCCCAACCAGAGCGAAGCGGAATTGAAGGCCGAGTATGAGAGGCTGAAGCGCAAGGTTGAGAAGATGGAAGGCGAAATGTTCAACAAGGAACGGGATTGGGACGACCGATTCCATCAGGGGAACTGACATGCTAAGCGATACCAAGGCCAACAAGGTGTTCCTGATCATTCTGGTCGTCCTGCTGGCCCTCGGATTCACCCTAACCAAAGGGTGGAACGTCCGAAACAGGGACAGCCGTTCCAACCAGACCGTTGATTTTGCAGCTACCGATTCTTTGAAAGTTTCCACGATTTCCAACGACATTGTCATCGAGGTGGACAACGCTGCAAAAGGCGCTTCCATTTCGATTGGAAGGAATGAATCAGATGTCCTGTCGGTCTCCAAAACGGGCAGGAATCTGAACGTGGAGGTAAAGCCCAAGCAAGCATGGTTTTTCCGTTTCTTCCCCTACTCCCCCTCGGCGGTAGTCATCACCCTGCCGGCGAGTCGTTTGGATAGTCTTGAACTGTCCAGCATCTCCGGGGAAATCAGGTTGCTTCACCCCATCCAGGGCAGAAACCTGGTGGCCAGGAGCACCAGCGGAGGAATTGACTTCTTGACTCTGACTTCCGATCAGACTATTACACTGAGCAGCATCAGTGGAAGCATCAACGGCAGTGAGGTCACCAGCAAGCAATCGGCAGAAATTCTCGGCACCAGTGGAAGTATCGAAGTGCAGAATATTGAAGCAAAGGATGCCAGCCTCAAATCCATCAGTTCCAATGTCGAAGCAGACGTAAAGATTCTCGAAGGAGGATCGCTCAATGCTTCTTCAACCAGTGGATCGGTACGGATTGACTTGAAACAGAGCACTGACTTGAAAGTACAAGCTTCCACCACCAGCAGCCAGGTAGTCTTCAATGACAAGGAACTGGGAAAGAGTGCTACCGCTGAAACAGGAAACGCCCAAAACAAGGTCACGCTTTCCACCGTAAGTGGAAAGATTGAGCTCTGGTACTAGAAACGAAACATCACCTACAGGTTGTCTTGAGAGAGACAGCCTTTTTTTGCTTGCATCAAGCCATATCTATCGGTAGCATACCTATATACCAGAGGAGGCACCGTGCAGCGTAGTGAAAAGCTTTTATACCTTCTGATGACCCTTCTGATTGCCTTGCTCTTTATAGCCGGCATGGTACTAGAGGGCCCGATTACCGTTATTTCCAAGGTAATCTCCTTACAAAAAGAGAGTGCCCGCTTGATCAACGACTTCACCCTCTACGGAGTGGGAACCTCTCTCTTCAATGCAGCAACGGTAGGAACGTTGGGGTTGGTCTTGGTCTTTTTTGCTGCTGTAAGTCTTTCAGGACCAACACTCTCCTGCGTTCTTACCATGATGGGCTTTGCTTTCTTCGGCAACACATTGCTTAACTGCATCCCGATAATCCTGGGAGTATGGTTGGCTAGCAAACTCGCCCGCAAGACGTTCGGATCGTACAGCCTCATCGCACTCTTTGGCACAGCCCTTGGTCCTTTGGTGACCTACATAATGTTCTCACTCGGGCTTCCCTATTCGCTCTCCATTCCTTTGGGACTCCTTATCGGCATCGGTGCAGGCTTCATTCTCCCTGCGGTAGCCGGTTCCATGCTCCAACTCCATCAAGGCTACAATCTCTACAACGTAGGTTTCAGCTGTGGTTTCATTGGTCTGTTTGCGGCAAACCTGCTGCTCGCAGCAAACAAAATGCAGTCCATTTCGGTAACCTGGAATACAGCCTATTCACTCCCCCTTATCCTGCTTGTTCCCCTCTTTTGTGCCGTGCTGATCATCACCGCCCTCATCGTAGACAAACCCAGGCAAAGCCTGAAAGGGCTTGTGGCAATCCAAAAGCTGACTGGGCGCCTTCCCTTCGACTTCTTTGACACCGGCTACTTTGGGGGAACGCTTTTGAACATTGGCCTTTTGGGACTGACCTACTGGGCGTATGTCCTGCTTGTAGGGGGATCCATCAACGGGCCGGTTATCGGAGGCATATTCACCATCATGGCCTTCGGAGGCTTCGGAAAAACCCTGAAGAATACCATCCCGGTGGTGTTGGGGGTCATACTCTCCACCTTGGTATTCGGAAAGTCACTGACAGCCCCCGGTCCGTTGCTGGCTGCATTGTTTGCCACAACCCTCGCTCCCATTGCCGGCCAGTTCGGTATAGTGGCGGGCTTGCTTGCCGGTTTCATCCACCTGATCATGGTGGAAGTCACTGCCAATTGGCATGCAGGCCTTGACCTGTACAACAACGGCTTTGCCGGAGGACTAACGGCAAGCCTTTTCATCGCAATCCTGCAATGGTATAAAACCAATCGCCCGAAGGAGGATTTCACCACATGAAACGAAAAGAGTTTCTCGGACGACTAATCGGAGAAGTTTCAAACTTCCTGCTCGAAGGCAATCCCCTCAGACTGGTCGTCTCCCTGCATCAGGAAGATGATGGGGCACATATTAGTTTTTTCGATGACAAGCCAAGAAGCGAGGAGGAAATACAGAGAATCTACAACTCCCTGAATCCTCCGAAAAACAGGCCCGAGCTAGCTGAATACTACGGCCTGATGGCAGGCAGTGATATGGCATGGGACGCAAGGCTGAAACTCATCGGCTGGCAAATCAAGCATGCAAGCGTAGATAATTCAGACAGCGGACTGAGAATCGACCTGTGGCTGGGCAGTGATGCCTTCAACCCGGAGAATTTTACCTTGAACAAGAAATCAAAGAAGTAATGCAACAGATTAACATAATTTTGTTGCATATCATCCTATAAAATTCGTTTTTGTTGTATATTAATACAGAAACTGTTGCATATTCTTTCAATTTTGGCTATCATCCCTACAATTTAAGCGGATGGAGTAGCCATGAACACATGCTTTCTGCTTCTCGAGGACGGAACTCTGTACCAAGGAAAAAGCTTCGGAAAACCAGCACCCCAGCTTGGAACATCCTTGGTTGCAGCAGAACTCGTCTTCAACACCAGCATGACCGGATATCAGGAGATTCTCACCGATCCCTCCTACCATGGACAGATGGTGGTCATGACCTATCCACACATAGGAAACTATGGCTGTGAACCAGATTTTGAGGAGGGTCTTTCCTCTCCAAGTCCCATCTGCTGTACAGCAATGATAGTTCGCTCAGTATATGAAGGCCCTCTTCCTTTGAAGAGGGTCTCTTTAGATGCATACCTTGCCAAGCACAACGTGACAGGGATTACCGACATCGATACGAGAGATTTGACCATCCACCTCAGGAATCATGGTGCGCAGAATGCCATGATTTTCAGCACTGAGAACGGAAAGCTGACAGAGACACAATACAAGGTGGCAAAAGAGAGCCTGGCTCTCTACCCCCATGCAGGAGAGATCGACCTCATCGAGGGTGTTGCAATCAAGCAACCGATCTAGGACCCTGCTCTTGAGAACCTGCCCAAAAAGCCTATGCTTCGGTTTGCCGTGGTGGACTTCGGAATCAAACGCTCGATCATAGCAGAGTTATACAAACGCAATGTAGCGGTAACCCTGTTCCCTCCTTGCGTACAGGCAGCAGAAATCCTGGGAAGCGGATGCGATGCGATGCTGCTCTCCAACGGTCCGGGAGACCCGGCACAGCTAACGGATGCCGTAGCAATGGCCAAGGAAGTCATGGCCCTTATGCCGGTCTTCGGCATCTGTCTGGGTCATCAGCTGATCACCTGGGCTTTGGGAGGAAGGACACAAAAAATGAAGTACGGCCACCATGGCGGTAATCACCCCGTCATCGACCTTCGCACCAACGCCTGCTTTGTCACCAGCCAGAACCACCTCTATGCAAGCCAGGAAGACTCCCTGCCGCCTGTTGTCGCAGTATGGCTGCGCAATGCCAATGACAACTCCATAGAAGGACTCTATCACACCACCTTGCCCATCCGCTGTGTACAGTTCCACCCCGAAGCCTCTCCGGGGCCTCAGGATGCTACAGGGATCTTCGACGTCTTCATCCAAACCGTACAGGAGCATAAGGCATGAGCGCACGCACCGACATCAAACGCATCCTCATCATCGGCAGCGGTCCGATTGTCATCGGCCAGGCATGTGAATTCGACTATAGCGGTACGCAGGCTGTCAAAGCTTTGAAGGAAGAGGGCTATGAGGTCATTCTGCTCAACCCCAACCCGGCAACCGTCATGACCACCCCCTCCTTGGCTGACACCGTTTACCTGGACCCCTTGAAGATTGAGTATGTCGAGCAAATTTTTCAGCGTGAGAGACCCGATGCCATTCTTACCACCATGGGAGGCCAAAGCGGGTTGAACCTTGCCTTGGAACTGGATAAGGCTGGGTTGCTTGAGCAGTATGGTGTCGAGGTAATCGGCTCATCAATCACCTCCATCAAGCTTGCTGAAGACCGGGGAGCCTTCAAGCAGGTCGTCCAAAGCCTTGGGCTCGAGAGTGCAAAAAGCTTTGTCGTGCACTCCCTGGCTGAAGCCCAATCACTGCTTCAGGACTTTCCCTACCCCCGCATCATCCGCCCCTCCTACACGCTGGGAGGCATGGGGGGCTCGATTGCCAACAACGAGCAAGAGTTCCCGGACCTCCTTTGCCATGCCCTCGAAACCAGTCCCACAGGGGAAGCTCTCATCGAGGAGTCGTTGATCGGTTGGAAAGAGTTTGAGATGGAGGTCATGCGCGACAAGGCAGATAATGCAATCATCGTGTGCTCGATCGAAAACATCGACCCCATGGGAGTCCATACCGGGGACAGTATCACCATCGCCCCGATCCAGACGCTGGACGACAAGCTCTACCAAACGATGAGAAATGCCTCGATCGCCATCCTTCGGGCAGTCGGCGTCGATTGCGGAGGCAGCAACGTCCAGTTTGCCGTCCATCCAGAAACGGCACGGATGGTGGTCATCGAGATGAACCCCCGCGTCTCCCGCTCTTCAGCCCTTGCCAGCAAAGCCACCTGCTTTCCCATCGCCCGCTGCTCGGCCAAACTGGCTGTAGGCTACACCCTCGATGAGGTGGTCAATGAGATCACCGGTCAGTCGGTCTCCTGCTTCGAGCCGGTTTTGGACTACTGCGCCGTCAAGGTTCCCCGCTTCGAACTGGAAAAGTTCCCGCTCCCCCTGTCAGCCTTGGGCACGCAGATGCGAAGCGTGGGAGAGGCCCTCGCATTGGGAAGAACCGCCTTGGAAGCTCTGAACAAAGCGATCCGCTCTTCGGAGCGCAAGCTGGAAGGATTATGTGACTTGGTAGGGGTCGGGCTCTACAGCGAGTCGGATGTACAGAATTTCCTTGGCAGTGCCCATCCTCTGAGACTGCTCAGTGCCTATACAACACTGGTCAGAAAAGGGCTTTCCGCCCTTCCCATGATTGAAGAGACAACCAAATTCGACCGCTGGTTCCTGCATCTTCTGGTACAGCAGTATGCATTGGAGCAGGCCATTCGCAAACAGCTGGAC
This sequence comes from Sphaerochaeta globosa str. Buddy, assembly GCF_000190435.1. NCBI lineage: Bacteria > Pseudomonadati > Spirochaetota > Spirochaetia > Spirochaetales > Sphaerochaetaceae > Sphaerochaeta > Sphaerochaeta globosa. The sequence goes on from NC_015152.1 coordinate 3,187,024, forward strand.
TATGAAACCTTGCTGCAAGCAAAACGGGCCGGTATCAGCGACCGCCACCTTGCATTTCTGACCGGTAAGAAGACTTCGGATATCGAACGGCTTCGTTACGCCTATGAGATGCACCCGGTCACCCACCATGTGGATACCTGCTCAGGCGAATTCGACGCCCTCACCCCCTATCTCTACACAACGTATGGGGAGAAGAGTGAGGCAAAACCCTTGGGAAATGAAGCGGTCATCATTCTTGCCAGCGGGCCTAACCGAATCGGCCAGGGCTTGGAGTTCGACACCTGCTGCACCCTCGCTTCGCTTGCCTATCGCAAGTTGGGCAAAAAGACCATCATGGTCAACAGCAACCCCGAGACCGTCTCAACCGATTTCAATATTTCCGACCGGCTGTATCTGGAGAGCCTGACAAGCGAGGAGGTCAAGGAAATTCTACGTCTTGAGGGGGCAAAGAACGTAGTCGTCCAATTGGGAGGACAGACTCCGCTCAACCTCGCCCAGGATTTGATTCGTTCAGGGGCCTTTATTGTCGGTACCAGCCTGAAGGGGCTGCTGGATGCAGGAGACCGGGGAAAGTTCTCAGCCTTGGTGACTGAACTGGGGCTGAGACAGCCGAAAAACCGCAGCGCAAAACGAACCGAGGATATTCTTCCGTTGGCAAAGGAAGTAGGCTTTCCGGTGCTTATCCGACCCTCCTTTGTCCTTGGAGGGCGGGGGATGTACATCGTCTACGATGAAGAGGCTCTAGGAAGGCTCACCCACCTTGAGGCCACACAAGAGGCTCCTGTTCTGGTGGACCAATTTCTCGAGGATGCGTTTGAGTATGACCTCGATGCAGTCTGCGATGGCAAAAGTCTGTATGTCGGGGGAATTTTGCAGCATATTGAGGCTGCAGGAATCCACAGCGGTGACTCGGCTGCTGTCTTTCCTCCCTATAAATCCAGTCCACAAATTCTTCAGCAGATGCAGGAATGGGCGCACAAGCTCGCCATTGCCTTGGATACCAAGGGCCTGATGAACATTCAGTTTGCAGCCAAGGACGGGCTGCTGTACCTCATCGAGGTTAATCCCCGTGCATCCAGGACCGTCCCCTTCATCTCCAAGACATCAGGCGTCGACCTCATCGAAACGGCAGTCAGGATTTGGGAGGGCCAGGACCTGGTCAGCCAAGGTCTTGTCAAGAAAGAAGGCGGCAGGGCCATAGGCAGTTGCAAAACCGGATGGGCAGTCAAGGAAGCGGTGTTTAGTTTCGATCGCTTTTCCAATGTGGACCCGGCCCTTGGCCCGGAAATGCGCTCAACCGGGGAATCCATCGGCTTGGGAAAGACGTTCGGTGAAGCCTTTGCCAAGAGCCAGATCAGCGCAGGCAACAAACTGCCGGTGTGTGGAAAGGTCTTTGTCAGCGTCAACAAGAAGGACCGAAATACCATTCTGCCGGTTGTACAGAAATTGATGGCCCTGGGTTTCGGCATCGCAGCCACCAAGGGCACTGCTGCGTTCCTGTTTGAGCAGGGAATTCTGTGCGAGGTAATGCAAAAAGTACATGAAGGGCGCCCGAATGTCTCCGATTACCTGAAGAGCCGACAGATAGCGCTGGTGATCAACACCCCGATGGGATACCAGGCGCATGCCAGCGACGATGAGATCCGCAGCATTGCCATGCGACTGAAAATTCCGTATACCACGACCACCAGTGCAGCTATAGCGGCTGTACAGGCCATTGAGTATCTGCAGAAAAAACAAGTGGTTGTTCGTTCTCTCTCTTCCTAGGAGCAATTGCCTTTTGGGTCTTGTTGCGATAGTATGACAATACTTTTACAAAGGAGACCCACGAGGGACCGAGTATGTCTGAAGAAGTATTTTCCCAACGAACAACTACCTGCGGGGCACTGACCAAGGCTGACAATGGAAAAATTGTTGTCCTCAATGGCTGGGTACACCGCGACCGCAATCATGGAGCGCTGCATTTCATCAATCTGAGAGACCGTTACGGCATCACGCAAGTGGTGGTCGACGACGATGCTTCCCCCGCTCTTCAGGCTGTTGCAAGTGAGTTGCACCTCGAATACTGCATTGCCGTTACCGGTATCGTCCGCCAGAGACCCGATTCCATGGTCAATCCCGAGATGTCAACCGGTGAAATCGAGGTGAAAGCACAAAGCATCGAGATTCTCAGCCGCTGCGCCCCGCTTCCTTTCCAAATCGATGACGGTAAGGAAACCCGCGAGGACCTCAGGCTGAAATACCGCTACCTCGATCTGCGAAGCCAAGGAATGCAGCAGAGGCTCAAGCTGAGGCATGACTTCATTCTGGCTTGCAGAAAGTACCTTTCTTCCCGCGACTTCTACGAGATTGAGACCCCGACGATGATCAAGAGCACCCCTGAAGGGGCGCGTGACTTCCTCGTTCCGAGCAGAATCTATGCAGGCAAGTTCTACGCCCTTCCCCAGAGCCCCCAGCTCTTCAAGCAGATTCTCATGGTCGGCGGTATGGATAAGTATTTCCAGATCGCCCGTTGCTATCGCGATGAGGATGCCCGCGGCGACCGCCAGCTCGAATTCACCCAGCTGGACGTAGAGATGAGCTTCGTCAAGCGTGACGATGTCCTTTCCTTGATGGAAGGTCTCTTCAACAGCGTATTCAGGGAAGTGATGAACTACGAGCTGCCCGCCCGCTTCAGAAGACTCACGTACAACGATGCCCTGAATACCTATGGTTGCGACAAACCCGATCTGCGTTTCGACGTACCGCTTTGTGACGTAAACGAGCTGGCCCAGAAGAGCAGCTTTGCAACGTTCAAGGATATTGTGGCCAACGGTGGATATGTGAAGGCACTGTGTGCACCCAAGACGGAAGGAGTCGACTTCTCCCGCAAGTACATCACCGAACTTGAGGACGCAGCCAAGGTCTACGGAGCCCAGGGGCTTGCGTGGATCAAGGTGGGCGAAAACAAGAGCCTCTCTGGTGGTGTAAGCAAGTTCTTTGCCGGCCTCGAAGCTGAGTTGCTAGCGAAAGTCGATGCCAAGGAAGGGGATTTGATCCTTTTTGTAGCCCACCAGAATTGGAAGAAGTGCTGTGCAAGTCTGAGCGCTGTCCGCACCAAGCTGGGTCGGGACCTGAAGCTTATCAGAAAAGCCTTTGAGTTCTGCTGGATCATCGACTTCCCCCTCTTTGAGTACAATGAGGAAGGTGGCCACTGGGAAGCCGCCCACCATATGTTCAGCATGCCCCAGGCTGAGTACCTGGATACCCTTGAGTCCGATCCGGGCAGTGTAAAGGGTGACTTGTACGACTTGGTCCTCAATGGGTATGAGGTAGCCTCGGGCTCCATTCGTATCCATGATGTGGAGTTGCAGAAGCGGATTTTCCGCATTTGCAACTTTGATGACAAAACTGCCGAGGAGCGCTTCGGCTTCTTGCTCAACGCCTTCCGCTACGGGCCACCCCCGCACGGCGGCATTGCTCCGGGAGTCGACCGCATGGTGATGATCATGAGCGAACAGACTTCCATCCACGAAGTCATCGCCTTCCCGAAAAATACGGCTGCAGTCAGTCCGATGGACGATTCACCGTCGGAAGTCGATCAGCAACAGCTCGACGACCTTCACTTGATCATCAACTATCCCAAGCCGAAAGCTTGATTTTGAGTACCCCGGAGGAATCCGGGGTACTTCCTTGACAAAGCAGGGAAACAGACCTAGTGTGTACAAGACATCTGCAGGACTACAAATCCTGCGGATGTCTTTATTCTATGTAGAGAGATGACCTATGAAAAAGAACTTGGCCCTGACCGTATCGAAAATCAACATTTTCAACAATGTAGTGCTTGCTATCAGCAAAGTCTCCATTGGTGTATTCGCACACTCTGCAGCCTTGCTTAACGACGGTATCAACAATGCAGGGGATGTAATCAGCTCGGTCATCGCCTCAGTGGGGATTTCAGCTGCTGCAAAGGAATCTGATGCTGAGCACCAGTACGGCCACGAGCGCCTGGAGAGTGTTAGCGCAATTCTTTTGTCCGGTATCATCATGGTCGTGGGGTTGGGCTTATTGGTGGACGGAATCTCATCCATCATCCAGGGCTCCCATCTCAACAGCCCCATCCCCGGCTTGCTTGCAGTCATTGCCTCCATTGTATCCATCATACTTAAGGAAATTATGTTCCTCTACACCCGATGGGCGGCAAAGAAAACCGACTCCTCGGCGTTGCTGGCTTCCTCCTGGGATTCGCAAAGCGACGTCCTCGCCACCACCGGTGGCTTGATAGGAATCCTGTTTGCAAGAATGGGCTATCCGATTGCCGACTCAATAGCGGCCATCGTCATCGCCTTCTTTATTTTCCGTGTCGGCGTGCAGATTTTCCGCGACGGGGCGGACCAGATGGTCGACCATGCCTGCAAAGAAGAGACAGTCAAGCAGATTCGTACCGTCATTCTCGACCAGGAAGGAGTGATTGGATTGGACTTGCTGAGAACCAGGACCTTTGGGTCCCGCTGCTATGTCGATGTGGAAATCTCAGCCGATGGTTTGCAAAGCCTTGTGGATGCACATTCCATTGCCGAGCGTGTACACCATGCTATCGAAAAGAACTTTCCCCAGGTCAAGCACTGCATGGTACACGTGAATCCAAAAAGAAAATGAGGACCCCTTGGTTCTTCTCTTGTGTTATGCTCTGAAATGGGTAAGAGAGATCGTATGAAAATGAATCAGGCAGTCTCATGATGGAAACCATGTTGCGCATCCAAATCCTTCTTTTCTGTTTCATGCTGCTCGGCTTCTGCTATGCCGCAACTACTTGGAAACCTCTGTTTGGAGGCTTGGGATACACCTTCGACCTCAAGCTCTACCATCTTTTCATCCTGAGTACCAGCATCATGCTGGCTACCGATTTGGTCGGTTGGCTCTTCGATGGTGTTCCGACTAAGGGAATCCATACGTTACTGTTGGTAAATCACACCATCTACTATGCTTTCCATATCCTGCCTACCATATGTTTCATCCTGTATGCCGATCTGCTGCCCCATAGAAATCCTGTGCGGCTGAAGCGGTGGCTGCTTCCGCTTTCAATGCTTACAGCGGTGATAGCTCTCGGGGCTTTTGCTTCCCCTTTCACCGGGTGGTTTTTCCAAGTCGATGCTCAGAATGTATATTCCCGCGGTTCCCATTTTATGGTCTTCTCCATCATTCAGCTTCTGTTGCTGGGAGCAACCGTCATTCCATTGATCGGGGCAACCAAGAAAGTTCCTACCAGGATATACTGGACCTTGGTATTCTTTCCCGTCATCGCTTTTGTCGGCGGGCTTTTACAAGCGCTGTTCTATGGGCTGGTTCTGATATGGCCGGTAACTACCATATTTTTGGTAGCCGCAGCACTGAACATCCAGAAAAACCAAATCGGTATCGACCACCTCACCGGTATCTCCAACCGGTTGTGGTTTGATGAGATGCTTGAGCAATATCTCCACGCAGCTAATCTTCAACAGAGCTTTGGCTGCATCCTGATGGACTTGGATGGGTTCAAGCAGATCAATGACAATCTGGGGCATGATGTCGGAGACCAAGCACTCCAGGAGATGGCGAGGATTCTCAGGCATGTTGCAGGTCCAAAAGATATTGTAGCGCGCTACGGCGGTGATGAGTTTGCCATCCTGCTGCACGATGCCGACTCCCAGTACCTGCAGGACCTTGCCCGGCGACTGCAGTTCGAAGTTACAGCAAGCAATCAATCAGCCAAACGACGATATGAACTATCGGTGAGTATGGGTGCGGCATTGTATGATACGGCCCTCTTCTGTGATGCCAAAGCGTTTATCACCCACCTCGATGCTACTATGTACACACAAAAGCGCAGCAAGCTGGGTACGAGGAGTTGAACTGCAGTATCACTCTTGCTGGAAAAATCCTTCTGTATGGGCTATGATGAAAGAAAAGATGAGGAGTATTCCATGGGTGATAAAAAACATATTCGTGCAGATTTCGTAAGCGGTCACTACCAGTTTGTAACCGACAAGGGCGCCAGTTTTACCATCGGCCCTGAGAGCGCACCCTATGACTATCTGCTCGGAGCTCTCTCAGGATGTCTGTTCTCCACCTTTGAGGAGCTTGCCGTAAAAATGCGCGTGAGCTGGGAACATATCAGTTTTGATGTACACGGAGAAAAGCGCGATACAGTGCCTACGACACTTTCAGAGGTTTCCCTCACCGTAGAGGCTACCGGTGTCGACAACCAGCAGAAGTTCCTGAAAGCCTTTGAAACCGCAACCCGTTACTGTTCCATCTATCAGACCATCAGCGGCGTCAGTGAAATGCACTGGTCTGTGGATTTCAGGTAACCAAGATGGCAGGCAATGGAAGGTTCACGACCATTCTCCTTTTTGAGGCTTTTGAGAAAGCCCTCCTACAGTTCATGCATGAGGATGAGCAAGTCCTAGCTTGGCCTCGGGCAAAAGCAAGCCTTGCACACTGCCTGGCTTCACAACTGCAACGAAGCCTGAGAAGCGTCCTTGGCATGAGCGAGGATAGTGCCAGCCCCACCTTCTTCTCCCTGCCGGGGGACATCAAGGTCGATATCCTGCAAGAAGGGTGCGACATTCTGGTTCACGACCGGAAAGGCAAGCACCTGTTGGGCATTGTTCTCGGTTACGACTATTTGTCAAAAGCACAGCAAGAACACCTGCATCAGCTCAAGGAGCAGGGGTTCAAGCTTGTATTGGGCGTCTCCTTTCTGATGCAAAAGGAATATATCCTGCTATACAGTCCCAAGCAGGAGAGCCTTGAGTACTACCACTTCAGCAAACAGGATGGTACGACACACCATCTCATGCAGAGGGACGTAGAGGGCGAAGTTGATGACCGTCAGCTCTTCCTGGGTATCAAGGACCGAAAGAATCGGAAAAAGAAGCTTCCTACACAGGATCAATAACTCGATGGCGGCCGGTCATTTTATCCACACTCCGCTTGTGGGCATCCTCACAACCGTTCCAAGGCTTGTCCATATTCTCTGATTTGTACTTCTGGGTCATCCAATACACATCCTTGGCAATCCTATCCAGATTGAATACCTCAGTCTGGGTAAGGTCATGCACAAACGAGGCGACCAATGAAGAGCTCAGTACGGTTGGAGCCTTTTCCAAGAGCAACTGAAAATGGTGAAGGCAAAATCCTTTCCCCTCCTGCAAGGCTTGACGGAAAGCTTCATCCTCACCCCATAAATAGCACGTGGTGAATACATATCGGTCAAGGCGCTGCTGCATCGCGCTGCAGACCAGACACCCTTTTTCACGAGCTTCCATCTCCTGCTTGAAAGCTTGGATGGCTTTCTTGGCCCCCCTGGGAGTTTTCGTTCCCAGCAGGTTGTTGATGGATTTCTCTGCCTTGGAGCGTGTCATTCCCAGATAGGTATCAGCCATCAGGGCAACTCCCTGGGGTTTGTTGGCAGCCGCCAACAACTGCCAATGCTTGGTACAAAACCCATGCTCGTTGACCTTGACCCGAGTCTCGGGATTCATGACCGAGTTTCCCAGATAGAAGGAAAGTCCATCCTTCTGGGCCTCGGCCATCAGATCGCAGAGAAAGCACTCACTCTGAGAAGCAACACCATCCCATACGGGTATAGTTTCCAATTCTAGCTTCATAAGCCAACCAAGACACGTTGTCCGAGGATGTTGGTATGAGTCATATGCATCCCCTACTTTTGGTATTTCATCTGCATCAGCTGCTTCAGACGGGGGTCAGCCAAGGGAGAAACAGCGTAGCCTGCAGCTGCCATCTGCTCGGTAACAACAGTCATTTGGGCAGCACGTTCGAGCAATTCGATTTTATCGAAAGCCTCGAGCATCGAGTGCCCAAGCGTAACGGCACCATGGTTTTCCAAGAGCAACACATCATGGTCGAAGGCCTTTACCGCTGCAATCTCAGCAAGATTGACGGTCCCCATCAGACGGTACTCGACCAGAATTGGATCCTCCAGAATGTAATAGGATTCAGCGATCAGGTGGGTGTTGATCGCACACTTCCCATCCTTCTGAATGGCTGTAAATGCCGATACATAGGTAGGATGGGCATGAACAATCGCCTTGCAGTCGGGGCGGGAGATGAGAATCAGGCGATGCATCTCTGTTTCTATGCTCAAACGCAAGTGGGGTGTGAGGTTCTTTCCCTCAAGGGTGACCACTGCGATATCCTCAAAGGTGAGCAGACCTTTGTCCAAAGCTGAAGGGGTAATGCAGAAAAGGTCCTCACTGATCCTCAAGCTGATATTCCCACCACTTGCCGTAGTAAGCTGTCGGTCGTACAAGCGCGTCATGAAAGAAGCGACTTGCCGCCGTTGTTGTTCGAATTGTTTGATATCCATAGGCCGAGTATACCATGAGCGCTCTCAGGTGGGAAAGCGAAACAATCTTCACTCGGAAACTCATACCGATTTCAATCGATAGATTTTAAACGATTCTTGTTGACAGCATGAAAAAGCCATGCAATGCTATTTAAGCAAACGATTGCCTATAGTTTTTCAACTTAAGCAATCGATTGCACATCGATAAGGGGACATTGATGAAGCAATATGCAACACTCAAGGATGTAGCAAAACTAGCCGGTACTACTGCAGCGACAGTGTCCTATGTCCTCAATCAGAAAGAAGGACGCTACATCAGCGATGAGACCAGACGCAAAGTATTGGAAGCGGCAAAACAACTCGAGTATGTGAAAAGCATAGGGGCATCATCACTGAAAGGGAAAAGCAGGAAACTTATTGCTATCCTGATTCCCCAGTTTGAAAACCAATTCTTCACTAGGATTATTGTGGCCAGTGAAGAGATTTTTGTTAAACATGGATATGACTTGATCATTTGCAACACCTTGGACAAGCCGGAACGGGAAAAGGCAATCCTAAACAGGATGATTCAACAACGGGTGGACGGCATCATTCTCACCCCTACGAAAATGGGAACAGAGAACACGAAGCTGCTAAGAAAAGTTGGCATGAAAATGGTGGTGGTTGACCGCCCCCTTCCAGGTGTCAAGGACTTTTTCTGGGTTGCCACCAACAACTATGGCTGTGGTTACCTAGGCGCCAACTACCTGTTCTCCAAGGGGCATAGAAAGGTTGCCTACATCAATTGGGACAGCGGCATCGAGGATTTGGAAGCCAGAAAACATGCATTTTTTGATGCAGCAGAATCGTATGGTATTCCCCAAGGTCACCTTGTTGTCGCCGAGGGAGGATTCTCTGCAGAAGAAGGATGCCAACTTACCCAAAAAGTTCTCGAAGAACATCCTGATATCACTGCCATCTTTTATGGGTTCAATATTCAGGCTCTGGGAGGAATCAAATGCCTCACAGAACGGGGCGTATCCATTCCCGATGATCTGTCAGTCATGATCATCGGCAGCCCTGAGTGGGTCATGGCAGGAAAAAACGACTTCACCCATGTCGATATGAACGACTTGGAGCTGGGACGAAAGGCGGCGAGCCTGTTGCTTTCGCAGATCCAGCAGGATGATGAAGTGCCATTTCAACATATCATACAGGATTGCTCCCTGGTCGAGGGAAATTCTGTAAGAGATATACGTTAGGAGGAGAAAATAATGAGAAAGACACTTGCGGTTTGCATAGTGCTCCTGCTCGCAGTCGGTTTCTGCTTTGCCCAAGGTACTGCAGAAGAATCTTATCCCACCAAAGCCATCAACTTGACGGTTCCGTATGGTGCCGGTGGTACCACCGATCTCACTGCCCGCGCTTTAGCCAATGCAATGGGCCAAAAGCTTGGGACAACCATCAATGTGGTCAACACCCCTGGTGCCGGAGGAAGCGCTGGTTCGCTGAACGTACAGAATGCCAAGGTAGACGGATATACCATGCTCGCCAATGGCATGTTGGCATTCACTACCATGCCCATCAACGGCTACACCGAAAAGACCTACCGCGAATGGGACATCTGGATTGCAACCTTTGCACCCAATGCCATTATTGTTCCGAAAAACTCCCCGTACAACACGATCGAGCAGCTCATTGCAGCAATCAAGGCCAACCCAGGCAAGATTACAGCAGGTACTGCCGGCATCGGCAGCGGTGGACATTTCGGCGCTGAGGTCATCAAGGCTATTGCAGGAGCTCCCTACAAGCACATCACCTATGCCGGCGGTGGCCCTGCTTTGACAGCCACTCTTTCTGGTGAAGTTGATTTCTGTCCTCAGCTGCTTGCCGAGTACAAGGATCTCATCATCAGTGGTGATGTAAAGTGCCTTGCCACCCTCTCCGACACCGACATCGAACTTGCTCCCGGCGTGATTGTGAAGTCCATTCTCCACTCCTTCCCTGAAGCCAAGAAATTTGTGCCGATGGGCGAAGTGACAGGCATCCTGATGCCTAATGGATTGAGTGAAGATAAACTCGCCAAACTCGATGACGCATTTGCCTATGCAGTCAAAGACAAGGCGTTCCTTGACTTCGCCGCAATGAAGAGTTTCTCCGTAATCCCGATGGGTCGTGCAGACTCCCAGAAATACCTCGATGGTTTTGCCAGCAAGGCAAGCTACCTGATGTATGATGCCGGAGCTGTGGGTATTGATCCCGCAAAGTTCGGTTTAACCCGTTAATTCTTGTGAATACCAGGGCGATTGCTCGCCCTGGTACTCTTCGCTACCCACATTTTTCAGGATCTCACCATGGACACCAAGCAAAAAGACTTCACCATCTCTCTGGTGCTCACCCTGCTGGGCATCTACACTACGGTGGAAGGCATCAGAATCTATCTGAAAGCTGCAAGACCTCCGTATGGCATTACAAACCTCTCAATTTCCCCGGGCCTACTACCCATTCTATTGGGAGCCCTGCTTTTTATTTTGAGCCTGACTCTATTCTTTCAGAGTCTGAAAGACAGCAGCATCAGTAAACGATTCTTGCTTCTGTTTGGATGGTTCAAGCAAGCAGTCAAGAATACCGACATCCGTATGATGGTAGGAGGCATGGCCATTATGGCTGTCTACGCATTCTTTATCATTGGAAAGGTTCCCTATTATGTATCCTCTCCCATTTTCCTTATTGCCCTGATGCTTTTTCTTCGTGCCTCAACCATCGTGAAAAGCATCATCATCTCGATTGCAGCCGTCGGATTGGTGATTCTACTATTCCAATTTGGCTTCAATGTCTCACTTCCCTAACGGAGGCCCGTATGATCGCCAACTACTTGTTTGAAGCAATCCTCACTGTTTGTACTCCCATCAACCTCTTGGTCCTTGTCTTGTCAGTTGGGTCTGGACTCATTATGGGCATGCTCCCAGGTCTCAGTGCAACCATGGCTATTGCTTTGCTGACCGGAATTACCTTTAACTTTCCCACCCAGACAGCACTCATTTCACTGCTAGGTGTTTACGTCGGTTCCATTTCAGGAGGCTGTCAATCGGCAATTCTCCTTAACATACCTGGCACCCCTGCTAGTGCTGCCACAGCTTTGGATGGCTTTCCCATGGCTAAACGAGGTGATGGGGGACATGCAATTTTCCTCGCAACAACTGCCAGTATGCTTGGCACCTTGATCAGTGTTGTCTTTGTACTCACTCTCACTCCGTTTCTCACCAGCATGGCTCTGAAATTCGCCAGCTGGGAGTTCTTTCTGCTATCCATCTTCGGTATCCTCATCTGCGGAGCACTTACGGCTACAGGGAACGCGCTGAAAGGGTGGATTAGTGGTATTCTGGGCCTTCTGGTAGCGATGATCGGTCTGGATACGGTGGATACCTTTGCACGGTTCAGTTTCGGCAATGTGAATCTCATGTCAAATATTCAACTCATACCAGTCATGATCGGTTTGTTCGGATTTCCTGAAATTGTCCGTGCCTTCAAGAAAGAAGGGGAAGGAACAGCCATCAAGGTATCTAAATTCCAACCCAAGAAAGGGTGGATTTCTATCGCCAGGAACTGGAGTGCAATCATCCGTTCCAGCATCATAGGTGTCATTGTAGGGATTATACCAGGTGTCGGCGAAGACACCGGTGGCTGGCTCTCCTACTGGGCCAGCAAGAGCCGAAGCAAGGATCCACAAAGCTTTGGGAATGGAAATGAACTCGGGGTGATTTCTGCTGAAACGGGAAACAATGCATGCATCGGCGGGGCCCTCATCCCCGTATTGAGTCTTGCTGTTCCGGGTTCAGCTCCTGCGGCAGTACTTCTTGCAGCATTTCTAATGCACGGATACCGGCCAGGGCCTCTGCTCATGACTGAATCACCTTCTTTCGTCTACAGTGTCAGTATCTACCTTATCGCGTCATCCATTATCATGTGGATACTTGGACTGTTAATCAGCCGTGTAACCGTCCGGATACTGGGAATCAAGAAAAAGATGTTGATGCCCATTATTTATTTGCTCTGTGTCATAGGAGCTTATCTTATTAACTACAACCAGTTTGATATCAAAGTCATGTTTGTGTTTGGGTTGATAGGACTGGCCATGTCAGCTGCCAACTTTCCGGCTGCCCCGTTCCTCCTTGGAGTCATCCTAGGTCCAATGACCGATTCAAACCTGCGTCGAGGACTGCGATTGTCGGATGGTTCGTTCCTGCCTATGTTCCAGCGTCCGATCTGCATTTTCTTTCTCGTCATCATCGTTGGTATGATTCTCGCTCAACTCGGAGTATTTAGAAAATTGAAGAAGGTACGCTCATGAAACGGTTCAACATTGGATTCATCGGTTGCGGCTTTGCTGCACATATCCACGCCCAGGCATACAAGAAAATCCCTGGATATGAAGTTAGGTTGTATGGTGCATGTTCTGCTGATTTGAAGCAAACCCAGCAGTTTGTACAGGTTAATGGATTTGAAAAAGCCTTTGCAACGGTAGAAGAATTGCTTCGTGATCCCTTGGTGGACATCGTAGACATCATCGTCCCTCCCAGTTCCCACATTCCATTGGTCAAACAGGCCATGGAAAGCGGCAAGCATGTCATCTGCGAGAAACCTCTCAATGGCTACTTCGGTAGCGGAAATGATGACAGGAGCCTTATGTATGATGCAGTGTGCCAGGAATTGGAAGATCTCAGACTTTTTCTATTGGATAGGAAAGAGAAACTTTTCTATGCAGAAAATTACATCTATGCGCCCGCTGTTGTTAAAATCAAGGAAATGATTGAAGCAACCGGGGAAAAACTGTTGCTGCTCAAAGGCGATGAGGCTCACAGTGGTAGCCATGCCGCCCATGCAGCTCTCTGGTCTGCAAACGGAGGAGGCTGTCTCATCCGCCAGGGTTGTCACCCCCTCAGCGCCCTGCTCTATCTGAAGCAGGTCGAGGCAAAACGCCGTGGTGAACAAATCCGGGTGACCTCAGTACTTTGTGATGCTTCGCGGATAACAACAGGGCTTCCACGTACTGAACGTGGTTCCATCCTTTCCAATCCTGTCGATGTTGAAGACTGGTCGGAAGCTATTCTGACCTTTTCCGATGGAACGAAGGCTGTGATAACCAGCGGTGATATGATTGTCGGAGGGGTGAGAAACAAAGTTGAGGCGTACACATCCAATGCCTGTTATGAGGGAAGAATTGCCCCCAACGATAGCTTCCTTTGCTATCATACAGACGCTTCCAAGTTGGAGGATGTCTATATGACAGAGAAAGTGGAGACAAAAACTGGATGGCAGCATGTTTTTCTGTGTGAGGAAGAGATGCGCGGGTATGTCGGGGAGCTTGAGGATTTCATCAAGTGCGTCGATACCGGCAGGGAGCCGGAATCGGGCTTTCCTCTTGCCTATGAGACAATGAAAGTCCTCTACGCCGCATATGCCTCGGCGGGAACCGACAAACGATTCTTCATGGAGTAAATCCTGTGCAAAAAATGGATGGAATGTACTATGCCCCCCGCTCGGCAAAACAGGCTGAGCGGGTAGTAAAGGCAAGTGAGTTTGCCTTTGCCGTAATCGGACTTGATCATGGCCACATCTATGCAATGACCAACGGCTTGCTGGAAGCTGGTGCGCAGCTTGCATATGTCTATGATGAAGACCCAAACAAGGTGGAAGTATTTCTCGCAGCCTACCCACAAGCACAAATTGCTCCTTCATCTGATTACATTCTCAATAACGCAGGCATATCTTTGGTAGCAAGTGCCATCAAGCCATCCCTTCGTTGTAGTCTCGGTTTGGCAGTAATGGAGAGCAACAAGCACTACTTCTGTGACAAACCCGGAATGCTGTCACTGGAGGAAACCAGAATAATACGAGACGCGTGCAAAAGAACGGGCAAGCGATACTTCATCTATTTTGGGGAACGCATCCATGTGGAAGGTGCCCTCTATGCCCAACAATTGATTGAAGACGGGGTTTTGGGAGAAGTTCTTTCGGTGAACATCCTCGCCCCTCACCGGCTCAACAAAGCATCAAGACCACCCTGGTTCTTTAATCCTGAAGAAAATGGAAGTATCTTGGTGGATATCGGCAGCCATCAACTGGAGCAGTTCCTTACCTATACGAACAGCCGCTCGGCAAAAATTCTGCACAGCAGCATCGCAAACTACAATAATCCCGATCATCCTGATTTCCAAGACTTTGGCCAATGCGTCCTGGTTGGGGACAGGGGAGCAACCTGCTACTTCCGTGTCGATTGGTTCACACCGGATGGAATGGGTGCCTGGGGAGATGGAAGAGTTTTTATAGTCGGAACAAAAGCTTCGGTTGAAATTCGGAAATATCTGGATGTTGCCAGGTCGAACCAAGGGGACCAAGTCTATCTGGTCGATGGGCAGGGTGAGCATCACATCGAGGCTTTCGGCTCTATCGGCTTTCCATTCTTTGGTGCGATGATTCTCGACTGCCTCAATTGCACCGATCATGCCATTACCCAGGAGCATACCTTGCTTACCATGGAATTGGCCATTCAGGCCCAAGAAAAAGCGACAAACCTCAAGTCAGTAAACCAGATACCTTGAGAAGGGAGAGTGGTTTTGCTACAATGGCCACTGTTCGAATACCAAGGAGACGTATCAATATGAGGATGTCCAGACTCTTTTCCAAAACCCTTCGTGAAGCCCCAAACGGCGCCGACAGCAAGGGCTATGAATATTTGCTTCGTGCAGGCTTTATCCGCCAATTGGGAGCTGGTATCTTCAGTTTGCTTCCCTTCGGCTTCAATGCAACCAAAAAGATCGAGCAGATCATCCGCCAGGAAATGAATGCAATCGGTGGACAAGAGATACTGATGCCCTTGGTAAACCCTGCCGATATTTGGAAGGAAACCGGCCGGTACTATAGCATCGACAAGGAAATGAGCCGTTTCAGCGATCGTGTCGGACGCGACATGGTTCTTGCCATGACCCATGAGGAGGCCGTCACCGACCTCGCCCGTGGAGAGATCGACAGCTATAAGAGGCTTCCGCTTCTGGTCTATCAGATTCAGACCAAGTGGCGTGACGATCCCCGGCCCCGAGCCGGCTTGATCCGGGTACGCGAGTTCACCATGAAGGACAGTTATTCCTTCGATGTCGACCAAGAAGGTCTGGATGCTCAGTATGCCGCCCACTATAAAGCGTACTTCAGGATTTTCAGCCGATGCGGGCTTCCGGTCATTGTTGTCGGGGCTGACAGCGGCATGATGGGTGGAAAGATTTCCCATGAGTACATGTACCTCTCCTCCATCGGTGAGGATACCATCATCACCTGCCCGTCGTGCGGCTATACCGCCAACCGTCAGGTTGCAACCTTTGCCAAGACGAATTATGTCGAACCAATGAAGCAGACACAGAAGGTTCTCACCCCCGAGTGCAAGACCATCGACGAGCTGGCTGCCTTCCTCAAGATTGAGAAAAGACAGACCGCCAAGGCTGTGTTCATGGTTGGCACCTTCATCAATGATACCAATGGAGAAGAACAGGACAAGCTCATCGTCGGCATTGTACGCGGTGATCTCGACGTTGAGGAAAACAAGCTGCAGAATGCAGCCCGTGCCAACGCCCTTCGTCCGGCTCACTGTGAGGAAATCCTGCAGAAGCAGATGGTCCCCGGCTATGGTTCGGCAATTGGATGCAGCAAGGATGTCCTGGTCATTGTCGATGACTCGGTTGCAAACAGCAACAATCTTGTTGCCGGTGCGAACGAGGAAGGGTATCACCTGTTGAACACCAATTTTGGACGGGACTATACCGGCCAGGTAGCCGATATTGCCAGCGCAGCAGCCGGCTATAGCTGTCCTGAATGTTCCAAGCCCCTCTCCTCTTCCAAGGGAGTCGAGGTTGGCAATATCTTCCAGCTCAATACCCGCTACAGCGAGAGTATGAACTGCAGCTATCAGGATGAGGGTGGACTGCGAAAGCCCGTAATCATGGGCAGTTACGGTATCGGCGTGGGACGTCTGCTTGCCTGTCTTGCAGAGAACTACAGTGACGAGCAGGGGCTTTCCCTGCCGATTTCGGTAGCTCCGATGCAAGTACACCTGGTAAGTTTGGTAAAGGATGCCGAGATTGGCGAACAGATTTACAACAAGCTCAGTGATGCCGGAATTGAAGTGCTGTACGACGACCGCAAGGAGTCGGCCGGTGTCAAGTTTGCCGATGCCGACCTCATCGGGCTTCCGATTCGTATAACCTTGGGCAACCGTTCCCTGAAGGAGGGCAAGGTTGAGGTGAAGCTCAGACGCAACTTGGAAGAAAGCTTCAGCTTCGAGCTTGCTTCGGTAGTGGAAGAGACTAAAGCCTTGATCGCCAAGCTTGAGGCCGAATTAAAGGGCCAGATAGTCGAAAAGGAATGGAAGCAGGCCTAAGCTGCTTTTACCTCTAAAAACCTTCGTCTTTTGGCGAAGGTTTTCTTTTTGCCTTGCTCTCTGTCTTGGCAACGCGAAAGACGGGTCTTACACTGCAACTAGGGGGTTGGCCATGAAATACCTCACTGCACTTCTCGTTCTTTTGCTGCTTCTCTTATCTCCGAGCTTCGCCTCGGAACAGGACTTGTACCGAGCCGCTTCGCAGGGAAATCCCTCCGATGTCATGCTTGCTGCCATCAGTGCAGGCTCCTTTCTCGTTGAAGAGGAAGACGGATGGAATGCTTTCTTCTATGCAGCAACCAACAATGCTGATGTCGAGGTACTGCAACTGCTGCTTGACAACGGCTTTGAGGTCAACCAAATCGACAGCCAAGGCAGCACTCCTCTGATGTACAGCGCTGAATTCAACAAAGAGCCTCGGGTGACGGCCTTCCTGCTTGATAAGGGGGCCGACGTACAGGCACGTTCCCCCAAAGGAGAGACAGCCCTGCATCGCGCCTGCATCGGCAAGGCAGGCATGGAAGTGATCGACCTACTTTTGAAGGCCGGCGCTTCTGCAGGACAGACCAATATATATGGGCAGTCCGCCCTCCACTTTGCAGCCTACAGCAGAAGCGATTCCGACATCCTCACCACTCTCATCCTTGCAGGAGCGGAGGTGAACTACAAAGACTATATAGGCAAAACGGCGTTGCTATACTTGTTGGAAAGGCAACCGGATAGTGATGCGGTGGAAGCACTGCTCACATTCGGCGCAAAGCCTGATATCGCGGACAACGAAGGAAACACCGCGTTGATGATGGCTGCGGGAAGAGCAAACGATGGAGATCTTATCAAGCTGCTGGTACGCAATGGAGCCAAAGTCGAGTCGCGCAACCTTGCCGGTGTCACCGCCTTGATGTATGCAGCTGCATACAATCAGAATCTCGATGTATTGGATGAGTTGATCAATGCAGGGGCACAAATCGACGCAGCATCTATAACCGGGATGACTGCATTGGCATATGCAGCCTGGCACAACAGCAACAGGTCCATCACCTCCCGCCTGCTCGCCCATGGCGCCTCGATATACAGCACCGATGAGAAGGGCCAGACACCTTTGATGTATGCAACGGCAGCCAACCCCAATACGGAGGTGGTCAAGCTGCTTCTCCAAGCCGGTTCAGATCCCGACCGGAAAAGTCAGGAAGGCTATAGCGCCCGGGAGTATGTCCAGATGAACCCCAACAAGGAGAGCATGCTTGCTCTCTTCAAATAGGCCAACATCGTTCATAAGATCCAATTTGGACAGTACATCATCATGTTTTTCATGGCAATTCAGATAATTTTTTCTTTACAAATGTATAACAGTTGAATACCATTAAGCATGAAATATTACTTTTAGATAGAGCAAAGACACCAATTTGGGCCACTACAAACCGTATAGCCCGATTTGGCGCTCTACTGAACAGCCCAAAAGACACAGGTGATTTCCCTCCTGCTGCCTGCATACCATCGATTCTGGAATACTCAATGAAACGTACGACACCCCCTATTACGGTTGCCTGCATGCTCGCACTCGGCATGGCTCTGCTCATCGGTTGTACCGACGCTTTTAATCCTCCCAAAAATGTAACAGAGGTTACGATTGACGAAGTTCGCCCGCTCATGATTGGTGAAACCTTCCAATTTACTGCAACCATTGCTCCCGCCGACGCAACCAACAAGCGCTTGTCTTGGGCTTCCGATAATACTGCGGTTGCTTCAGTCGATGCTGAGGGCTTGGTCACCGCAGTATCACGGGGTAGTGCTACAATCTTAGTAACGACCGAGGACCAAAACAAGACTGACAATGTCCAGATTTCCGTGCACAACGGATATGTGCGTGTTTCCTTCACCAACACTGCCGATGCCTCTGACACTTACTCGTTTTGGCTAACATCTGGCCCTGCACAAGGATCGGCCCTTGATAGAGATACAATCTTCACAGAGTATGATGTCCCTTCCCATACCCTCAGGGACTTCGGAAGTGGCAACGGCAGCAGAAGACTTGCTTCAAACACTCCTATGGATAAAGAGTATGGTCAGTTTATTCCCTTGGAGAACAACTACCCCTTTGAGAGCTTTGAGCTCTATGTGCCCGATGCAGTAGACGACACGTGCATCGGTGATGCTTTGGATGCTGTAAGGTTTTCAATACATAGCATGCAAGATGCTTCAACTCTTGCATTCTCGGCTGGATATTCCAGTTTGGACCCACCTCCCATCAGCGTCACATTCACTGAATTCGGTGATGAGTATGTGGGAGGAATAATTTCAGGCAGGATATCTGATTCTCGTTCCACAGAATATGAAGTTTCGGGTGAGTTCAGAGTCCTGAGGGCTGCATACGCACCAAAATACTAAGTGCTTGAACAATGGTTCTTAGAAAAACCTTACCCTTCGATTGGTACTACCTATAAAACAGGCTTTCTTCCCAGCTTTGGGAGAAAGCCTGATTGCTTGGAAAGAGAAGGCCTAGTTCGCACCCATCTTCTTTAGCTGGTTTACAATATAGGTTCTCTTGGCTGCCTTGGCATACTCAAGTACCGAGTGACCCTGATAGTCGCGGGCGTTGATGTCTGCTCCGGCTTTCAGCAGGGCGGAGATGATGCGGGCTTCAGGGTTGCTGTTCACTGCCATGATCAGGGCGGTCTCCCCGAGGTAGTTGCGGGCATTGAGATCGGCTCCCGCCTTGAGAAGTTCCTCAATGACTTTCGGGCTTATGCTCTTGTTTGCTGCGAGGTGCAGGGCATTGGACCGATACTTCGGCTCAGCTTCCTGGATGTCCGCTCCGGCATCCAAAAGCGCCTTCAAGACATTGACTGAAGGGTTGTATTGGGCTGCCAGCATGATAGGAGTAAGGCCCCACTCGTTCTGGGTGTGAATGTCTGCCCCTTGGTCAAGAAGGGTCTTGATTTCCTTCACTTTGGTAGCAGAAACAGCAGCTGCGAGTAACTTCTTATTCAGGGTTTCTTCACGTTTCGCCATATCACTATATCTCCTTACTCATTATTTGATTTACACTTATATGCCTATAGTATTTCAAGTTTTCCACAAATTGTATAGTCTGTAAGCAAAAAATATTCCGGGTTTGACCCTTTGCCTTTTCATTTGGCTGCTTTAGGATTTGCCTCTTCATACAAATATGCTGTATGATGGTCGCATGGTAACCAAGGAAATAATCCAGCAGATTCCAAAAGTGGAACTGCATGACCATCTTGACGGCGGCCTGAGAATTCAGACCATTTTGGACCTGGCCAATGAGCAGCATGTCAAGCTTCCCAGCGAGGATCCTCAGAAGCTGCATGATTGGTTTGTACGCGGCTGCAGACAAAAAAGCCTCTCCTTGTACCTGGAACCATTCGGGGTAACAACCCAAGTCATGCAGACAGAAGATGCGCTTAGGCGGGTTGCCTTTGAAGCGGTTGAGGATTTGGCGAAGGAGCATGTCTGCTATGCCGAAATCCGCTTCGCCCCCATCCTGCACATACATAATGGCCTGAGCCTTGAGCAAGTAGTGCAAGCAGTCCTTGACGGATTGCAGCAAGGGACAAGGCATACAGGCATGCCTACCGGCCTTATCCTATGCACCATGCGCAACCAGAGCCCCAAGATCAGCCAGACGATTGCCGAGCTTGCAGTAGCATTTGCAGATCGGGGTGTGGTTGGATTCGACCTTGCCGGCGATGAGATCGGCTACCCTCCCAAGAAGCATCTGGAGGCTTTCCAGTTCATCCGCAATAAAAACTTCAACATTACCATCCATGCCGGAGAAGCCTTCGGGGTGGAATCCATCTGGCAGGCCGTTCAGCTGTGCGGAGCACATCGTATCGGACACGGAGTTCGCTTGGTGGAGGATATGGGCCTTGATGGAACGAGGATCGAGGAGATGGGTTCGCTTGCAAACTTCATCCTTGACCGACGAATTCCTATGGAGATGTGCCTGACCAGCAATGTTGGGACCGGGGCTGCAAAAGACTATGCAAGTCACCCCTTCCCCATTCTCTTTCGGAATAAGTTCCGCGTCTTTTTGTGCAGTGACAACCGCTTGATGAGCGACACAAACCTTACCAGGGAAATGGAACTTGCCGTGCAATACTACAACCTGAATATACGCGACTTGGAGAAGATTACAATCAATGCGATGAAGTCAGCCTTCATCCATCATGACCAGAAGCTCTCCATTATCTACAATGTAATCAAGAAAGGGTATCTACAAATCCGCGAACAATACGGCATTACCGACTAAAGGGTTCGCTTGAATACTTCGATGGGATTGATGCGCATTCTGATCCTGCAATACAAATAGGCAAATACCAGTCCGCTCAGATGGGTAAGATGCGCTACGTTTCCACCCCGGCCGAACACCTGGCTGGACAGCTCAATGATCGCATAGAGGATTACCAGTATCGGAGCTCTGACAGGAATGAAACCAAAAACAAAAATCACCGAATAAGGGTAGAAGACGGCAAACATCAGAAGTACTGCATAAATCGCCCCGGAAGCTCCGACAAGAATTACATTCGTGCCAGCCAAATAGTAGCTGATGAAACTCACAATGCCGCTGAATAGCCCTGCAAGCAGATAGAAAAGCAGAAATTCCTTGCTGCCAATGCGCTTTTCCACCATCGAGCCGAAAATAAAAAGGCTGAGCATATTGAACAGAAGGTGGTTGAATCCACCATGCACGAACATGTAGGTAAACGGTTGCCACACATACCCGCCAAGCACAAACGAGGGAATCATGGCCAGGTAATATGCACTGCGTGGATATATATAGGCGGTAAGCAGGTAGACCAGTGCATTAAGCACCACGAGCTTCAGGGTAAAATTCTTATACGTACCGTCCCGGAATCTCCGGTTTATCAGCGAGGCTTTATTCATAGCTATACAGTATAAATTGCTCGCCAAATCGTCAATTGTGCAATTTTTGCACAACTATCATAGGGTGCGCAAGCAATGCACAGCATTTCGGAAGGCCCATAGCATACAGGGGCACCCAATTGAAGGATTTCAACTTGGCATGCAAATTGCATGGTTATAGCTAGAACAGAGCAACATTTTTTTTCATACTCCTCCTTTTTCATATCGACAGGGTGCCAAGAGATTACCCCAATCAACTTTTGGCATCCTTCTTTTTTTGCCCAGCTTCTGTGAAAAATTGTATTGGTGTTACTTTTCTTCACACCTACTGCTCTGACTCCTATCACACTTAGTTTACATTTAGCTATATAAATTGTCCTTATGTACATATTTCTAGAGTTGGCACGCATGTTGCATTGTAATTAGCAGAACAGAGCAACAGTTTTTTTCAAACCTCCTTAAAGTGTGATTTCTTTGGTGCCAGCGGTCCTCTCTCCCCACCCCACAAATTCCGCTGGCACCATCTTTTTGCCCTGAACTGTGCACTATTTTTGCCATGTGAAGAAATTTCACAGTACGTGCACACCTCTCACAAATAAAAAACTGTCCATTTGTGTATATGTATTGTCCAAAAACCACACTATTGTAGTTGGCACATGAATTGCATAGAGATAGATAGAACAGAGCAACCGTTTTTTCAACCTCCTTTTCGTGTTTTTACCTTGGGTGCCAGCGAGAAATACCTTCACACCAACCAATTCTCACTGGCACCTTTCTTGTGCCCTTCCTCCTGCTTTGGTATAGTCAAGACATGGCAACCAGCAGAAGAGACCGTGCAGACTCCTATACCAAACGTGCACACAAAGAGGGCTATCCCGCCCGTTCCGTCTATAAGCTCGAAGAACTCCAACAGAGCTTCAACCTCATCAAGAGTGGAGACACCGTCCTGGATGTGGGGGCAGCGCCTGGATCTTGGACGCTGTATACCCACAATGAGCTGATAAAAGGCAAGGGAACGATTATTGCAGTCGACCTCAATCCCTTGAGCCTCAATCCAGTCCCGGTGACGGTCACGTCCTATGTTGGCGATGCTTTTGGTAAAGAGATGCGCAATACACTCATCTCCCATGGGCCCTACGATGTCATCATCAGTGATGCCGCCCCGATGACCATGGGCAACCGTTCAGTAGACACTTCGCGCAGCGAGAATCTTGCTGAGCAGGTTATCTACCTTGCCAAGGACCATCTGAAGGTCCATGGCAATCTGGTGGTCAAGATTTTTCAGGGGGGGGGCCAAGTGGAGATGCTCAAGCTCATGCGCACCCTTTTTGTAAAAGTGAAGCCCTTCAAGCCGAAAGCCTGCAGGGATGATTCATTTGAGATTTATCTGGTAGGTATGGATAAATTGGAAACGGAGAGTACACCATGCGAATCGTAATCATCGACGGCCAAGGCGGAAGTTTGGGGAAAAGTATGGTTGAGGCAATCAAAAAACAATTTCCCCACGTTCATCTGCTGGCCATCGGGACAAACAGCCTTGCAGCGAGTGCCATGCTCCGAAGCGGCGCCGATGCCATTGCAACCGGGGAGAACCCGGTCGTGGTTGCCTCCAGGAACGCCGATCTGATCATCGGGCCTTTGGGAATCATCACAGCCGATGCCCTGCATGGGGAAATAACCCCTGCCATGGCCATCGCTGTTGCACAAAGTCAGGCACATAAGATTCTGCTGCCGATAAGCAAATGCAATGTCAGCATCGTAGGAAGGCAAGACTTGAGCCTGGGAGAGATGATAGAGCTCGCCATCAAGGAGATTGCAACCTTTCTTGACAACCAAGGCTGAGGCTTGTACAATTCGCCCAACCAAGCCCCATGAAGGGGTTGATCCTATACCATGTACCTATGAAGAAACGAGCCATGAAGGCAGAGAAGGATGTCAATCCTTTGCTTTCATGGCTTTTTTACTATGGAGCTGCCTGTGGAACCGTATCAGCAACCACTTCCCGAGGGAACAACCCTAAGCATCTACAACCACGACCAACTCATTTTTTCTGACAGCGGTCGCTGGCTCTCCCCTCTTTTTGCCTTCGAACGCTTCTTGGCCACCTATACAGGAGAGCGTGACTGCCTTTCAGCCCACGATACGGCAGCAGGCAAAGCCGCAGCTGTTCTGATGAGCCGCATGGGCATTGCAAGGGCGCACATCAATCTGGTGAGCGACCTCGCCGTAGCGTTCTACGAAGAACACGGCATTCGCATCACTTGGGAAAAACGAATTGAGCGACTGGCATGCAAAACCGAGGATTTGCTTTTTGACCTGACAAGCGAAGAGGAAATGTACCGCCTGCTCAGAAGGCGTGCAAAGTTGGTACGGGGAGTTGGTATTGCCGTACAGCAGGTCAGCTATGCATACCCCGATCTTCCTCCAATCCTTGAGGATCTCTCATTTACTGTAGAGCAAGGCGGCAGGCTCATCATCCAAGGTGACAATGGTATGGGAAAAACCACGTTGCTCAATCTCTTGCTGGGAAAGCTCACTCCAGCTAAGGGGTCAATCCTTATCGATGACCAGGAAATAACCTCCTTGCCCAAGCGGACGATCGGATACATCAAACAGCAGCAGACACAAGAACACTATCCTGTCTCGGTACGGGAGGTGGTCAGCATGGCTGTTGATCCGAGCCTCGATATCAAGCAACAGAAATGGGAGATCGACACGGCACTGCGAAGAACCGGAGTGTATGAGCTGGCTGATCGTAATTTCTTTACCCTCAGCGGAGGTGAACGCCAAAAGGTTTCACTCTCACGGACCCTCTGCCAAAAGGCACGACTTTTGCTTTTGGATGAGCCTACCTCGTTTCTGGATGCAAAGAGCCGAAAAACACTGATCGAGGTACTGCACTCCCTCAGCATGGATGAAATGCCGACGATCATCATCGTAACCCATGACAAGGAACTGGAAACCGACCTCCGCTGGCCGGTTCTCCGACTGGAAGGCAAGCATGCATGACTTTCTCTATGCTCTCAGTCTTCCCCCGGTTGCACGGGGCCTGGTTGCCATGGCAATAGCAGGCTTCTGCTTTCCCGCAAGCGGGGTAATGGTTCTGCGCCTGAATCTGGTACCGATGCGCTACATGCTCATGCATGGCGTCATCCTTGGGGGGGCCATCTCTCTTGCATTCTCCCTGCCGGTTCTTCCGACCAGCATCCTGCTCAACCTCTTGCTCGTCCTTCTGATGCTCCGCCTCAAAGGCAGCAACTCGCAAAGCTTCTCTCTTGCCAGTGCAGCGGCAATGGTGTTTTCCATGGCTTTGGCCTCGTTGGTCATGCATCTGTGGGATGTACCTGCCAAGGATACCCTGCAATTGCTCTGGGGTAGCCCATTTGCGTTGACCTTCGTTGATATTCTCGGCCTGACAGTCATCGCCTTGGTGCTCATCCTGTATCTGGTTGTAAACTTCAGGACAGTCAGCGCCATATTTTTCGACCCGGAGATCGCCCATTCATTGGGTATGTCGGTCACATGGCATTATACGCTCATGGTTCTGGTTATTGCCTTGGTGATCGCCTTTGCAATGAAGCTATTGGGTGCTCTGCTCATCGATGCCCTGCTCATCCTTCCAGTCATGGTAGGAAGCAAGCGTGCTGCAAGTCTCAAGCAGCTCATAGGGTTCTCCTGCCTCACCGGCTTGTTCATCTCGACTTTCGGTTATGTGCTGGCTGTTGCCACCGACCTTCCACCCAGTGGAACAATTGCCTTGCTTTCGGCTTTGCTCTATCTCGCCCCTACATCACACAAGAAAGGAATTGCTGTATGAAGAACTATCGTTTCATTGCCCTCTTGCTCGTCATCAGTGTCTCTCTCTTTGCCCAGGGTGTCCCCGAAGAGGTTGCTGCTTCTGCTGCATCCAGACCTGCTCTGATTGTCGCCTCCACCAGTTGGACCGCGGCCTTTGCCGACTTGGCAGGCCTGGACGACGTACCCTTCATCGCCCCGGCGAACCTGATACATCCCCCTGAGTATGAGATTGTCGTCAGCGATGTATTGAAGATCAACCATGCGGATTACTTCATCTATGCCGGCTATGAGCGGATGATGCAGAGCATGGGTTCCTCGATCAAGAAGGAAGCGGCCTCACTGCTCAAGATCAACACCAACAACAGCATTGAGAATGTCAGCGAACAGGCAGGAATCATTGCCTCGCTGATGGGAACGCAGGATGAGAGCCAAAAGCGTGTCGCCCACTATAGGCAGACCATCAAGGCAGGGGCGGAGAAGGTACGCCAGGAAGAACTGGACCAATTGAAGGTCTACTGTCATGCCATGCAAGCCTTCCTTGCAAAGGACTTGGGGCTTTCGATAGCCGGCACGTTCGGTCCCGGCCCGGTGACAGCAGCCCAAATAGCAGAGGTTGCCAAAGGTGGGTACGACCTTATCATCGACAACATCCACAACCCGATCGCCAAACCATTTATGGAGGTTTCACCTGCAACCAAGTTGGTGGTATGGCGCAATTTTCCCGAGCGTGGAGGAAGGAACAGCCTCAATGAAATGGTCAAGGCCAACATTGAGCAGCTTTTTGAATAGAGAAGCAGAGAGCCACCGTTCTGGTGGCTCTCAATATGCTTAGTGGTAATACTTTCCGTACGTTCCCTTCAAGAAGGCAACTGTACGCTGGGCTGCAGTATCGGGATCGGGATACGGAAGAATCTCGGCTGTTGTCCAACCATCGTATCCGATACTAGTCAATGCCTCAAAAATCTCATCCCAATGCATATGCCCATCACCGGGGGCGTGACGGTTGGTATCGGCGAAGTGCACATACCTGACATACTCCTTGTTGCGGATGAAACTCGCCCCAATTTTGTCATCCTCAATATTCATGTGGAACACGTCGGGCATCATGACAAAGTTCTTGCGATTGACTTTCCTCAACATCTCACTGCATTCATCGAGGTTGTTGATGAAATCAATCTCATAGCGGTTCACCGGCTCAAGAATCAGATCCACCCCGCGCTTCTCGGCATGATCGGCAACCTTGTGAGCCATGTCTAGAAAAAGGTTCTCGACCAAGGTGATATCACGGCCTGCAATGGGACCTCGGGTACGACCGATATTCACCAAGCCGCCGAACTCACCGGCAAGGTCGATGAATTCACAAAAGGTCTTATAGAGCTCTGCCCTATTTTCCTTGTTCTCATCGGTGAAGTGAAGACCCCGGGCGGCAAAAACCTGACCCGAAGAGATGGCGCTCACCTCCAGCTGGTTATCCCTGAGCCATTGCTTAAGCCCATGCTTATCCACTTCATTGGGATTCTTCAGGGCAAGTTCTACTCCATCATACCCAAGGGCATGGGCTTTGATGATGGATTCCTTCACTCCCCTGAATACTACAAACGCATTGGGCATCGCCTCCTTGGAGGCAATAGCTACCGCTAATTTCATGGTTTTTCCCTTACGATACAACTGCAGGACACCAGAAGGTGTCCTGCTGCTGTGAAATCACTTACATCTCCTTGATCAGGGAGAGGTCTCCAGATGCTGCTGCACGAAGCAGCGGCTCCATGTATACGTCCACATCGCTACTCTTCATCGGAACAGGCATGTTCTTCAGCTTCATCTCAAGCTGGGGATCCTTTGCTGCGGCAAGGGCCCGCTGGATATGTGCATCGGTGAAGCCCTTCAGGTCGGTGAGCTTTGAAGGAGCCTTGATGGACTTGCTGAAAGCAATCATGGCATCAGCCACAGCCAAGGCAAGGGCACGGCCTTCAAGCTTCTCAACGGAGGAACCAAAACCGAAGGAAGAGAAAATGGAACCGACAACCTTCAGCTGCTCCTGGATTGCCTTGCTGTACAGTACGGCGTAGTACGGGTTCATGATACCGCAGGCTGTTCCATGGCTGACGATGTCAACGAGGGAGAAGCTGGTCAGGTGGGCGCCGCTGGTGCCCCCGATCATGATGGCATAGCCGCCAAGGTCGGTGGCAAGGCCGATGGCCTCACGAGCTTCCACATTTTTTGGATCCTCGACTAGGACTTTTGCGTATTTGGCAACCAAGCTGATGGCACAGTCAGCAATCTGCTGGGCCTTCTCATAGGTAGCTTCCTTGGCACCGCAGAACACCTCGAAGGTGTGGGCGATGGCATCCAGTGCTCCGTCGATGGTGACTGAAATCGGCATGGAGACCGTGGTCTCGTAATCGAACAGGCCTACAGTGGGCACCAAGGCATTGTCGACGATCAGCTTCTTCTGTCCTACCACCGGGTCGGTGATATTGGCGTACTTGGTCAAGTGTGCACCGCTGGAAGCTGAGGTTTGCACGGCGATTACGGGAATCAAGGTGGTGTTAGTCTTCGCAAGTGCATCACTTACCACGTTGGTCCCAAAATAGTGGTCGATCTCAGGAGTTACCTTGGAGCCCAAGGCTGCAAGGGCGTTGGCAGCTTTCACGGCATCGATTGAAGAACCACCGCCGATAACGACAATGCTGTCCGGCTTGGTGTGCAGGATATACGATTCCAGGCGATAGACGTCTTCACGGGGGGCATTGGGCTTAGCGTCGGGAGCGATGACGCCACCGGCGAGCTCAACACCTGCACTCTTCAGGTATGAGACAACACGATCAGCAATCGGCTTCATATAGGTGGTATTGCTGACCACCAGTGCACGTTTTCCAAAAGCTGCGGCAAGAGGACCTACCTGGTCGAGGACACCCAGACCATGGACATAGGAATCCCCTTTCCATTCTTTCAGAAGTTCATAGGCACGTTTCATTTGATCCATTATTCATTCTCCTTATTTGCAGAGAGCCTTGGCACGATCGGCAATATTCTCTGCGCTGATTCCATACTTTGCCAAAAGCGGCTCATAGGGGCCGGACTCGGTAAACGTATCTTCAATTCCAATCGCATCAAATTTACAGGAAATTCCCTGTTTCATAAAGGCCTCACTGACAGCAGAGGCAAACCCACCGGCAAGAACATGCTCTTCCACACACAGCAGCCTACCGGTTTTTGCAACACTCTTTGCAAGAGGAGCCAGGTCAAGCGGCTTTACCACAGGAACGCTGAGCACCTCCGCCTTGATGCCTTGCTGAGCAAGCAGGGTAACTGCCTCCACAGCGAAACTTGCGGTTATGCCGTTTGCTGCGATGGTGACATCACTTCCCTCGGCTGCACACACAGTTTCGATAGTCTTACTCGGGGGCAGGTCGGGCATGGCGTTCCGGTTGAGCCTGATGTACACCGGCCCTTTCTGGGTCAATGCATATTCGAGGGCCTTTTCAGCCTGGGCACTGTCGGAGGGCACGATCACCTGCATGTTCGGAAGTGCGCGCATGATGGCGATATCGGTGATGGACTGATGGCTTGCTCCATCGAAGGAGTCGGAAAGACCACCGTACGCCCCTGCAATGATTACCGGGAGGTTGTTGTAGCAGATGGTGTTTCGGATTTGGTCGGTTGCCTTCAGGGCAAGGAAAATTGCAAAGGCGTTTACTACCGGATGGTAGCCGGCCGTAGCCATACCGGCAGCAATGTCCACCATGTTGGCCTCGGCGACGCCGACGTTGAAGAACCGGTCGGGATAAGCCTTGCCGAACAAGGCACTCTTGGTGGAAGAGGATACATCGGCATCCAGGACCACCAATTCAGGATGGGTAGCGCCCAACTCGGCAAGCTTCTTGCCGAAGGCATCTCGCATGGCAATGCTCATAGTGCAGCCTCCTTCTTGCTCAGATCAGCGTTCAATTCCTCAATACCCTTTGCATAGGAGGCATCGTCGATTACAGCCCCGTGCCAAGTATTCTTCCCTTCAGTGAAGGAAACACCCTTGCCCTTGATTGTGTCGTAGATGACAGCCTTCGGCCAAACATCATCGCCGTCCATCCAAGCAAACGAGTCAAGAATATCGTTCGTATCGTGGCCGTTGTACGCCTTGGGGGCGACATTCCAGCCGAATGCTTTCAACTTCTCGGCAAGCGGTCCAAGGGGCATGATTTCATCCTCGGTACCATCGAGCTGAACCTTGTTGTAGTCGATCATCAGAACAAAGTGCTCAGGCTTGAACTTGGCGGCACTCATGAGGGCCTCCCAGCTCTGTCCTTCGTTCAGGCAGCCCTCGCCGCTGATCACATAGGTCCACCAATGCTGCTTGGAAAGCTGTGCGGCAAGAGCCATACCCAGGCCAATTGAAAGGCCGTGTCCGAGAGCTCCGGTTGACATGTCGACGCCGGGAAGCTTGTTCATGCAAGGATGTCCCTGCAGACGTGAGTCAAGCTTGCGGAAAGAAGACAGCTCCTCAGTGGGAAAGAATCCGCGGTGTGCGAGGATTGTGTACAAATTCATGGACGCATGACCCTTGGAGAGGATGACACGGTCGCGGTCTTCCTTCTTTGGGTTGGATGGGTCAATGGAAATACGGTTGAAATAGAGGGCGGTGGTCAACTCGGCACTGGAAGCAGCTCCACCCCAGTGTCCCGTTCCCCTGTCGTGCAGGGTACTGAACATAACGGTTCTGAAATATGCGGCCAGGACGGCTAGTTCATCGGCATTGAACGTTCGGTCCGGCTGGGAGAGCAACTCCTTGACACGTGTATTCATCTAGGAAACTCCTTGTTTTATACAGATTCAGGTTGGTGCAATACCGCAGAAAATCTGTATTGTGTACTGTATACAATATAGATATCATGGAGAAGAAAAGATGTCAAAGGGATTCTTGTACATATTAGACATTTCTCAAAAAAAACTGGGTAATCTTTGGTTGATTCACAACAAATGCATGAAAAATGGTGAAAATTTTCTTGTTGATTATGCAGAGATTTTTTTGTACACAATTGTGATTGACGAACCTAAGAATACCTTTTACTCTTAAGGGGACTAGTTAAGGAGCCATCGCATGCCCAAATGTATACAAAACAGCCTATCTGACCAAGTTTATACCATGCTCAAGGACCAAATCCTGTCCGGACAGCTGAAGGGAGGGATGAAAATCCCTGAAGAATCCTTGGCTGAGCAGTTCGGTGTTTCCCGCACTCCCATCCGCGAGGCCATCAGGCGCTTGGCCGAGTATGGCTTGATCACCATCAAACCAAGAAGCCATGCAACTGTCTCACTCATCTCCGAGCAGGAAGCAAATGATATCGCCCGTGTCCGTGTCACCTTGGAACAGCTTGCCATCGATTCAATCGATGAAGAGTCCTATGCACAGAACGTCAAGGAACTCTCCCGCTATGCAGCCGATTGCCAGTATGCCATGGGCATCGGAGACAGGGCGACGGTGTTTGAACAGGACAGCCTATTCCACCTCGCTTTGATTCGTGCATCACGCAACAGTGCCCTTATCAGCATCAGTGAGCGACTGGATGCAAAAATCCAACAACTCCGCATAGCACAGAACCTGCCTGAGGATGAGCTCGCCTACTACCTTGCCCAGCACGCACAAATGATGACTCTGCTCAAAAACGGGGATAAGGAAGCTTGCAAGCGGATGCTGTACGAACACATCACCCACGATTTGACCAGCCATGTCATGGGACAGAATGCATGAATAAACAGGATATCATCATCACCTATGGGTCGAATGCCTCGCTGATGACCAAGGCCCTTATGGAACGCATCGACATCGAAACACTGCTGCCCGACAAGAACGCATCAATCGCACTCAAGCCAAACCTTGTGGTGGCAGTCACCGCTGACAGCGGTGCCACCACCCACCCGGAGATTGTCGTGGCAATCATCGAACATCTCCAAGGCCTTGGGTACCACAACATCAGCATCGTCGAAAGTGCTTGGGTGGGGGATTCCACCAAGGAAGGCTTTCGGGTCAACGGATATATCCAGATCAGCAAACAATACAAGGTACCTTTGGTGGATGTGAAAGACGACGCATATGTGAAAAAAACCGTCGACGGTATCACCATGGAAGTGAGCAAGACCATTCTTGAGACCGATTTCCTCATCAGTCTTCCCGTCTTGAAGGGTCATTGCCAGACTGCCATGACCTGCGCCCTCAAGAATATGAAGGGTGCTCTCTCCGACCGTTCCAAACGTCTCTTTCACACGCTTGGCCTGAACCGACCAATCGCTGCCCTGAACAAAGTCAGAGCTGCCGACCTGGTTATCGTGGATAGCCTCAATGGAGATCTGGATTTTGAGGAAGGGGGAAATCCGATACAGACCAATCGGATGTTCGCCTGCCGTGACAGTGTGCTGTGCGATAGTTTTGGAGCAAGCCTGATGGGCTTTGAAAACCGGGACATACCCTACATCGAAATGGCACAGCAACTGGGTGTTGGAAGCACCGACCTTGCAAAGGCGGTGATGATTCAACTCAATGAGCCCAGTGACGAGGTTCCCCCAAGGCCGAGTGGAAGGGCCAACTACCTCGGAAAGTTCACCGAGCCCGACAGTGCATGCTCCGCCTGCTATGGCAATCTCATCCATGCCCTCAAGCGCCTCGATGAGGTAAACCGCCTGAAGAATGTGAAGCAGCAAATCTGCATCGGGCAGGGTTACAAGGGTAAGAGCGATCCTCTCAAGGTAGGAGTGGGTATCTGCACCCGTGGACTTGGCAAAAGCCTTGCGGGGTGTCCCCCGAAGGCTATTGATATGATTAAATTCATCAAGGAGCTAGAATAGCGTTCTTGCAAGGGAGTCGATGATTGTCCAGTCCTTGGAAGAGAGTGTAAGCAAGCCTGCCTTGCTGTTCTCCTCAATCTGGCTGGGCTTTCTTGCTCCGCACAGGACATTCATGGTGCCTGTTGCCTGTCTGGTCCATGCTATTACCAGGTTTCCCACCGTCGCATGATACTTTTCTGCAAGGGTTTCAATCGAGTCGAGCAAGGTAAGCACCTTGGCCCGGTTCTCCATCTTGTACCAGACGACCGAAGCTTTAGCAGTCCCTACAACATTTTCAGAGAGAGCAGCCTTTCCGGTGAGCACACCGCGTTCAAGCGGGCTGTAGGCTTGGAAGGTAATGTGGTTATCGGCACAATATGATGCAAGGTTTGCCTTGTCTTGGGAAAGCAGACTGAATCGCTCCTGCACCAATGCAGGGGTTCCGTACTTCTGGTAGGCTTTCAATTCCTCCAAGCTTACATTGCAGGCTCCGTAACTGCGGATTTTCCCTTGTTGCTTGAGCAGTTCAAAAACCTCAATTGTCTCTTCAACGGGGGTATAGAAGGGAGGAATCGACTGCCAGTGAGTCAAGAGCAGATCGATATAGTCGGTCTTCAGGCGAACAAGGCTCTCTTCGACCTGTTTGATGATGCTCTTTTTACTGAGATTGCGCCGAATAGTGACTCCATCACGGCTCTTATGGACCGACCCTTCATCGGATTCTCCCCAGACCAGGCCGCATTTGGTGGCCAAAACAGCGCTGTGCCGCTTGCCCTCCAAGGCAGTGCCGAGCAACTGCTCGCTCAGCCCGTTTCCATAGGCGGGGGCGGTGTCGATGAAGTTGATGCCAAGCTCAAGAGAACGGTGTACGGTTTTGATTGCCAAGGAAGGATCACTATCCCCCCAGCTGTCCCCTCCCCCCATAGCCCAGGTTCCCAGGGCGATGGAAGACACATCGATATCGGTGGTGCCCAGTTTCATTGTACGCATCTCCATGCAGCAAGCAACGTTCGTTTGGCATTCGCCACGACAAGATCAGCATCCTCATCCCCCTGAGGCTTAACCTCAAAGGAAAGCGTATTTGAACCGCCTTCGGACAAATATCCGATATCCTTCATCTTCTGGAGGAAGGCTGCAAGATACTCTGTATCGTTCTCACTGCCGGGGTAGCCGAAACGCGGGTGATAATCCCCATAGCTTGGATGATTCGGATCGCTGATCAAGGTATTTCCTACATGTACGTGACGGATGAAGGGAATAATGGGATCTACTGCCTCATCGATGGTCTCACCAATCATAGGAATGTGGGAGCAGTCGATCATAATGCCGAAATTGTCATACTCGCTACACACCGCCATTGCATACTGCCTTACCAAGGAAGCTGGACCGAGCAGGGATTTCTTATCGATGGTGTGATCAAAAACTTCCAGAACCACCGGCATGGAGCCCTTGCTTTTGGCATAGGAGCAAATCTCTTTTGTACTGGTAATCAAAGCCGTAAGATAGGCCTGCTCGTTGCCTGCCTCATAGCCTCGGGAGAGGAACTGAAACTCACTGCACCCTAGCCTATACGCTTCATCGATGCCTTGCTTCAGTGCCTGCACTGCTTGCATGCGCTGTGATTCATCAAGACTATTGATGTTCAATTTCCGGGAAAAGAGCAATGAATGACCGCTGAAGGTGGAATCGCAGTGTGCAGTTGCTATCATAGCCGGCACTTCCTCTTGCAAGGAAGCAAACGGCAGGGAGCCCAACTCAACTACACAGAAGAAAGGATCGACCAGAACCTTCTTCAGAGCAGCTTTATACTCCTGTTCGCTTTTTGTGCAAGCAGGATATGCCATGGAGAGGACAATGCCAAGGTTGCAGTAGTTGTGGATGTTCTCTCTCATCTCACATTTCCTCAAGCATTTTCTTCACTTTCTGGCAGCAGAGAATCGGTGAAGCAAGTACCGGTACACCGGCTATCTCCTGCGCCTGGTGTTGCAGATGACCCATGGAGGCTTGGGCAAGAACGATGCAGTCAAACCCTTTCACTTCCCTGATCATCTCAAGGACCAGACGGTCATGGGTGGACATATCACCGGCGCGCATCGCTGTGTAGGCAGGTTCGTGGTCTTGGGCATCCACTTCAATCTCAACACCGGCGAGTTTGGCTTCCTGCTCAAGCTTTGCAATGGTCGGCTTGAGGGTGCTCATCGCTGTTGCAACAATCTTGATTCGTCTGCCGATACGCACAGCCTGTTCAGTCATTGCATCGTCGATGGCAACAATCGGGACATTGATGAATGGCCTGATGAGTTGTACAGCCGGGGTGAGCGTTGAACACGTGACTACAATCAAGTCGGCCTTGGTGAGTTCACAGGATTTCAAATCATTGAAGAGACGATTGCGGTTCTCGTTGGAGAAGTACCCGATTTCTGCCGGGTCGGAGGCCAAGAACTCATCCAACAAGTTGTGAATCTTCAATGGCTGGCCTACCACTTGCTCCAGCAGTTGGGAAAAACTCGCGAGTACCGGTCGCACCGTATGAACAAGGGCAATTCGTTTCATATTCTCACCTCATGATTTGATAAAAAGGGATGAAGGTTTCATCTCCCCCATCCCTTTTGTGTAGTATACATCAGATGCAGAGCCGCATCGCAGATTACTTATTTCCCGATGGAAGCAAGATAATCCTTCTGGAACTGTACACCATAGGCTCTGAAGGTCTCAGAATCCATGTAATCGGGTACCAGCTTCTGCTTCTCGATATAACCCTTGTTCCAGTTCTCGGTCTCGGAAACCTTCTTGAACACGTCGGTCCAGTAAGCAACTGCTTCAGCACTCATGGACTTCGGGGCTACGATCGATCTCCAGTTGGGGACCTCGACGTTCTTGTAGCCGAACTCACTGAGTGTAGGAGCGGAATTGAGGTTGCCGGGGAAACGGCTGGTGGAAAGGGCCAAGATTGGCTTAATCTTACCGGCTTCAACATACTGGGAAGCAGCAGCAGGCTTGGAGATCAAGAGATCGAAGTGTCCTCCCAGAATGCCGGTAATGGCACCACTGGTTGCATCGTGAGCGATATAGGAGAACTGGTCTTCGGTCACGCCGATTTCCTTGATCAAGGCAGCGTGGCAACCAATGTCGTCACCCTTGGAACCACCAAGAACAATTCTCTCACCATTCTTCAGGGCAGCCATTACTTCCTCAAAGCTCTTGTACTTGGAGTACTCGCCGATGAAGAGCAGGTGCTTGTCTACAGCCATATGGGCGATGGGTTGGAAGTTCTCAAAACGGTTTGCAGTATTCTTTACCATCGGCATGAGGTCACCACTGTTGAAGGTCAGCAGGGTGTGGTCAGCCTGGACACCAGCCTTTATCTGGGAAACCAGAAGGCGGCCTACTTCACCAGCACCGTCGGTCTTATACTGAACGACAACATTCTGGCCATTGAGCAGGTTCTCACCTACTGCGATATCCATGATGGTGCGGGTAAAAATATCAGAACCACCACCGGGGGAACTGGTCACGTACCAATCGATGTTCTTGGTAGGAACGAAGGTCTTTGCCCCACCGGTAGCTTCAGCTTGGCCGGCAGCGAATACGGACATGCTTACGAGCAGTACGATACTGAGCAGGATAGCAAGTTTTTTCATGATCTTATCTCCTATTTGTTTCTTTCAGGACACCTGTCCTGGAATTCCCTATTCTTTCCAACTCGTACAAGCTGGATTATTTCGTTTTCAGAACCTTTGCTTTGCGCAATACAAACTTAATCACCGGGGTCAGGATAATTGCGAAGAGAACGAGAAGCAGGAAAGCTGAAATCGGCTTATCGAAGAAAATATCAAGCTTTCCGTTGCTGATGATGAAACTCTTTCTCATGTTCGACTCCAAGAGAGGGGCAAGAACAAAGGCAAGCAACATCGGAGCAACGCCATACCCATTGCGGTCGAGAATGTAGCCAAATACTCCAGAGAGGAACATGATGATCACGCCATACATCGAGTTGGAGGTACTATAGCCACCAATAACACACACTACGGTGATGATCGGGATCAACATGCGGACCGGCACAGTAAGAATCTTGATCAGGAAGGGAATAATTCCCACTGCGATAATCAAGGTCAGAATGTTTGCAACAAAAAGGCTGGCGATCAAACCCCAGGCAAAGTCGGGATTGGTGGAGAAAAGCAGAGGACCGGGGTTTAAGCCCCACATCATCAGACCACCGAGCAACACAGCACCAGTACCGGATCCCGGAATTCCCAAGGCAAGCAAGGGGGCGAAGGAACCTGCAGCTGCTGCGTTGTTTGCAGCTTCACAAGAAGCTATACCCTCGATTGCGCCACTTCCAAGCGGCTCCTCACTCTTGAAGGCCTTTTGCATGGCATAGCCAAGGAACGCTCCGGTGGTAGCACCTGCTCCGGGAAGCACTCCTACAAAGGTTCCCATAAAACCACTTCTGATGGCAGGAGGCAACAGCCTTCTGAAATCATGGGCGGTAAGCATTGAACCTCGAATTGTCAGTTTCTGATTAAGGTTTGCCTCAACCTTTTTATTTCGTTCTTCCATCAGCTTGAGTACTTGGCTGAATCCTACGGCCCCGATGACAAATGGCGTGAAGGGTATGCCTCCAAGCAAATACATGCTGCCAAAATCGAAGCGGGGACTGCCGGTAAGGGTATCCATACCCATGGTAGCCAATAGGATGCCAACCATGGTCAGAACAACACCCTTGGTCGGACTCTCGCCTACCAGCCAGCCGATTGAGGTCATTGCGACCAGCAAAAGGGAGGTCATTTCGGCAGGACCAAACTTCAAGCCAAGGTCGGCGAGCAGCGGTCCCATGAAGGTAAGGATAAGCATCCCGATCAAGCCACCGATGAAGGATGATGTATTAGCAGTAAACAGGGCTTGACCGGGACGATTTTTCTTGGTTGCCATCGGGTATCCATCCAGGGTGGTCATAACTGCAGGAGAGTCGCCGGGGATGTTGAGTAAAATTGCACTGAAGGAACCGCCATACATGTTGGCGTAGTACAACGAGCCAAGCATGATGATTGCGGTTGTCGGATTGAACTTATAGGTAAGCGGCAATAGCAAGGCTACACCTGCAAGAGACCCGATACCGGGCATTGCTCCAACGATCAAGCCCAGGACGGCTCCCAGCAAGGTCACCAATACATTTTCCAAGGTGAGGACTACTGAAAAGCCCATGAACAACATTTGTAGATTTTCCATAGTATGCCTCTCAGTATGCGATCATTTCGTAGATAATGCCTTTAGGGAAAGGAACCCCAAGCCACATCACGAATGCGCCAAGGACGATTGCCATGATCACGGCAAATCCAATCAAGGTTGCTTTCCAGCTGAATTTCTCAAACCAGCGCAGCCACAGCAACACAAACAGGGCAAGACTCGGAAGCATACCGATAACCAAGGTTGCGAGCATGATGGCTAGTACACCCAATGCCGGATACCAGTTCTCGATTGGAAATCCAGGACTCTCTTCCTTCAGCGACCCAATAAAAGCAAGTATGCTCAAGCCCAACAGCAAGAAACCGATGATGGTGGGGAAGAAGCCTGGAAGAGGTCCCCTCACCTCATGCATGAATCCATATTTGGTTATTCCGAAATAGATAAAAACAATAGCGATTATTGCAGTAACTACCGGAATCACCATTTTGCTCGAAATCTTCTTGGTCAGCATATGTGCGTTACTCCTCATGCCTGCTTCTGCAGGTGACTAGCCATGCGGGAAGCCATCTTGACTGCATTCTCAAATGCACTGGTCTTCACGATGCCCTTCCCTGCTATATCATAAGCCGTACCATGAGCACACGTCACTATCGGCTCAGGGAGTCCTCCTGCTATGGTGATGCCTTCATCGAAACCGCGCAGTTTCAGGGCGATCTGACCCTGGTCATGATACATCGTCACCACTCCATCGAACTCTCCACGGAAAGCCTTGATGAAGGTGATATCACTGGGATAGGGGCCGGAAGCATCAATTCCCATTTCCTTTGCTTTAGCAATGGCAGGTTCAATGACGTCAATTTCCTCACGGCCGCACATGCCATGCTCTCCGGCATGGGGATTGAGGGCGGCAAGGGCGAGCCTTGGCTTTGCGATGCCGCTGTTCTTCAGGGAAGCATTCGCCAGTCTTACTGCACGGAGAATCCTGTCGACGGTGAGGTTCTTGCTGACCTCGGAAATGGGAATATGACTGGTGGTCCTGGTAGTCCACAGGTCTCCCAGTACGTTGATCTCACCAAAGGGTTCGGTGTGGCCGAACAGCTGGGCAAGATAGTGATGTTCGCTCTCAAGCTCACAACCAGCTTCCTTCAGACCGGCCTTGTTGAAGGGACCGAAGCAGAAACCTTCAATCAATTTTGCCTTATACAGTTCAACACCCAATTTCAGGGCATGCAGGTTCGCCTTTCCGGCTTCAATGGTCAGCTTGCCGAATGAAACGATTGAGGGATCTTGGTCCTTCTGGTCCAAAACCGCCAGATTTGCATTCCAATCAATCTGGGAAATATCAGAGACTATCTGAAGGGGTACCGAAGAGCCGACAACGGTAAAGGCGCGCTCAAGAATCCGAGCGTCACCGATGATCACTGGTCTGCAATAGGAAGCGAAGAACTTCTTCACTGCAAGCTTTGCAACAATCTCTGGACCAACTCCGGCACCGTCGCCGATCAGGATACCCAATACAGGTTTATTATTCATGAAAAACTCCCTTATCATAGAACAGAGGCACAAACAGCGTGAGCCTGATACAAGGGATATAGCAACTTGCGTGCCAACTTTCATTTATTGTATACAATTTTGATATTTTACTAAATTTGTATACAAGTATTTCGTGTTTGTTTAACTAGATACGAGACTGTGGGTATAGATTTCACAAAAAAGAGCGTAACAACAGCAATATGTTTCATTGTTTCATATGAATGTTTCATGTTTCATTTGAAACTATATTGAAACATATACAGAGCTGTGTATAGCCGTCTTTTACTGTTCGAATGCAGCAAATTTACGCCAGAGCGTTGTCCTGCTCAGACCCATTTGCTTGGCAAATGCTTCCCGGCTCAAACCGCTGGTAAGAAATTGCTGATAGAGCTCTTCATCCGATACCTTGCTCTTGCGCCGGATTTGCTTGAGAGGTTCATCATGCATCCGCAGGCTGGTGGAGCCGATGTC
Organism: Sphaerochaeta globosa str. Buddy; assembly: GCF_000190435.1. Lineage (NCBI taxonomy): Bacteria > Pseudomonadati > Spirochaetota > Spirochaetia > Spirochaetales > Sphaerochaetaceae > Sphaerochaeta > Sphaerochaeta globosa. Next base: position 3,226,452 of record NC_015152.1, read on the forward strand.
CAACAAATCAATCTCCTGGACCGTGACTACATCGGAAGTATTAAGAATGGCGAGCCTTTCTGCGGCATTCCGTAACTCCCGGATGTTTCCCGGCCAAGGAAAAGCATTGAGCGCGGCAATAGCCTGCTCGGTCAACAACGGTTCCTTCAGATTGTGCCGCCTGCAGTACTGCTGGACAAAATGCCTGAACAAAATGCCGATATCCTCCAGCCTCTCGCGCAGAGGAATCAACTGCAGGCTTAACAGGCTGATTCGGTAAAATAGGTCGAGGCGGAACTTACCCTCCCTCACCTTATCGATAATGGTATTGTTTGCTGCGCTGATAATGCGCACATCCACAGGGATTACCATATCAGCACCGATCTTGCGGACCTCACGTTCCTGCAAGACTCTCAAGAGTTTAGCCTGTACCACAATCGGCATCTCGGCAATCTCATCGAGAAACAGCGTTCCCTTGTGGGCAAGCTCGAACAGACCGGCCTTGCCCCCTTTTGCAGCCCCGGTGAACGCTCCATCGGTATAGCCAAACAGCTCGCTTTCCAGCAATTGTTCAGGCAGGGCGGCGCAGTTGACAGCTACAAAAGGCTCCTTGGCACGTGCTGAAGCATTGTGGATGCTCTGGGCGAACAACTCCTTGCCGGTACCTGTCTCCCCGAGCAACAAAACGGTGCCGGGAACCTGGCTGAAGCGCCTTGCCTTCTGCACCAAAGCCTGCATGTGGGGATTCTGGGTAACAATATCGGAGAAACTGTAGCGGGCAACCAATCCCTTGCGATTCAACTCAGTGCGGATTTTATGTTCTGTCTGCCGTATAGCCTCGGCATTCTGGAACGTATAGAGGAAACCAGCCTTTTCCTCATCCATGCTGATAGGTTGCTGGGTAACCAAGCACTGCTGACCGTTGATGGTGACCAGTTCTTCTTTCTGATTTCCGGAATTGAAGGCTTCAGCCCATCTGCTCGAAAAATAAACATCCTCTACCGGCAAGCCTTCCAACGGACTTTTGCCGAACAAGTTTTCAGCTTGACGATTGCCTGCAATAATTTGGCCGCTGCTGTCGATTGCAAGCAGCGCATAATTTGCATTGTTGAGCAGCGTCCCAAGCAGGTTTCCTCTGGTCTGGGCACGATCAAGGGAACGGGCAGCGCCAACCGCCTCATTGACGGCGTGCACCACCGCCTGATACCCGGTCTTCACATGGATGAAGGGGAGATTACGCTCTTCACAGATCCTACACATGGTAAGGCCGCCGACGAACATGGTGCAACCTTGCTTTTGTAAGGTGGATACACCCTCAAGGACATCATTCTGGTCGGTAACCTGGAATACAGAGACATCGAGGCCGACCAAGGTGGCCAATTCCTCCTGCTCGCACAACTGTTCATTGGTAATAAGACCGATATGGCCGTCAGGCGAGGCTGCCTTTGCCTGGGAGAGGGCGGAGAGCAGATCGGCATTACTCCAATTGATGGGCACCACGTGCACTGAAGGTTTCTGCAAGGCAATAGCGATAGCAGTAATTCCTCGAGCTACAATAATATCGGCATGAAGTGGTTCAATAACTTGGGGGTCGGTTCCAAAGATATGGGTAGTACTGACGGCCAAGTCTTGGAGGTCGAAGGTATGGATGACCTCTTCAAAGGCCTGTTGCAATTCAAGATAAGGGACTACGATCAGTATTTTTATCACTCCGACACTCCGGAATTTAGTGTAGCATGGACTGCCGGTCTTTACAAAGCTTACCAGCTCTTGGTATTGTCGGCTATGACTTTTACAACCACCATTCAATACCTCTTATTGGCACTTTTGGCACTTTTTACCCTGTTCAACATTTATTCGCTGACTACAGGCAAGAAGAAAAGAAAGCTTGCCGCAGCAAATTATCAGCAGACACTCCGCTCCCTCGAGCAGAAAGCGTATGAGCTGATGCAGCAGAAAAAGCTGAAATTCGATGTGAAACAGGGATATATAAATGACCTCAATGAGGGAATCCTGCTCACCTTCGATACAAAACACAGGATGGTGGGCATTGTTCTCAAGGATGCAGAATACCTGTTCTCCTATGAGGAGTTTGTTTCATGCAAACAAACTTACGAGACGTTGGAGAATAAGAAAATCTCCAACATCTCGGTGGAAATCGAGACGAAGGACAGCATCATCAGCTTGCTGTTCGGCTCAAAAGCTTGGAAACCAAATTCCTACCTGGGCAAATTCCTGCTCTCAGACTCCAAGGAGCTCTGCACTTTGCTGGAAAAGTACTGCCTGGTCAAGGAGACTAGTTCGCCTTTGACTGGTCAATGATATGCACATCAAGCTGGTTGAACGGAACGGAAAGGCCGGATTGTGCCATCTTGTCGAGAATTTCACCATTGAATCTCCAATAGACCTTCCAGTAATCGGCAGGCTTCGTCCAGGGGCGTACCACGAAATCCACTGAAGATGTATTGAGCTTGTTGACTTCAATGACTGGTGCAGGATCGGCTAGTACTTCAGGATACGTATCGATGATATTCTTGATCACTTGTTTTGCCAAGGCGAGATCAGCCTTATAAGGAACGCTGACGGTCAGCTCCACTCTTCTGCGCTCGATGTTCGAGAAATTGACGATGGGGTTGCCCCATACCAGTTTGTTCGACATGGTAATTTTCTTGTTGTCGGGTGTTGAGAGTATGACACAGATCATATCCATGTCGGTGACCGTACCACTGAAGGCGCCTGTTTCGATGTAGTCCCCGATTCTGAAGGGGGCATTGATGACGATCATAACCCCGCTGAGCAGGTTGCCGATGGTCTCCTGGAAGGCAAAGCCAAGAATGACGCCGGAAATGCCCAGACCGGCAAGCACCGGTCCCATATTGAGGCCCATGTGCTGCAAAAAGGCTACAGCCAGAAAAATCCAGCCGATGATATTGACCAGCTGCAGGATGAAACGAGCCATAAGGTCATTGATTTTCTTCGAACGGGCAAGTGAACGCTTCAGGATCCTGCACAGCCAGGCAATGAGAAGTTTTCCCACCAAAACCATGAGTAGGCCGGTGAAAAAGGAAACGATGAAAGAAACCGGCCCTAGTTGCATCCAACCATCCAGTCGATAGATGAATTGCCCGAAGAACGAGTCGGCAGCTGCAGCTTCGCCGATGAGTGCCATCATTGCAGAAATCATAAAACCATCCTTGTTGGGAATTGATACTAAAAACCTACCATCAGAGCATAAAAAAGGCAAGGCAAAGAACTTCTCTTTGCCCTGCCAGCTTACTCATGCAACCAAAGGCTACTTACTCAACAGACTATGAAGCTTTTTGGTAAAAGCGACCGGGTCCTTGGGCATGACACCTTCGGCCAGCAGTGCCTGGTCAAGCAAGACCGAGCAGAGGTTTTCGATATATTCGTTATCGTCGCTAGCATCGATTTTCTTGATCATGGCATCTTCGATGTTGATTTCCAGGATCGGTTTCACGTCCTCGAAGTCACCTTGTCCCATGCTCTTGAGAATCTGCTGCATCTGCACCGATGGGTCGTTCTCATCAACAACAACCACAGCCGGAGCTTCAACAAGTCGGGAAGAGACAACTACATCCTTGACCTTGTCACCGAGAGCCTTCTTGATCTTCTTGACCAGACTCTTAGCTTCCTTGGTCGGCTCTTCATCCTTAGCCTCTTTCAGGTCGTCCACCGCACCACTCTTGTTGATGGCCTTCAGCGGTACTTCCTTATAGGTCCCGATTGATCCGATAACAATATCGTCGATGTCGTCGCTCATGATCAGAACTTCGAAGCCCTTCTTTCGATAGGACTCGAGCAAGGGGCTCGCCTTGAGGGTCGATTCCTTTCCCCCGGCGATGTAGTAGATTGATTTCTGATCGCTGGGCATCCGCTCCTTGTAGGAAGCAAGGCTTACATAGCCTTCCTGGCTGGAGGATTTGAAGCGAACCAGTTCAAGCAGTGCATCGCGGTTGGCGTAGTCTGAATACAGGCCTTCCTTGAGAGGTCGGTTGTATTGCTCGATGAACTTGGCATACAGGTCGGGGTTCTGTTCGCTGGTTTTCTGGAATTCACCCAAGAGCTTCTTCACAGAAGCATTGCGGATGGCGCTCATGACCCTGTTCTGCTGCAGAATCTCCCGGCTTACGTTCAACGGGAGGTCCTCACTGTCGATGACACCCCGTACGAAACGCAGGTAGGAAGGCAACAGCTCCTTGTCGTCATCGGTGATATAGACTCGTTTCACGTAGAGTTTCACACCCGGCCGATAATCGGCATGATACAGGTCAAAGGGTGCCTTGGAAGGGATATAGAAGAGAGTAATGTACTCAGAAGACCCTTCTGCACGAGTATGGACATAGAAGAGAGGCTCTTCACTGTCATAACTCGACTGCTTGTAGAATTCCTTGTACTGCTCGTCGGTGAGTTCGCTCTTGCTGCGTCTCCACAGGGCTGAGGAGCTGTTGATCTGCTCCACTTTGTGCTCGACGTTCTTTTGTGCGTTCCCTTCCTTGTCCTTCTTCTTGTCATCGTAGTTGGTCTGGTCATAGGAGAGGAAAATCGGGTAAGCAATGTGATCGCTGTACTTCTTAACCAGTTGCTCGATCTGCCAACGGTTGGCATACTCATTGCCTTCGTCGTTCAGATACAGGGTGATGGTGGATCCATGGCTATCACGAACAGCTTCTTCCAGGGAGTAGCTGCCCTTTCCGGTGCTGCTCCATTTCCAAGCCTGTTCTTCTCCAGCCTTGCGGCTGACCACTTCCACCTTGTCAGCAACCATGAAAGCGCTATAGAAGCCGACGCCGAATTGTCCGATAAGATTGCTGTCCTTCTTCTGATCATCGGTCAGCGAGGAGAGGAACTTCTTGGTTCCACTGGAAGCAATCGTTCCGAGGTTGTCACCCAGGTCGTCGTGATTCATTCCCAAGCCGTTGTCGCTGATGGTCAACGTCTTCTTTTCACCTTCTTCAGTGAAGGAGATGTCGATCCTTGGATCGAAGGAAAGATCTTTGAGCTTCTCATCGGTCAGGGTGAGATACTTTAGTTTGTCCAGTGCATCGGACGAGTTGGACACCAACTCGCGAAGGAAAATTTCCTTGTGTGAGTAGAGCGAGTGAATGATGAGCTGAAGCAGCTCTGATACTTCAGTCTTGAACTTCTTTTGTTCCATTGTAGTTCATACCTCCAAAGGGATATACGCAAACATACTGATTTTTCATGCTATCGGCAATTGTTCCTTAACAAAAAAGGCAAGGTGGGCTATGCTCAATGCATGAAGTTTTCACAGCCCAGTACCGCCCGAACCATCAACCGACTGCGAGTGTTGAACCTGCTCGCCCAACAAGGAGAGCTCAGTCGGGCCGACATTGCCCGATTGCTCGATCTGAACAAGCCTTCCACCAGTGAAATCGTGGAACAATTGCTCGCTCAGCAGCTTGTTGAGGAACAGGGCAAGGTTACTACCATCAATGGGCGAAGGCCCACAGCCCTCTCCTTGAAGGCTGATTCCCGTTTGGTGCTGGGAGTTGACTTGGGAAGCAGAACCACGACGTTCCTACTTGCCGACCTGCAGGGAAAAATCCTGCGATTCGAACGTCTGCCGACTCCGCTCCAGCCGCAGCCCAAAGAGTGGGGTGAAACCATTATCAAGACGTGCATGAAACTGACCAAGTTTGCTACGACTCCCATTGCCGGCATTGCAGTTTCCACTTCTGGAAGCATAAGCGGCGATGGCCAGTCGATTCTGTCACACGATTACTGGTCATGGAAGGATATTCCCTTGGCTAAAGCCATCGAGATTCATACCAAGCTTCCTACCCTTCTTGTCCATCATGTACAGGCGATGGTTGAGGCTGAGCGTTGGTTCGGGGATGAGAAAACCACGAATTTTTTCTATGTGAATTGGGGTGAGCATATCGCTTGTGCCTATTACAACGGCAATACGATAACTGCGGAGAAAAGTAGGTTCGGACACCTTCCCATCGCCCCTACCGGGTTGTGCCGTTGTGGTGGAATAGGGTGCTTGGAGACGGTAGCTGCCGGCTGGGCCCTCAGCGAGAAATACCAAGGACTTACCGTCAAGCAACTCGCCCAAAGCACCGACAAGGATGTTCAGCAATCACTTCAGGATGCCTGCAATGCGATGGGCATGTCCCTCATTGCTGCAAGTGCCGTCACCGGCGCACAGAAGATTATTCTCGGAGGCGGCATTGCCAACATCGACGACAAATACCTGGAGATGGTTTCTTCGTTTTATCGGGAACATGCCCATCACGAGCTTGCGTCCATTCCTGTTTGCCGCTCAGCACTGAAAGAACAAAGCTCTGTACTGGGATGTGTGGCTGTTGCCCTCGATCGTTGGGTGTTCCAACGAAGGATGCTGGAAACAATGCAGGGCTTGGGCCAAGAAAAACCGCTACTCGAAACCGAGTAGCGGCAACCTCCTAGAGAACCCCAGGACTCCTCTCCTAAGGTACGCGTCCACCCGCTGGATACTTCGGACTGGACTCGAGCAACGACACTCATGATTATTGCATGCTTTAGTCTGGCTGTAAAACAATAATTTCACAAATCTGCAACTATTTTTCCAATCTCTTGTTTTATTAGCCGATTGGTGCAATAAAGGACAAAGAGACGCTATTTAGCTACCTTCGGTATAATTAATCGAGAAGGAACCAGCATAGGTTCCAGCAGAAAATATATCGTCTGCACGTTTGCGAATCTTTACTGTAAGCTTGCCGATGGGCACATCGTTCTGAGGTCCGGCAGGGAATGTTGTATGGAACGTGTCTCCATTCTCAACAAAGGTAAGCAGACTTTCAGAACTGAGTTCCAAGGTTGTCCTCAGGGCATTTGCATCATCGAGAGAGAGATTTCCGATCTCGAAAATCAACTTCCCGGCCTTCTGCTTGCTCAGATGCGAGGAATAGCGAAAATACAGTGACTGACTGACTTCCCATTCTTCAAGGTTGGGGAATTCAAAGCTCAGAAGTGCATCCTCACGCGTAAGTTCCTCTCCTGCTTCATTGTAGATGGCTATCGCAAGGTCCTTGGGCTGGATTACACCAACCAGGTACACCGTAGCAGCGGGGAACTTGGGCATGTCTTCCGCCCCTAGGGGGAGAAGCAGCAAGAGCAATAATGATATGGCAAGGAGTTTCTTCATGTATATCTCCAACGTTAGCAGTACTGGCTATATCCTAGCAAGAGAAAGGAAAACAAGAAAGAGGGAGAGATAAGAAAAGCTGTGCAGTTGCCTGCACAGCCCAAACTCTCGACACAAGGAGGAAAATTAGGAAGCGGAGATTGTAATAGTAATTGTAGAAAGATAAACACCGGCTGTTGCAGTTCCGATATATTCACCAGCTTCAATTGTGTTGCCAAGATGGTCACTTCCGGTTGCAGTTGCAGGAATAATCGTATACTTATTCTTGCCCGAAAGGAAATCATCTTCATCAAATTCTACAATATTAATATTAAACAATTTATAAGTATTATCAATATCTTTTGTCATTGTAGTAAGATTAGTAGAACCTACCTTAACAGAAGAAATCTTCACTTTATGAATTCCATCAGTATGCAGGAAATCACCAACTGTCATTCTGAAAAAAATCGGACCTACAGCATTGGTTCTATACCCATACATAAATGAAGGGGGATTGGAAGTATTGAAAGCATTTAAAATTGTTTTAGAATTATCAAATGTCACATCATTTTCGAGATCATCCAAGAACCCATGTTCAAGCGTTTCCCCAACAGATCCCTGCAGATACGCATATACTGGACCTGGATTAGTGTAAGCAAACAACCCACTTACAGCAATTAGCAGAACCAAAGCAAGCGCAACTAACTTCTTATTCATACTCAACTCCTTTGGGAGGTTATCCTTAATGATACAGTCCCTTAATACATGCATAGCCTACTACCGAGTCAGACTTATGTCAATATTGAGGATATCATTTTTGCATATTTTCTTTAAAAAGTTATATAAATAGTTTTATATGTTTTCTATATATGGTTTTATCATCTTTCTAACTTATTACGTATGTTATACAACTTCAATAGATTGTGTACCTACTTTACTATTCCATATCACACTTAGCAGGATGAATATTCCCAGTAATCAGTCACTTCTGTCACATCTTTGTATTAGAACTATAAGTATTTCATGACAAAAAAGGTGCCTTTCGGCACCTAGCTTGTCAGAATAGCTGAATTTCCTAAATATCTGGGGTTATACCAATGGAAACCGTTGACTCATAGGTACCTGAAGGGGCACTAAGCACTTGGGTTTGGTTTGCAACTACTGTCAAAATGTAGGAATACGTTGCCATACCGGAGGTATTGGGAGTGAAATTCAAGAGTTTATAGGTACCACTTGCAGAATCGATCACATCGGCTTCATCATCTGCGCCAACCAATATCCGTTCAATTCCCACCTGGGCAGGAGTGATGGCATTCTGGAGGTTGAAGGGTGTCACCGTGGCAGTAACCGTAAGCGGAATGGCAACATTTGTTTTAATCGCATACGTAAAGGAAGCTCCAGCAGTATTGAAAGCATCATCCACGTTGGTAGAAGAGACAATAACCGGGGAACCTTCTGTCGTTTCCAGAAACCCGTGTATCAAGTATTCAGGAACTTTGGTAGTGAGTGAAATGGTTACTTGTGCTGGATTAGTCGGAGCTGCAAATACAGCCAGCTGGAGAAACACAAGCAGCACAATGGAACTATATCGTTTCATGAAGTAGTGGTTACCTCCTGGAAAAATGTGCAAGATCTTTCCCGTTCGCTTCTACGGGAAACTATACAGCTAGAGAAAAACATATGTCAATACATAGATGTTTCTCCATTGAATAGTCACCAAATCTAAACACATATTTTATTTTATTTACTTTTTTTATATATAGTTAATATGTTTTTTGCTTATGACATCCTTTCTCAAGCAATCTGAATGAATATACACTCGTTTCTCGATATGCATACACAAACATCTCACGGCAAACCACCAGTCGTTCTGTCACAATGAAAGAAGTAATTGCCGATGTAATAAGTGAAAGAGAGAAGAGAATCTTCCCTCATTTCAAACAACCCACTACTTCATCGACACTTATAGAATTTTATAAAATTTATTTCTTTTACCATACTTATAACATATTCCATTGATATGTGATTGCTTTTCAAGAAAAAATAGCGTATACAAGAGATTGTAGTATGTATACAGTTGCAACTACAGATGTCTAAGGGCACTAGTAAGGAAATGAATAAGATGAGCGGAAACAGTATCACCGGAACTGAAACCAAATCGACAACAATTGCAAACAAGCTCGAGGAGGAAATCCTCGCTAAAAAATATAAAGCAGGGGAAACACTTCCCAGCCAGCATGACCTGGCTACCCAATTCAATGCATCCAGCAGAAGCGTACGTGAAGCCTTCAAGAATTTGGAGGCCAAAGGGCTTATCAGTGTAAAGCAAGGCAAGAAAGCTATTGTAAAAAGCAACAGCCTCGACCAGTTTGTGGAGTCGCTGTCCGCCTCGATGATCAGTAAGCAAGCACCGGACAAGAAGTTGCTCACCGACCTAATGCAAGTGCGCACTACCATTGAAGTCTCTGCAGCCAGAGAGCTCTCCCGTGACCCCAACAGAATGCTGATCGTCCGTTCTCTCGACCGCGCCTGCACCAAAATGGAGCACCTGCTGCCGAGCCTCGATGGTGCAAAGGACACGGAAGCGATCAAGCAATATAAAGCAACTGAGTTTGAGTTCCATGCAGCCCTGATCAAATCAAACGACAACATCATCCTCAGCAGCATCTATGAGAACCTCGCTCCCCAACTCTACGCCGCCATGGACAGGCTTCCTGAAACATACAGTGAACAAAAGAAGAAAGTGAATGAGTATCGCTATTTGGTGGATGCCCTGGTCAACGGACAAACCGACCTTGCAGTAGCACTGACGCTGGTGAACCTTACCAATATCAAGGATAAGTTCGAGACCCTCGACCTGTAGTACTTGCTCTTCCTGCAAGAACGCTGTCGCACATTTGCGGCAGCGTTTTTATTTGTCCCCGGTCTGGTACAAGTTACATCCAAAAGAACCAAAATCGAGCAACGCTGCGATTTGGAATCGGTTCTCCTTTACCTTATTTCTTGCAATATCACAATGTACAAAGCTAGAAGGAAGTGGGCTTATCCTATGTCCGATGTTAGGATTCTTAGGACTAACTTATTACACAATTAGCAACTGATGACATCATTTGTTTTTTTGATATCCAAGTATTGCATATAATTAAGAAATATCTTATATTTGCTCTGTAAGCAAACTTAGAACGTATGACATGTATAGGTCTTACATTGCTTCGCACAACAAGGAACTAGAAATGGACTACATTTCACAAACTAAATCAGCAAGAATAGCTTCGTCATTGGAGGAGATGATCTTGGACAACCGCCTGAAAAGCGGCTCCTTTCTTCCTTCACAACAAGTACTTGCCGATCAATTCAATACGTCCAGCCGGCCCATCCGTGAAGCATTGAAGCTTCTCGAAGCCAAAGGCTTGGTCATCATTTCCCAAGGAAGAAGGGCTCAAGTCAGAAGCAACAACCTCGACCAGTATGTTGAGTCCATCTCCACCACCATTGTAAACAGCAAGATCAGTCAGGCAAAACTGATGCGCAACCTCATGCAGGTGCGTATCACGGTTGCTACCAGTGCAGCAAGAGGTTTTTCCCGTCTTGAAAACCGGGATGAGTACCTTGCACAGCTTTGGAATGCCAGCAACCGCATGGAAGCCTCGATCCCCTTCATCTTCCAAAAGGATGCCAAGGCACATGCTGATTATTTGAAGGCGGAAGGCGAAATCCATCGAACCTTGGTATTCGCCAACGGCAACCAAATACTTTCCTGCATTTATGACAACCTTTCCCCGCTTTTGGACAGTGCGATGAATTCGATCAAGTTCACCCCGACCCAAATGGAGAAACGTTCCAAAGACTACTCCTATCTGTGTGAAGCACTGCAGAACGGGCAAACCGACCTTGCAGTTGCTTTAGTACTGGTTACGCTCACCATGCTCGAAAGCAAGGTGATGGACCACTATCCGGATGAAAGTATAGCCATGGCTTCCTACGCCTGATCAACCTCTCTTTGGCAAGATTCCTCCATCGTGGTATAGTCCTGATGGAGGATTTTTTTATGGACGAATGCATCATACAATTGGAACACGCCACAGTCCGCCGAGCGGGTGTGCCGATTCTTGACGATGTTTCCTTCCTGGTGAAACGCAACGAGCATGTTGCAATCATCGGCCCCAACGGAGCCGGTAAAAGCACCCTGGTGCAACTGCTGAGTGAAGAGATTCATCCGCTGTACTCTCCTCTGACGAAACGAATCCTCTTCGGCAAGGCCAAGTGGGATGTGTTGAGCCTTCGCAGCCACCTGGGTATCGTCTCCCAAGGCTTGCAATACCTGTGCAACTCCAGTTACAAAGGTTGGGAAATTGTCATATCGGGCTTCTTCAGTTCAATCGGCCTCGATTTCCACCATCACTATACAGAACAACATCAGCGAAAAATGGAGGAAGTCATGCACCGCTATGATGCCTGGCACCTCCGGGACAAGCAAATGAACCGCATGTCCAGCGGGGAAGCCAGAAGAATTCTCCTTGCCCGTGCAAATGTGCACGACCCCCAGGTCATGCTGCTCGATGAAGCAGTCTCCAATCTCGATTTCCCCAGCCGGCTTCAGTATCGCGGAACTCTCGAGCAGCTGGACAAGGAGGGGAAAACCATCATTCTCGCCACCCATGAACTGAGTGAGATCATACCCGCCATCAATCGTATTGTGGTTATGCAGAACGGCAGGATAGTCGCAGATGGACCAAAAAAGGATATTCTCAACGAGAGATTACTCTCTGAAGTATATGGCAATAGGGTGTTCATCGATGAACGGGAAGGTCTGTACAGCGCCTGGTGCTGATGCATTTTTTCCACGAACCAGCCTTTGTGTAGTATTATTGGAGTAAGAACAAAACAAGCGAGGTCACCACATGAAGCGTTGTTCCATCATCATTCACAGTGTAAGCGGCAACTGCTACATCATTGGCTCCTATCTCAAGGAACTGCTGGCCGCACGAAATGTCGATGCCAGGCTGTACCGGGTAGAAGACCCTGATTTGCACATTTGGGCAAACACCCAAGAGACAACCAATGATTTCTATGAAGATATACTAGCCCTGCCCATCGTCAGTACCGGTACCCTGACCAAAAGCGATATGGTAATTTTAGGCAGTCCCACCCGGTTCGGAAACATCTCAGCCGAGATGAAGACATTCCTGGACACAACGCTCCCGCTGAGCAAGGACAAGAGTCTGGAAACCAAGTTTTTTGCCTGCTTCACCAGTTGCTCGAACTCCACTTGCGAAGGGGCGCATACACTGACAGCCATGATCTATTGGGCTCAATCGATGGGTATGTTGCACATACCGTTCGGAGTCCACGATGAATTGGATTTCAGTGAGCAACCGGTCAGCGGCATCGTACACCTTGCCGGCAAGGAAGGAGCCATTCGTCCCAGTGATCGCCTGGGCAGGGAGATGGAGATCTATGCCGATCTCTTGAGCGCCTACATCCAAGAATAACCGTGAAGGCACGTAGGGGAAGTGCTGAATGCACTTCCCTTACTTTTTAGAGAAGAAGTGTTTCACCCGTTTAAGCCAACGTTCCGCACGTCCCTTGCCGTAGCGGATCTTGTAGTCGGAGGTAGCACTCTCGATGCTCACTTCCTCGCTTCCGCTCATATGCTTCAGGTTGTCCCAGTGCCTCACGATCCACATATAAAGATCGGCCTCAGTATTCCCGGGGAAGGAGGCAAGCAGTTTCTCCCTGCGCACTTCCTCGATGATCGGCTGGTACACGTTCTCATACCATGAGACGGCACCTTCCTCAAAGCTCAACTCTTCACTCTTTCCCTCATTCAGATAGTACTTATGCACCAGAATATGGTTCACCATCTCAGGATAGGAACCGGGGGAAGTGAATTCGATTTGTTCCATGGGCAGGTATGTCGGGTCGTACTGCTCTAAGAATCGCTTGCGTTCATAATCGATGACACGCTTACGCAATTGCTTCATCGTGAGTCCCGCTTCAAGAGGAATCTGGCTATCAAGCTGAACGACTTCGGCATCGATGAACTCAACGCCCTGGGTCTTGGCCACCGAGACACGATGGTTCCCATCCCGTACAAAGTACCACTGCCCAAGCTTGTACACCGATATCGGAGGAAGGTTCACATACTCCTTGACCGCCCTATCGATGCTTCTCCAGCGGGAACGCAGCAACTCTTTCTTCGGATAGAAAGCCAACGAGAAATCCTGATATCGGCCTTCACTGCCGATAATCTGCTTGACCGGAATGGTTCTCATTCCCAGGTACGTTTCATTACGTGGTTTGATCAACTCGGTGACTGCATAAAAACTCAACAAATCGGAGTTCTTCCACGCAAGGCCGCTGAGCAGAGATTGAATTCGGCCACGGCTGCGGGCCTTTTCAAAATCCTCATTTGTCTGGGAAAGCAAATCTGTCCCAATTCTACCCATTCTTGCTCCCCTTCCCCAACTTTGGGTCCTGCAGTATATAACTTTGGAAAATATTTATCACCTGTGTTTGTTTGTACACATGGTGACGGTTTGCATTCATGTCCTGCAAATGGATGTGCCCATGCAACAGATACCGGGGTTTGAACCACTGCATGAATGTCAAAAAGGTAGAGAAACCCTGATGACAGCGGTCGGTGTCATCCCCAAGCCCCAACGGTGCAGCATGGGTGAGCAGAATATCCACATATCGCCCATGAAGGATGCGATTGAACAGAAGACGGGGAACCATCTTGAGCATCCTGAGAAACATCTCCCGTTCGGTGAATTGGTGTTTGCCCTTGTTGTAACGCATCGCCCCGCCGAGGCCTGCAACAATGAGGTCCTGCTTTCGGTAATACAGCACCTTCCCATCGACAAAATCTCCGCCAAAGCTGGGAAGCACTTGCATAGTGCTGTCGGTATATCCGTATTGCATGATAGGCTGGGCATTCGAGGTAAACTGATGCAAGAAATCCAGATTATGATTGCCGAACACAAAAAAAAGCGGCTTGTTCAGGCTGGAAATGATATACTCATAATATTTCAGCGGTAAATCGCCGGCTGCGATGATTGCATCGACATCGGCGTACCGGGATGCAATATTCTTTGAGTAGACCAAGGGATCAGTTTCATCAGCGATACACAAGATTTTCATACATCACCCCGCTAGGTATCCCGAATCGACGGTGACCACTTCTGCAGTCATCGCAGAACAATTGGCCAACAGTTGCACCACCAAGGCCACTTGGTCGGCATCGACCAGGGAACCCAAAAGGGAACGCTCTTCATACAGCTTTCTCAGTGCATTTGTTTCATCTAAATAAGGGGCTTTGAGGAGCCCTGGGGCAACAGCATTTACCCGTACATGCGGAGCGAGTTCGCTGGCCAGGCTCTTGGTATAGGAGACCACCGCCCCTTTGGATGCATCGTAGTGGGAAGTCCCGCCGAAACCGGGATGAAAGGCGTTGATGCTGGCAATATTGACGATCGAACCCTTGGAGGCTTGCAGCAAAGGAGCCATGGCCTTGACCATGCGCATCAGGCCCGTCACATTGACATCGAAAATCCGCTGTATCTCCGCAGTCGATAGTTCCTCTACTGGATACACCGAGAAAATGCCGCTGTTGTTGACCAGGACATCCAAGCTTGTAAGCTGACTTGCGACGGTATCTATACTCGATTGGTCCCTGACATCCAAAAACACCGGTTTCAATAAGGGGCCCAACTCCTGTTGAAGCTCCAACGCCTTCTGCTCACTGCTGGAATAGGCGCAGTACACGGTCTGTTCCTCTGCAATGAATAGCTTGCAGATGGCCTTTCCCAAGGTGCTGGTTCCTCCACTGACCAAGACGTACTTCATCATTACTCCTTGCTCAAAAAATCCTCAAGAAAGGGACAATCAGGATAGGAGGCAAGCAGAGCCTTCGTCCCTTGCTTGTAAGACTGACCATCATAAGGGGGAACCATGGTTGTTGCACACAAGGTCCAACCATCCTCGACAAGAGGCTTTGTGCCCTGCCAACACCCTCCATCAACAGCAACAACAGATTGGTATCCCTCACTTGCCTTGCCCAACATTGTCATAGCATGGCTCCCGTCTGGATAAAGAACCAGCTGTTTGGAAGGACTGCCTTCCAGAAAATACCAAACTTCGGCAGTGGGAAGGAAATGAAGGGAGGAAAAGCTTTGGCTTGTCATCAAATAATGAATCGTGCTGCCCAATGGCTTCCCGTCACCGTTGAATGTATGCACCCTGCGATAGTAGCCGCCCTCGCCCTCTAGAGGTTCCAAGTGCAATGTCTCGATCAGGTCCTTCAGTTCCTTTCTCATACCGGCCATTGACGGGTTACACTGCGAACCAAAAGCGTAAAGGCTTCCTTCACCCTGTCGCTGGTTTCCATAACTTCAGTATGGTTAAGCGGTTGGTCGAGGATTCCAGCTGCCATGTTGGTGATACAGCTGATACCCAATACCTTCATTCGCATATGACTGGCAGCGAGGGCTTCGGGTACGGTGGACATGCCCACCGCATCAGAGCCGAGGATCCGCGCAGCCCTTACTTCCGCCGGAGTCTCGTACGAGGGACCGGCGAAGAACATGTATACGCCTTGTTGAAGGGGAATGCCCAAACACTTTGCTTCCTCACGCGCCAATGCAGAGAGTTTCTTATCATAGGCGTTGGTCATATCGAAGAATCGCTCGCCCAAGCTGTCGTAATTGGGCCCGCGCATAGGGCTGTCTGCGATCAACTTGATGTGGTCGGTAATCAGCATCAAATCCCCGGGTTTATACGAAGTGTTCACTCCTCCGGCGGCATTGGTAACCAAGAGGTTGTTGATACCCAAGGCATGCATGACCTGAATCGGGAATACCACCTGGTCCATTCCATAGCCCTCGTAGTAGTGAAAGCGGCCCTGCATGCACATGACCCGTTTGCCTTCCAGATTTCCCACCACCAAACGCCCTTTATGTCCAAAGACTGTTGAGACGGGGAAATACGGGATGTCCTTGTAGGAGATGGCAATCGCGTCCTGGAGCTCTTCGGCCAAGCCACCCAAACCACTGCCAAGAACCATGCCGATTTGCACGGGATCATTGCCGATGCGAGAAGTGATATACATTGCAGCTTCCTGCATTTTATCCATAAGTTTATCCATTATTTCCTCCGATTCGTACTACTTAGAAAGGTTCACCCGAGGCCTTCGGGGCTGCAGAGTTCTTCGAGAAAAGCACCAAGGCGAGCAAGGTTGCCATATAGGGGAAGACCTTGAAGAAAACGGGGGGGATGACAGACAGCGAGGGAATGACCTGACTGACATTGGCAATGGTCGTTGCAATGCCGAAGAAAAAGGTTGCTCCCAAAATCCCCAGTGGTTTCCACTGTCCGAAAATCAAGGCTGCAATGGAGAGGAAGCCCAGACCGGCTACCGTACCATTGAATTCTCCTGAATAGGTGATCAGGATAACTGAACCACCCAAGCCGGCCAAGGCACCGCTCATGACTACTCCGAAATAGCGCATTCGATAGACATTTACACCAGCAGACGCTACTGCTGAAGGGTGCTCACCGCACGCCCGGAGTCTCAGGCCGAAACTTGTTTTGTACAGCAAAATCCAGGAAAGTGCCCAAATGGCCAGGCATAGCCAGGTAGTCCAATAGGATTGGCTGAAAAAGAGCGGCCCTATGATGGGAATCTGTGAAAGAACAGGAATGTTCTTGCGCACGATACCCATCAGGATGCGGACGTTTCCGCTACCGCTGATGGTTCTGGCCAGGTACACGGTCAAAGCAGCCGCCAACATGTTGATGGCCGTCCCGCTGATGACCTGGTCTGCTTTCAAGTTGATCGAAGCAAACGCATGCAAGAGGCTGAATATCGCTCCTGCAGCAACACCGACAAGAATACCGACAGGAAGGGCTTGCACACCCAAGGTGGCTTCAGTCATTTTGATGGTTATGGCGCTGGCAAAGTAGCCTACCAACATCAAGCCTTCCAAACCGAGGTTGGTGACACCGCTTCGTTCACTGTACAAGCCCCCTAAGGAGGTCATCAACATGGGAATGGTATAGGCAATGGCATAGGGGAAAATGCTGACTAGGGTATTCCACATATTATTGACCCTCCTTCTTCACTGCGGGCTCTGATAGTGCTGCTTTACGCTTCGCCTTATTCCCTTGCCTCTTCAGCACTGCATCCCAGAACCGCTTGAACAGCACGCTCGTTGCAGTGAAATAGATAATTACCGCAATAATGGTATCGGCAATTTCAGGCGGTACGCTGGTCATGGCATTCATGAATCCCTTGCCCGACTGTAAAATACCGAAAAACAACGAACTGAGCAAAACACCAAGGGGGGTGCTGGCTCCCAACAAGGAAACGGCAATACCATCGAAACCTTGTGCCGGCATGACACCGATCTGCATGTTTCGTGAGTATCCGGTATAAAAGGAAAGGCCTGCAAGGCCGGCAAGACCACCGGCGATCATCATGGAAATGACCACGTTGCGGTTCACCTTAATCCCTGCATATTCGGCACAGAACCTGTTCGATCCCACCGCCTTCAAACCAAAGCCCAAGGTAGTCTTATCCAAAATAAACTTGACAATAATCACAGCTGCAATAGCGACAAAAAAGGCCAAATTCATATAGGAACCATTGAACAGCTTGGTCAACCAAGGCGAGCGCATGGATTGACTTACGGCAATACTGGCACTCTCAGTCTCCAGCGATGGTCCTTTCAGAAAGGCGGGGATGAAATAGTAGATCGACCAGTAGGCTATCCAGTTCATCATAATGGCCGCAACCACCTCATGTACGTTGAACTTTGCCTTGAGGAATCCAGGAATCACTCCCCAAAGAGCACCACCCAAAAGGGCTGCGCCGATGAGCACAATCAAGAAAAGAGGACGGGGAAGGAAGACCTTGTGAGCCACCAAGGTTGCACACAAACCTCCGATGAGCATTTGCCCGGAAGCCCCGATATTGAACAGACCGGTCTTAAAAGCGAATGTCACAGAAAGGCCTACCAACATCAGGGTGGTCGCCGTTGCAAGCGTATTGCCGATGCGCTCGATATTCATCAGGCCGCCTCGGAACAAATACCAGAATCCGGAAAACGGGTTGCTACCGATCGAGGCCATCAGAATCGCACCGGCGAGCAGCCCCAGGACTGTTGCACTCGCGGCGACGAGGAAGGCATTACTTTGCTTCTCACGCTGTTTTATTGGTTTCATTGGGCACCTTCCTTACGCTTCACACCCGCCATCATGAGACCGACTTCCTCCTCATTGGTCTCAGTAGTCTTCACTACATCAATCAACTCCCCGCTGTTCATGACGGCAATCCGGTCGGAGAGATTGAAAATCTCGTCCAGTTCAAAGGACACAAGCAAGACAGCGTGTCCCTTGTCCCGGTGTGCCACAAGCTGCGAGTGAATATATTCAATGGCACCGACATCCAACCCGCGGGTGGGCTGGACGGCAATCAGAAGTTCGGGATCGGCCACTACCTCGCGTCCGACGATCAATTTCTGTTGATTGCCTCCGGAGAGTTTCCCGGCAAGAGAGTAAATGCCTTCACCACTGCGTACGTCAAACTGATCGATAACCTTCTGGGCATATTCATGCAAGTACTCTGCATCGAGCAGTCCATTCTTGCTGAACGGGCTGTGATAGTACTCCTTGATGGCAACATTACTAGAGAGAGGAGCCGCCATGACCAAGCCACGCTTTTGTCGATCCTCCGGAATATGACCGATACCGATCTCGTTGCGCTTTCTGACATCGGCATTGGTAATATCGTTGCCGTCCAGAGTGATGGTGCCAGCCTCAATAGACCTCAGTCCGGTGATGGCTTCTATCAATTCGGTCTGGCCGTTGCCGTCCACACCGGCTATGCCGACTATCTCACCGGCTTTCACAGAGAGCGAGAAGTCCTTTACGCCAACCAGTTTCTTATTATTCAAAACCTTGAGGTCATGCAGGTCCAAAATGACTCTGCCGACTTGGGCCGGCTTCTTGTCGACCTTGAAATTTACCGGTCGGCCGACCATCATCGAAGCCATTTTGGAGGCACTTGTCGATTTGACATCAACCAAACCAATCAACTGCCCACGGCGGATGATCGTGCAACGGTCAGCCACAGCCTTAATCTCATTGAGCTTATGGGTGATGAGAATGACCGACTTGCCTTCGGCTACCAGGTTGCGCATGATCTGCATCAGATCTTCGATCTCCTGGGGGGTCAGCACTGCCGTAGGTTCGTCAAAAATAAGAATTTCTGCATCACGATAGAGCATTTTCAGGATTTCAACCCGCTGTTGCATTCCAACGGTGATGTCTTCTATGACCATATCAGGATCGATATTCAGCCCGTACTTCTCAGAGAGGGCCTTGATCTTCTTGGAAGCACCTCTACGGTCGAGGAAGAATTTGCCTTCCTTTCCAAGAATGATATTTTCCGTAACAGTAAAGTTGTGCACAAGCTGGAAGTGCTGATGCACCATGCCGATTCCAAGGTCGTTGGCATCGTTGGGACTATGGATATGTACTTCCTTCCCTCGCACAATGATTTTTCCCTTATCGGCATGATAGAGGCCAAAGAGAATACTCATGAGGGTGGACTTACCTGCCCCGTTCTCGCCTAAAATGGCGTGTATCTCCCCCTGCTCTACTTGCAAGGTAATATCATCGTTGGCGACGATACCGGGAAATTCCTTGCGAATGTTCAACATTTCAATGACATGACTCATCGGTGGACTCCCCTATGAGGACACGCTGGGCGTGTGATATATACAATACCGTAGGTAGCACAGAAGGGCCACCGATTGAAGGTGGCCCTTGATTATAGCATCAAGAAAGCACTTACTTGAACAGTCCGTCGCCGACAGCAGCAACCTTGATCTCTCCGCTCTTCAACTTTGCGTAAACCTTTGCAACTTCATCGGTCACGTTCTTGGTGAGGTTCGGATTCTGTACAGGAATACCAACGCCGTCGTTGGTGGCATCGAGATGGAGCACCTGTCCAGCAGGATAGGTTCCATTCAGCTCGGCTTCAATCATGTCATAGGAAGCACGGTCGAGGTACTTCATCGCACTGGTGAGAATGATGGACTTTCCGCTGGGCATGAGGCCTTCAGGGTACTGGTCTACGTCAACACCGATGACCCAGACATTCTTGCCGCTGGAAGCACGGTTCTTTGCCTCGTTGATAACGCCGACACCGACGCCACCAGCTGCTGCAAAGATTACGTCAACACCGCGGTCGTACATGGAAGCTGCAATCTGCTGGCCTGCACTTACGTTGTCAAAACTGCCCTGATACAGGTTGTTTTCCTGCTTCATGACAATCTTGGTACCGAAGGTTGCATTGGCATACTTGACGCCCTGCTGGAAGCCCCAGTTGAACTTCTGGACAGCGGGAATTTCCATACCACCGACAAAACCGAAATCGCCTTCCTTGACCTGCAGGGCTGCTGCAAAGCCAGCGAGGAAGCCGGATTCATGTTCTGCCCAATAGACGGCAACAACGTTCTTCTCAATGCGGAAGACCGAGTAGTCGGCATTGTGCGGCTCGCCATCAAGAATGACGAACTTTACATTGGGGTATTTGTCCTGGGCTTCAAACAACGCGGTCTCAAACTTGAATCCGGGGCAGACTACAAAATTGTAACCAGCGTCTACGAGGTTGCCGATTTCCTTGAGATAGTCAGCTTCAGTAGTTCCGGCGGGTTTGAGATATTTGACATCAAGACCGTAGTCTTTGCTCGCCCTCAGGATGCCTTCCCAGGTGCCCTGGTTAAAGGATTTGTCGTCAATCGTACCAGCATCGGTAACCATTCCGACGCGAAGATTGCTCTTTTTGGCTGCGCCCTCATTTGAACCTTGGGCAAATGCCACGGTTCCGAGCAACAGGAAGATACAAAGCACAACAGTCAGTTTCTTCATTCCGTTCTCTCCTATTTTGTGTTTATTCACAAAGAGTCTATGTAGCATCATTCTACAATCACCCTGTAGCCTTGTCAAACAAAGAAATGTAGTCACATGCAAGAGAAAAATACACAAACCATTTGAGAAACAACACTTATCGCTTCATAGTAAATAAAGGTGGCTGATTGAAATCAATGTCGTGTTCACTACACGACAAACAAAGAGAAAACACTACATTTTGTGACAAAAAAGCTCCCTTGCGGGAGCTTTCGCCATGAGTCCTATCGACTCTGTTCTGCTTCCAGGCAGGCTAGAATGAAAGGCCCAACCCCCTTGAAGTCATCCTCCACCACCGGCTCACATATATAGTAGTGGAATGAGCCATCACGATAAGGATTGCCTCCCAAGCCTGCCACACTGCAAATACCACCGAGGTGCAACTGACCTTTTTCATCACTTCGCAAATACGTGGACTTTATTCCCTCCAAAGCCTTTAGGGCCTGTTTGCGATAAAGGTCCTTGGAGCTAAGCCCGGTACGCAGCGCTTTAAGCAGGCTGTAGGCAAACATACCGGTACAAGAGGTCTCCAGATAGTTGCCGTCCTGTCCCCCCTTGTCCACCACTTGATACCACATACCACTCTCGTCCTGGAAAGTGAGCAAGGAATCGAGCACGGACAGAAGAATTCTTACCAGTTCGCCCCGCTTTGGATGGGTGACAGGGATGAAATCCAAACTATCCAAGATTGCCATGCAATACCAACCGATGGCCCGTCCCCAGAAGTGGGGAGACAGCCCGGTCTCAAGATTCGACCACCGCTGCCCTCGCGACTCATCATAGGCATGATACAAAAGACCTGTCTTCTCGTCATGCAGTGCCTGATATACCTTCAGCACCTGGTCAACGATATCGTCAAAGCCCGCAGTGTCACCGCTGACTTTGCAGTACTGGGCGTTGAAGGGCCCTTGCATATAGACACCATCCAACCAAATCTGCCAAGGATAGATTTCCTTGTGCCAGAATACTCCACCCAAGGTTCTGGGCTGGGCGCTCAGCTGTTGCTTGAGTAACTTTGCTGCAAGCAAGAACCGCTTTTCCTTGGTTTGTTCATACAGGGCAAACAGATTCCTTCCCGCATTGATCTGGTCAAGATTGTACTCACCCATCCGATAGGTGGCGATCTGGCCGTCACTGGCGATTATGGGGTCATACATCGAATATGCCCAATCAAAGAATTCTTTCTTCCCGTACGCTTTTCCCACCAGCAGACAGCTGTGTATTGCCAAGCCATGTTCATAATGCCAGCGCATCTGTGAAGGCTTGTATCGTGCAACCACACTTTCGGCCATAGCCAGTGATAGGTGTTCACCCCAGTCCATCATGCGTATATTCCTATTGTCGAGCGTGAAACCGGCCACCCCCTCCTACAAGGAGGTGGTCGGAACCATTCGTGCAAGCTGCTGCTAGTTGAGCAGGTTGTTTTCCTTGGCAAAGGCAACGCCCTTGTCATTCCAGTCCTGTCCACCAAGCTTCTTGAACTCGTCAAGCCACTTGTTCCAGTTGTCCTTATTCAGGACACGCTTACCGGTGATGAATTCACTCAGACCCTGCTCGTAGAAGCGCTTGAGGTCTGCATTGGGGATCGGAAGGGTATCCGAACCAATGGCGGCTGTCCATTCCTTGGTCTGCATCTCGCGCATGACATCAAGGGCTGACATCTGCTTCTTGCTGGTCGCAGTGGTGTACTTCGGATAGCGGGCATACAGCTCGATGTCACCGTTGTAGAACACCATGTTGCGCAGCTGAGTGACCGTCTGACCACCAGGAGCGCTGAAAGCAAGGTTTGCATCAGGAAGGTTGGCTGCTACAGGAATGCCATTGGCATCCTTGGTATAGTTCACGCCCTCGACGCCCCAACCGAGCAGATAGTAGCCTTCATCAGAAGCCATCCACTCCAAAAGTTCTGCAATTTTCTCTTTCTTGCCTTCTTTCTCAGCCTTGGCACTAATAGCATAGATGCGGAAGTTGGCAGTGTAGGGTCCGATTGAAGCCTCGCCCTTGGGTCCCTTCGGAGCATCGATGACGATCCACTGGCCGTCGGGGAAGTTCTTGTCAAACGGGGCATAGTTGGACTGAGCGGCAAAAGCAGCATTCTGCTCGCGCATGAGGCCGAAGCGACCCTGCTTCCAAGCAGCACGGAAATCGTCCTTCTTATAGGCAAGCCAGTTGGGATCGATAATGCCTTCGTCAACCATCTGCTTCAGATAGGACATAGCATCATAGAACTCGGGCTTGAGGAGGTTCAGACCAGCGGTGGAGGCAGACATGTTCCACGTCCCATCTACACCAAATGCACCAAAGATCGGCTCAAGACGGCGCCCGGGCCAAGCTTCGTAGTTGTTGAGTTCCTGGAAAGCTCCATAGCCATAGGTATCGTTCTTCCCATTTCCATCCGGATCCTTGAATGTGAAGGCACGCATGACTTCCAACAGTTCATCGGTGGTGGTGGGAACAGCAAGACCAAGGTTGTCCAACCAGTCTTTGCGGACCAAAAGGCCTTCGTTCTTGATTATCGAACCCGGATCGGACAGACCATAGGTCTTGCCATTGAAACGGGCATGGCTGCGGCTTACATCGTCGTAGTGATTCTTGGTGCGAATCGGCATTTTTGCATAGATGTCATCGACCGATGCAATCAAGCCCTGGGGAACCAGACGGGTAAGCACATCGCGGCGGACCATGAACAGGTCGGGAAGATTGTTGGCAGCGGCTGCAGCCTGCACCTTCACGTCCTGGTCGCTCTCATTGGAAGGAAGCGCGGTCAGCTTAAGATCGATGTTCAACTTGTCCTTGATAATCTGGAAACCAACCCAGTCAGCCGGTGGCGGACCGGCTTCGGTGATTGCCGCACCATACCACAATTCAACGGTCACAGGACCAGCGCTCTTTGCAGCTTCGGCAGTTGCTTGACTGAAAAGCGGGAGAGAGACGAGAGATAGCAACGCGATGAGGGCGATGCATACGATACACTGTTTCTTCATAATCAAATCCTCCTTAATGAAATACCAAATCAAACATACATACATCAAACCGGAAAGCAGGCTCAGCCCTTAACGCTTCCCAGCAAGGTTCCCTTGGTGAAATACTTCTGGATGAACGGATACGCCATGATCATCGGGATTGCGCTCATAAAGACCGAAGCGGCCTTTATTGCAGCAACCGGGGCATCACCGAAAGCGTTCACCTCTACGTATTCGTTCATGCCGCTGGCCATCAGGATGTTGCGCAGCAGAATCGGCAGCGGTTGCAGGCTGTTGTTGTTGAGGTAGAGCATTGCATGGAAGAAGTCGTTCCAGAACGATACCCCGTAGAACAGTCCGATAGTCATAATGATCGCCTTGCTCAAAGGCAGGATGATCAAAAGTAATACCTGTATCTCCGAGGCTCCATCGATGCGTGACGATTCTTTCAACTCATTGGGGATCCCCTCAAAGAAGGATCGCATGATCAGGCAGTTGTAGGTGCTTATAGCCCCAGGAAGAAAGACGGCGGCAAGCTTGTCGATCAGGCCAAGGTTGGTAACCAAGAGGTAGGAAGGAATCATCCCAACATTGAATACATAAGGAATAATGATCAACAGGTTC
The DNA here is from genome assembly GCF_000190435.1 of Sphaerochaeta globosa str. Buddy. Taxonomy (NCBI): domain Bacteria; kingdom Pseudomonadati; phylum Spirochaetota; class Spirochaetia; order Spirochaetales; family Sphaerochaetaceae; genus Sphaerochaeta; species Sphaerochaeta globosa. The sequence continues at coordinate 3,251,142 of NC_015152.1, forward strand.
AAATATCGTCTGCCGGGCAGGCTGTGAATCGAAAGCACATACGCTAAAGGAATGGTCAACAGCAGGGCGGTAATCACACCACCGATGAGAATCTTGATACTGTTGCCGAATGCCAAAATAAAGCCGGCATTCCCAAGCAATGCCTTATATGCCGAGGTTGACCAATTCCAAGGAGCGAGGAACATACCCTCCAAATTGTTGCCGATATAATCGTTTGGCCTGAAGGAGAGGGTTATCGTGCTCCACAGCGGAACAGCAATGATAATCAGCAAGAGAACAAGAAAGACATCGACAACAAAGTTGAAACTGTGGTCGGCTGCTGTGGGTCTTACGGTGACCGAGGTGACTCGGTTGGGTTTTTTCATCATCATCGACCTCCTAGTAGAGTGAATTTCCGCCGAAGCGTTTGACTAAACGATTGGATCCAAGGATCAGGAACATGCCGATGACCCCCTTGAACAAACCGACAGCCGTTGCGAGTCCGAACTGGAATTCCAGCAGACCTTGGCGGTACACCCACGTATCAATGATGTCGGCAACCGAGAGAACCGGTGTCGAATAGAGCATAAAGATTTGGTTGAAGCCTGCATCCAAAATAGTTCCCAGCCTGAGCAGGACAACAATGACGATGACCGGCCTGATGGAAGGGAGGGTGATGTACCGCACCCGTTGCCATGAGTTCGCACCCTCGACCAGGGCAGCCTCGAACAGCGACGGGTCGATGCCCATCAGGGCGGCAATGAAAATAATGGCACTCCAACCCATCTCCTTCCAGGCATCACTGAGGATGACAATCCAAGGGAAGGCATTGGTATTCGTCAAAAAATCGATGGGCTTGCCGCCGAAAAGCTTGATGATGTCATTCATGATTCCATCACCGGGAGCCAGCAGGGCCAGAAGGATACCATACATGATTACCCAGGAGAGAAAGTGCGGAAGGTAGGCCAAGGTCTGTACCAGCTTGCTCAGCCTGGGATGATTGCTCTCATAGATGGAGATGGCCAGGATGATGGCAAGCGGAAGACTGAAAACCAGCTTGCCAAAGCTATACATCAGGGTATTGCGCAGCAGTTCAACGAAGTAGTAGGAGTTTACAAAGGTCTTGAAGTGTTCCAACCCTATCCACCGGCTTCCCAATACCCCGTCAAGGGCCATGTAATCCTTGAAGGCAATTTGTCCGTTAAAAATGGGTACGTACTTAAAAAGTATGTAGTACACAAAGGGGACTGCAAGCAGGATATAGACTGATCTATGCCGCTTGATGTCCCGCATCAATTGATTGAATTTGCTTCTTTCTGCCATGTGCTTATGCATCCTTACACCCTAATCATAGGGCAAAGGAAAGGGGATTATGCAGAGAGGCTCTTGCACTTTTCCGACTTTTTCCCCTTGGATTCCTTCAACGCAAGCGATTTTGAGTCCTAGTACCATGGTGAATCAAGGCACATAGTATGCGTGATATATTACCAAAATTATGACATAAGCAGTAAAATGTAGCAGAGACAAAAGGGGCGAATTCTCGTGCAATTTTCTCGAAAGGGGATAAGTCTTGAACGATAAATCCCATACAAAGGAGAACATCATGAAGAAAATTGTTGTTGTTGCTTTGATTCTTCTTCTTTCTTTGCCAACAGTAATTGCTGAACAAACAGAATCAGTGGAAGCTGTTACAGAACTGGATTTGTACAGCCTCGTCGTACCAATGCAGTATGATAGTCTATTCGTATTTGGTTGCCTTGGAGGAAACTCGGCGGCACGCATCGTAGTTGACTTGGCTCCAACAGCAGCCTTCGATTTCAACATTGGAGCAGGTTCCTCCTATACCTTGTTCTCCCAGACAGAATCGAATGCCCTTTCCTTGGATGCCGACCTCAACAGCGTGTCATTCGGCAGTGGCGGCTTCTCGCTTGACATCGATGCAAGCGGCTCCTACAGCAGCTACTCGCTGAAGTTTGGAGACATGCAGGGCTTCTACGGCTTCGGCATACAAGATTTTGCCTTCTCTACCACTACCTCAGGCACTACCTCAATGGACTTCGCCCCGTATGGTGCAATTGGCGTGGGAAGGATTTACTCCATCACACTGCTGAAGCAGATGGAGCTCGCCATGAGGTATCTTGGACTTGATCCCACATCTGAACGTCTGAAAGAAGCTGCAAAGGTTCGTTATCGGAGAGCCGAGTACCTGAATAGATTCACTGACTACACCACCGAAAATTACAAGGCCTACTACCAGGCCTTGGCTGATGCGTATGGAGCGTCGGACAAGATGCTCGAGTTCCTCTTCCTCGACCAAGCGCAAACCTATCAGTTCGATGCAGCCCGGTACCAAGGAATGTTCTATGGATGGGAAGCCGAGGCAAGATTGCGGCCGATATTGGAGTATCGGTCATACTGGTCGCCAAGCACCGAGTTCTCCATGTATCTGGACCTAGCAGGAAGATATGCCGACTTCACCATGCATGACCAGTTGTACTACCAGGCAGGCATCACCCTCTCTCCCGGCTTCCTGTCTGATGGAAGCACAACCTTCCTCTTCAGTACCAATCTACAGGGAAAGGTACGTTACCTCCCGCCAAGTGCTCCATGGTATGTCGATGGACTGCTCTCATTCGATGTGGATATCTCCGAGACGCCGAAAAAGTTCTGCATCGATTTTATTGGTACGTTCAACTACTTGATCAATCCCAACTTCACCACCTTTGCAGGCGTGCTTTTGGAAATCAACGATTCATTCACCAACGCTTCGGCTCTTTCAGTCAATGCAGGAGGAATCATCAGGATCCGGTAGTCAATTGAGCCGTTGCTTGAGCTTGCGGTACTGCAATGAGAAGCGAATAAAGATATACAGGTAGAGTGCAAATAGAACTACATATATATAAAACAACGTTCTGTGTGGCTCGGATTTCAGGAAGCTGGCCTGCAGGATGGTCTGAGGGATGATGACCAGGAAGAACATGCCCAAAAGAGGAACCATGCGGCCCTTGAAGACACGGCCGATGAAATCCATGCGTGAAGCCTCATCACAGAAAATTTCCTCTTCGCCTTGCATGTGGGTGACAGGTTTTCTTACATAGCTGTAGCCCAAGAAGTCGAACAGGTATTCCCATCCGCAATCCTTGAATATCTGGACATAAGAATCCTGTGAGCCCAACCCTTCTTTATGATAATCCAACTGATAGACCACGTCCTCAGGCTCGCAGGCCTCAAAACGGTAGATACCGGGAAAGGTCAGATGGACCAGTTTCCAACCTTTCTTGTGTTGGGAGCGCAAGTACTCCTGTTCCTGCTCATACTCAACAATGGAAAATATCTTAAATTCCCGTTTATGCTGTGACATCACAAAACCTCCTTCATCGTCCGATACAGACGCGCAATACGCTCTTGTTCCTTGTTGAGCACTTCGAGTCCAAGACTGGTAATCTGATAGATTTTTCTCTTTTCCTCTTCTCGTACAAAGCGGATTAATCCATCTTTTTCCATTTTGGAAAGACTTCCATACATGGTCCCCGGACTGAGCAGAATTTCTGCATTCGTCAACTCCTTCACCTTTTGTACAATGCTGTAGCCGTGCATTTCTTGCTGCAGGCACAAAAGAATATAGAAGCCGGTTTCGGTCATGGGGACATAGACTTTGCGGATATGAGCATCCATACAACCACCTTATATCGAGGTGCAATACATCGCACTGCGATATAGTAGAGCAAAGCGTATTTCTTCGTCAAGTACCACCCATCAGGGCGCTGTGGTTCTGACTTTGGTGGGTGCCATGCCCTTGATTTTCCTGAACACCCTGCAAAAGTAGGCTTGGTCCTGAAAACCCGTCTGGCTTGCCACCTCGTTGATGGTAAGAGTGCTTTGCTTGAGCAGATTGGTCGCCAAGTGGATGCGATGGCGGTTCAGGTAATCCCACGGCGAAAGGCCAATTTCCTTGCGGAAGATTCGGGTAAGGTAGTCCTCACTGACATTGACAGCCTCAGCTAGCTGCCAGCGGGAAATGGGAGTTGTTGCATGCTCACCAAGGTAGACGATGGCACGCTTTACCAAAGCTCCGGTCAGAGGAGGCAAAATCTCCTGATGGGTAAGCAGAAGGACAATGCGGGCGAGAAATTCACTGCTTTCCACCACACAGCGATGGGCTATGATCAGGCGGGGGATAAGACTCAGCTGCTCGGCTTCCTCATGCTTCCAATGCTCCCGCACGATGACAATCGGAGCCACAGAAAGCCTTCGAAGCTGCTCATACAGTACCGGGTCGAAGATATCGCTGAACAATAGACGTACCTTGTTGTTTGCATATACACCCTCGATTTCCTGCTTCGAGCACAAGACCACATTGTCCATCATGCCCAACTGTCCGGCCAACGAATGGCCCAATGCTCCCATCAGCACCAGAACACCGTCCTCTTGGTTGCCCAATTTGCTTGAGGCCAGCGATGAGGAAAGGCTTTCATATCCCTGGGGGGCGTGAAAGCAGACCATCGGAGTTTTGGAAAGCCTTGGATGATGCGCCAAAAGGTAGAGTGCCAGCTGCAACTCAGCAGAACTGCGCTGTCCATCCCAGCCAAGAATGCAACCCTCAAGCTGTGAAAGGTTCTGCTTGTTCAACAATGAGGAATGCATCAGCCTGACTTGGCTGAAAGCTGAGAACAAGGAAGGGACTTCACTCTCCGACTCACCACCGATGTACATGAGATCCGAGGAGGAAGATGCAATGCTGTCTCCTCCCAAACTTGGCCAACCAAGACGGAACATGATTTGGTTGTCCTTCAGGGATACCAACCCCCCACTCATGAGGATTATGCGTTGTGCAAGCGAAAGTGAGGGATCCTGATTACCCAGCGAGGCTTTCCATGCAAGATGGGAGCTGATGAAGGAGAACTGAAGGCCCTGGCTTTGCAGTTCAGCCCTGATGGTAACCTGTCCCCCTTGTTTTTGGATATACTGCAGAACTATCTCAAACGCTTGGGTAATCTTGGCCCGATCCCCCAGGAGGACAGGAAGCTCGACCTCCCCTTCATAACTAAACGCATGAGAGGCTTTCAGCGAGGAAAGCAAGGAAGAGGGACTGAAAATGGTGCGTTCCAACTCAAAAGCCCCGGTATAGGAGAGTGTGAGATCCAGCAGATGGGTGGCAGTACGAAGCTGCTCCCCAACCTGCTCCTTCAACGTTTCATCTTTGTCCTGCATCAAGGACAGAATGGACTCCAGGGGGTTGCGCAGTCCTTCACTGATGTTGGCAAAGAACTCAGTACGGGCGCGCTGAGCGCGTTCGGCTTCCTCACGTGCCTTGTTGGCCGCATCCAGCAGGAAAGTCCCCTTGACTGCCGAGCTCAAGGCGGTTCTGAGCTCTTCCATGACACTGCCGCTGAACAACGTAGTACGTACCACCAAGTATCCAAGTGGTTGGTTATCCATAAACAGTGGCTCTATCACATACACACCCTCGGTGATATTGCTCTGGATGCTTGGAGGAAGCAGCATATGCTTGGCAAACGTCTGCTGTCCTTCCAAATGGACTTGCCCGTCGTAGCCTCCGATAAAAGTGCTGTTCTCGTCGTCCTCATAGAGCACCAAATACCCGGCTTCCAAGCCAAGACTACGAACATGGGTTGCCAACAAAGAAGGAATTGAGGAGAGGTTGCGTACCCCCAAAAGGTCGCACTTCAATGCATCAAGACTCTTGGCTTGAACAGATAAGGCATAGGCATGTTGGTGTGCGACCAAGTCGCGTTGACGTAAAAAAAGGTCTCGTAGCGAATTGGCCCTATGTTGCTTGAAAGCCTCTGAGGCGAAGAAGGTAGTGTACCAATGCAACGCTTCTGAAAGGAGGTTTGGATCCCCTCCACGATCAAGAAACCGATACACCAAGTCCTCTGCCAAAGACAGATAGGACAACTCGTCGGCAGAATCGGCTTCGTCAAGCAGTCTTTGTATGCTGGGAATCGTCGCATCGTGGACTCTGAAACTTTGTACCAGCCAAGCTAAAAATAGGGACGGTGTTCCCACACTTTGTTTTGCTTGTTCAGTACTGCCCAATGAGTGGGTGCACCCACACGATTGCCGAATGACCGGATGTGAAGGTAGCAGGATATCGAAGCTTGGGGCAGTATCATCCTCAAGCAGGTTGGAAAGCAGTTCGAAGGACATATGGGCAAGCTCGGTGACCGGCATGCGTGCGGTGGTGCAAGGAACCCTGAGCAGGTGGCTTTCACTGCTATCGTTGTAGCCAACGATGCGGACATCGCCGGGTATGGAATACCCCAACGCTTCCAGCTGCTTTCCGGCGGCGAACATCATCATATCGCTCGAGCAGGCCAGCGTATCAAAATCCTTGCCTGGTATGAGACCCCGCTCTTCAACCAACTGGGAAAGGGCAGCGGCTCCCTCGGTCCAAGGATGCGGGTCGGAGGCCAATCGCGGATCGAAAACCAAGCCTGTCTGATCAAGCGCATCGTAATATGCGCGATAGCGGTCCTGCGCCGAATAATGGTTCTGGGGCCCTCTGATAAAGGCAATTCTACGGCTCTTGTGTTTGGTGATGCAGTGCAGAATGACGCTCTGCACTCCAGCATAAGCATCGAAGGAAACCGCAGGATAGCCCTTTCGCTTCATACCGATGGAGACACAAGGAAGCGTTCCAAGGGTTGCCAGAAAGGTCTGCACTTCCTCAACCCGCACAGAACCGCCAAGCGCGGAAGCCCAGGTTAGGACTCCTTGTACATTGTCGGCGTTGACCAGCGGGTAGATGGCATTGCGAAGATACTCTTGGTTCTCCTCACACTCAAGCCTTCCCCCGGGAAACACAAACAGGGACGCATGAGAAGTCTTGGCAAGCCTTGCTATCTCACTCCAGAGCTCGTTCGAGGCTCCGGTATGAATGGAAGCGAGTAACAAGGCAATTTTCTTGTGTCGGGATTCGGGCACCATGCGGCTCCTTTTCAGGCAGTCTTACTATAGCATAGGTTATTTCGCCTTGACAGTCCAACAAGGAGAAGGGTATTCTTTGGAACGATGTTTCAATTTCAACCCATCGAGGCAGCGCTCAGGCGCATGAACTTTCATCTGGACCGGATTATGCCGCTGCTTACCCCCAGTGGGGTTGTACTGGGCCTTCTGCTTGGTTCATGGGTTGCATGGATGAAACCTTCGGTTACCATCCTCTTTGCAGTGATTACCTTCATCGGAGGATTGGGCATCAATTCAAACGATTTCTTCAAGGTAGTCAAAAAGCCTAAAGCCATTTTGGTGTTCGTCATCGGGGCAAACCTTGTCATGCCCCTGCTTACCTACGCAGTAGCCTCTGTAGTGTTCAAGGACCAACAGGAGATTGCAACCGGTCTGATTTTGCTTATGTCCATACCCACTGCAATAACCGGCTACATCTGGAGCGGTATCTATAAAGGAAACGGAGCCCTTTCCCTAACACTGATTCTGGTCTCTACCCTGCTTGCACCCATTCTCACCCCCTACACGGTGAGCCTGCTTGCCAACACTTCGGTTCGTATCGATACTGCGGGCATGATGGCCTCGCTTGTTCTGATGGTGGTTATCCCCTCGGTAGCAGGCATCCTGATCAACAATCTTACCAAGGGCAAGGTGAACGACCATATCACCCCCTGCCTCAAGCCTTTTTCAAAAATCGGCCTCTTTATCATTATTATTATCAATACAGCACAAGTTTCGGATCGTCTTTTGGCCAATGCCTCATGGGCTTACTTGCCCATCGCCCTGACCTGCGCCTTTCTGGCTGTCATCGGCTATCCGATTTCCCATACCCTTGGCAGAATTGCCGGCCTTGCAGAGGAAGAGAGCAAAAGCATTACCTTCGCATCATCGCTGCGCAACATCAGTGCAGCCTTGGTACTGGCAATCGCCTACTTCCCCGCCGAGACCGCCCTCCCTGTTATCTTTGGAATCGTATTTCAGCAGAGTACGTGTGCCGTCATGGCCCATGTTCTGTATGGTAGAAAAAAAAAGTACGTAACACATCAACACAGCAAAGGAGTAAATACCATGCAACCAATCACCAGTGTACACCAGAGTGTAGCAAGAAAAGAAAAGGTTCTTCAGTTCGGTGAGGGAAACTTCCTTCGTGCGTTCGTTGATTGGATGATCGACATCCTCAACGAGAAAACCGACTTCAACGGAAACGTAGTGCTCGTCCAGCCCTTGGATCGAGGCTTGCGTGATATGATCAATGCTCAGAATGGTTTGTATACCACAGTCCTCAGGGGCGTACAGAACAAGAAGACCGTTGAGGAGTATCGGACCATAAACAGCGTCAGCCGCTGTCTCAACCCGTTCATGGCCGACGATTACCAGGAATATATGAAGCTTGCCTCCAGCGAAGACCTTCGCTTCATCGTATCCAACACCACCGAGGCCGGCATCAGCTACCACAGCGGGGACACGTTGGCCGACCAGCCGCCGCTTTCCTTCCCCGCCAAAGTCTGCGCGTTCCTCTATAAGCGCTACCAAGCCTTCGAAGGAGCTTTGGACAAGGGCCTGATCGTCATTCCCTGTGAGCTCATCGACAAGAACGGGGACAACCTGAAGAACATCGTCAAGCAGTATGCAACCGAGTGGAAGCTCGAAGAAGGCTTCACCACTTGGCTCGACGAAGCTTGTGATTTCTGCAACTCCCTGGTCGACCGCATCGTTCCCGGCTATCCCAGAGCCGAAGCCGAGGCAATTTGCACCAAACTCGGTTACCAGGACAACCTCCTCGATTCAGCAGAAATCTTCCACCTGTGGGTCATTGAATGTCATAAGAATTTCCACGAGGATGAGCTGCCGTTCAACAAAGCAGGCCTGAATGTGGTATGGACCGACGATATGAGCTTCTACCGCACCCGCAAGGTCCGCATTCTCAATGGTGCGCATACCATGAGCGTACTTGCAGCCTATCAGGCAGGTCATGAGACCGTTCAGGATTGCATTGCCGACAAGGCCCTTCTCTACCCGTTCATGTACAAGGGAATCTTTGAGGAGATCATCCCCTCGATGGATGGTTCGAAAGAGGAACTCGAGGCGTATGCAGCAGATGTGTTGGAGCGCTTTGAGAATCCGTACAATCCCCATCAGCTGCTCTCCATTTCACTGAACTCCGTTTCCAAGTTCAAGACCAGAAACCTCCCTTCCTTGCTGGGATACTTCACCAAGCAAGGCAAGCTGCCCAAGCGTTTGGTCTTTTCTCTCTCTGCTCTGATCAGTTTCTACGAAGGGACCGATTATGAAGGTTCATCTCTGAAGGGAACCAGGGCATCAGAAACCTACTTGATCCAGGACAGTCCTGAAATCCTTGCCGCCTTTGCTGCTCTCTATGCTGAGAAAGGAAATCCGAAGGCCAAGTCCCAGCGTCTTGCAAAGGCTGTGCTGTCCAATACCGCTTGGTGGTCACAAGATCTGACCAAGGTCGAAGGGCTTGAGAAAGCCGTGGCCGCAAACCTAGAGGCCATTTGGACTGTCGGCATGAAGCAGGCCGTCGCTTCTCTCGTATAATTTAGAAGGAGCAACTATGCAGACCTACACCGTCTTGAAGGTACATCCCGAAGACTCGGTTGCAGTCGCCATCCGTCCCCTGTCACAAGGGGATGTGGTGGAGGTTGCAGGCCTCCAGATTACCTTGGCAACTGATATTCCCCCTGGACATAAATTCGCACTCAAAAACCTTGCAAAAGGGGAGAAGGTTATGAAGTATGGTGCTCCAATCGGCTATGCCATAACGGATATAGCCAGCGGCGAGCATGTTCATGCCACCAATATCAAGACCTTGCTTTCCGAGAATGCCACCTATGTGTACGACCGCACGCTGTCAGCGCAATTCGCCCAGAAAGAAGCAGAGCGCAAGAAGGTATGGGAAAACAAGGTTCCTACCATCAAGGCCTACCGAAGAAGCAACGGGGCCATCGGCATCCGTAACGAACTTTGGATTGTCCCCACCGTAGGGTGTGTCAACAAGATTGCTGAAAATTTGGTAGCCTGGGCACAGGAAAACCTAAAGAAAGCACCATTCTACGATGGCATCCATGTCTGGTCTCACCCGTACGGCTGCTCCCAACTGGGAGACGACCATGAGGCGACGCGTACCATTCTTTCAGACCTTGTCCACCACCCTAATGCAGGCGGTGTGTTGGTCCTCTCTCTCGGTTGTGAGAACAACACCCCGGCTTCTTTCCGAGCTCTTGTTGGGAACGTTGACGAAAATCGGGTGAAGTTTCTCACCACCCAGGAAGTCAGCGACGAGCTCGCTGAGAGTAAGCGCTTGCTCACCGAGCTCTATGAAACCATGAAGGGCGATGTTCGAGAGGATGTCGGTATGGACAGTCTCATCGTAGGTTTCAAGTGCGGCGGAAGCGACGGACTGAGCGGTATCACCGCCAATCCTTTGGTCGGCCGTTTTTGCGATGAGTTGACTGCAATGGGTGGGACGGGGATCCTGACCGAGGTTCCCGAAATGTTCGGTGCCGAGCAGCTTTTGATGAACCGGGCGGTGGATGAACAGGTGTACAACCAGACAGTCTCCTTGATCAACGACTTCAAGCAGTACTTTGTCAAACACAACCAGGTGGTCTATGAGAATCCCTCCCCGGGAAACAAGGCCGGCGGCATTTCAACGCTTGAGGACAAGAGTCTTGGCTGCATCCAGAAAGGCGGTCAGGCTATGATCACCGATGTCCTGGGCTATGGTGATCGGATTAAGAAGCGGGGGCTTAATCTGCTTAACGGTCCGGGCAATGACATTGTCTCCACCACAGCACTTACGGCCTGCGGAGCACATATCATTCTGTTCACCACCGGCAGGGGAACCCCTCTTGGAGCTCCGGTGCCGACTATCAAGATTTCCTCGAACAGCGAGCTTGCAGAGAAAAAGGCCAATTGGATCGACTTCGACGCCGGGCGGCTTCTCAAGGAACCTGAAACCAGTGTGCTTTCAGATTTTCTTTCCCTTATCCAAAGCGTTGCAAGCGGAGAATCGCTGGCAAAGAATGAAGAGAACGGATACGCAGAAATTTCGCTGTTCAAGGACGGGGTCATCCTCTGAGGACACGTACAATAAGGAGAATCATCATGAAAAAGTTTATGGATGAACATTTTTTACTGCAGACCAAGACCGCTCAGGCTCTCTACCATGACTATGCCAAGGATGAGATGATTTTTGACTATCACTGTCACCTCAATCCGAGCGAAATCGCCAACAATAAGAAGTTTACCACCATCACCGATGCCTGGCTTGGCGGTGACCACTACAAGTGGAGAGCCATGCGTGCCAATGGGATTCCCGAAGAGCTGGTTACCGGCAAAAACACCGATCCCTTCGACAAGTTCATGGCTTGGGCTTCCACCATGGAAAACGCCTTGGGCAATCCGCTGTACCACTGGACCCATCTGGAGCTTCAGCGGTACTTCGGCATCCACGAGGTATTGAACACCAAGAACGCAAAGGCCATATTCGAAGAGGCCAATCGCCAATTCAAGGAAAATGAGAACCTTTCGGTCAAGGGTATCATGAAGCAGTTCAAGGTCTATGCAGTGGGAACCACCGACGATCCTGCCGACGACCTTGCCTATCATGCTCAGATTGCCAAGCAATCCGACTTCCCTGCGAAGGTAATTCCCTCCTACCGTCCTGACAAGGCCCTGAACATTGAGAAGGAGACTTTTCTCTCCTATATCGACAGCCTGGCCAAGGCTTCGGGCAAGAAAATTGAGAAGGCAAGCGATGTTGTCGATGCCCTTATCGACCGCCTCGACTTCTTTGTGAGCATGGGCTGCAAGGCTTCCGACCATGCCTTGGTAACCGCTCCCGCCATCTTCAAGAGCGAAAGCGATGTGAATGCAATCTTTGCCAAGAAATTGGCGGGTGCAACGCTTTCTTATGATGAAGTGGAGGCTTATAAGACCTTTGTGCTCACACATCTTGCCCGTGCCTATGCAAAGCGGGACATCGCAATGCAATTGCACTTTGCGGCCATCCGTGACAACAATGGGCTGATGTTCAATACCCTTGGACCTGACACCGGCTATGATGCTTCCCACGATAAGGAACTTGCCACCTCTCTTTCAGCTTTTCTGAATAATCTCTCGGCAACCGGTGAGGTTCCCAAGACAATCCTCTACTCGCTCAATCCCAAGGATTATTATACGCTGGCAACCTTGATGGGCTGTTATCAGGATGGTATCCCGGGTAAAATGCAGCTCGGTTCCGCTTGGTGGTTCGCCGATCATAAGGATGGTATGGAAGAGCAGATGAGACTTCTCGGAAATGTCGGATTGCTCCCTCGTTTCATCGGCATGCTTACCGACAGCCGATCCTTCCTCTCCTACTCACGACACGAGTACTTCAGAAGAATCCTTTGCAACATCTTCGGCACCTGGGCCGAGGAAGGCGAGGTCCCCTACGACCTGCCGATGCTTGGCGATGTGGTGAAGAATATTTCCTTCGGGAATGCAAAAGCCTATTTCGAGGGGTAAACCGATGGCAAAGAAAGAAACCGATACAGGAAATGAGAAACAGCAAACCAGCGGGGTCATACGAACCATCGCCATCCTTGAGACGCTCTCCAGACATCAGACGATTAATCTGGAAAGCTTGGCAAAGGAAACAAAATTGCCAAAAGCCACCCTGCTTCGGTTCCTTTCTACCCTGGTCAACCTCGGGTATGTCTATCGCGATCCCAGCGACCTGTACAGCCTTACGCTGAAAATGTTCAGCGTAGGCTCCCATGGTCTTGAGCATATCGATCTGATCCAGATTGCAAATCCTATCGCCCAGAAGCTTTGCGAAGAACTGGGCGAGACGGTCCACATGGGTGTTTTGGAGGATGATTCAGCTGTATACATCCTGAAAAAAGAGTCCTCCTTCACCATCCGCATGTACTCGCGTGTGGGAAAGACGATTCCGTTGTACTGTACAGCCATCGGAAAGATCCTGCTCAGTGAGTTGAAGGACAAGGAGCTGAATGACTATCTGGGCAGGGTGCATCTCAAGCCCTTCACCCCGAACACGCTTCGTAATGGACAAACACTGAAGGAAGAACTATCCCTGATTCGCAAGCAAGGTTGGGCCTGGGACAACGAAGAGCACGAAATGGGAACGTTGTGCATCGGTGCTCCGATCAAGGACTATACAGGCAAGGCGGTAGCCGCAATGAGTGTCTCTTGGCCGCTGTTCAGGTTCAATCCTGAAGAGAAGCAGAGAATCGTCACCTCAATTTTGGCAGCCTGTGCAAGCCTTTCGAGACTGCTTGGCTGTACGGAAAACTGAAAACAAGCCAGAGCTGAATAATCGGGGATGTTTTTTTCTTCTTGGTAGAGTACCATCGTATCAGGAGGACTGCCATGCAGCAAATTCGTTGGGGTATGATCGGTTGCGGTTCGGTAACCGAAGTAAAGAGTGGCCCTGGATTTCAGAAAGCCGAAGGCTCGACCTTGGTTGCTGTAACGAGTCGTACACCGCAAAAAGCCCGAGACTATGCCATGCGCCATGGGATAGCGAAGTGGTATGACAATGCCCAAGATCTAATCGACGATGATGAAGTGGATGCCGTCTATATCGCCACCCATCCCGACTCCCACGCTACCTATACCATGATGGTTGCAAAAAGCGGCAAACCGGTCTATTGCGAGAAGCCGCTGGGCATCACCTCGTATCAGAGCAAGGAGATGGTCGATTTCTGCAAGCAGAAAGGGGTTCCCCTCTTCAGTGCATACTACCGCCGAGCTCTTCCCAAGTACCTGATGATCAAGGATATGATAGACAGCAAACAGTACGGAGACGTAAGGGCGGTGCATGTTTTCATGCAGCAGGCCATCAAGGAAGAGGACAAGCAGAATGGCGGAACCTGGCGGGTTCGCCCCGAAGTTTCCGGTGGTGGAAAGTTTCATGATGTTGGGTCCCATGCCCTTGATCTCATCGACTGGTTGCTTGGCCCCATCAGTGAAGCCTATGGGGAGGCTATGAACCAGAGTAAGGTCTATAGTGCCGATGATTTGGTATATGGACACTTCAAGACAGAACAAGGAATTCCGGGTACCGGGCTATGGTGCTTCAATACATTCAAGGATGAGGATACAACCCACATCTATCTGGAGCAGGCCCGTATTTCCTACTCGGTGCTGGATATTTCCCAGCCGATTACGATTGCTACCGAAAAGGGCGTACAAACCATTGCTGTTCCGGAACCGCCGCAGCATGTCGCCCAGCCTCTGATTCAGACTATTGTGGACCAATTACTCGGCAAGGGGACTTGTCCCAGTACCGGTGAGTCCGGGATGCGAACCGATTTTGTTCTTGATCGTCTGATCGGCAGAGTATAGGAAGGAGAGAAAACCATGTTTGTTTCACATCGCGACCTCATCGAGAAAAAACAGATTTCAGAATATGTGACCAAGCAGGTCCTAGTCAGCCCCAAAGAGGGCTGGAAGGACCATGTAATGCGGATGTTTACGTTGGAGAAAGGGGGTAAAGCCCCTCATCACTCCCATCCGTGGCAGCATATCCTGTATGCAGTCGAGGGAAAGGGAAACCTCTTTATGGAAGGCAAGGACTATCCGCTTACCCCAGGTTCGGTGGCCTACGTACCTGATGACGCCGACCACCAAGTCTCAAATGCAGGAGATGAGAAGTTTGTCTTTATCTGCATCGTCCCCGAGCGTGGAGACCAATAGGGACCTAGAAATACCCCAAGGCCATGAGCAGTGAAATCCAGAAAAATAAGCTGAGCAGGGACAGGGCTGTCGTAAATACGACAATCTGCCCCGCTAGCTCTGCGTCCCCATCCATCTGCTGGGCCATGGTGTAGGAAGACACAGCCGCCGGAGAGGCATACATGGCCATCAAGAGGATCAACTCAAGGTCCCTGAATCCAACAAGAATTGCCACAGTGATTCCGATTGCCGGAACAATCACCAACCTATTCAGCACCCCGATGACCAAGGGCTTACGGTTCACCTTGACCGAGGAGAAGGTCACCGAAGCACCCAGGACGATCAGGGAAAGCGGTGTTGCAATCTCTGCTACCTCAAACACTACGCCTGCAAGGCTTTGAGGCAGTTTGATTCCGGTGATGGCACACAGCAGTCCCAGTACTCCCCCGATGACGATCGGGTTGAGGACAATGCCTTTGAGAATTTTCTTCCCATCAGGTTTTTTTCCCCTGAAGTATTCCAAAACAACGACACTGAGCACATTGATTACCGGAACCACCACCCCTACCATCAAGGAGGCGATACCTGCACTGGTCCCTCCATACAAGGTGGCGGCCATCGGCATGCCGAAGAATATGAAGTTGCTTCTACAAATACCCTGGACCAATACTCCTCGTTTACTGTTCTCCGATTCCAAACGGGGAATCAGCAGCATATAGAAGCTTACCATCACTACCAAGGAAAGCACTGCGTACCACAACAGGTTGAAAGAAGTGATGGTGGAAAAATCAGTCTTGTAGATATTGGAGAAGAGCAGCGTGGGAAGAAAGACTCGAAACACCACGTTGTTCATTTCCTTAAGGGTTTTCTCAGAGAGAATCTTGAGGCTCCGAATACCATATCCAAGGCCAATCTTTGCAAACAAAGGAAAAAGGACTGAGAATGCGGTAAAAAATATCATGGCAGGCCCTTACTCTTCGTGATGATGGTCACAGGAGCAACCATCCCCATGGTGGTGGTGATGTTCCCCGTCATGATTGCATGAACAGCCCTCTTCATGGTGGTGATGGTGCTCATGGGCGTTCCCTTCTTCAACGAATAGGTCATGCATCATATCCATCAGAATGGAATTGAGTTCCTCATTCTGTCCCCCTTCAACTACCATGATGCCCATCTGGGGGGCAATCTTTTCCAAGAGGGGCAGCGTACGCTTTCCAAAGCAGTGGATAGCCTGCGGCTTTCCTTCTTTCTCAAAGATTTCCAGCAGATGGCTGATAAAGGACCCGTGTTCTTTCTCATAATCCTCCACCATGAAGATGTCAAGGATCTGGTGAGCCTGGGGGTCATACACCAGTTGGAAAATTGGAAAGAGCGGTCGGCCGCCTTTCTCTCCAAGCAACGGCTCGGGGAGCATCCCGGTGGCAACATACAATATCTTTCCTGGTTTTGAACGCATGCGCTTATACGTGCGTTGTTTCTCTTCGTCGGTGAAGAATGCCTGGGGATAAGAGAATCCATAGGCTTCATCCTGCAGAATCTTTGCGGTGACAATAAAGGTTCCATCCCGCTCTTCAATGCAGGGGATGTACTCTTTGTCTGAACTCTCTTTGAGGTTCAGGGAATCCAGCCAGTAGGAGAAAGAATTGGTCTTGCCCGTCTTCTTATAGGAGGCGAAGTACTCTTTTGCAAAAAGAACGGCACGGAGGATCAGAATGAGGTCACTACCCTCGCTCTCCTCAATATACCAAGGGTATCGGTACTGCAGCTTGCTGCGGAACTGTGGATACATACCATCCTCGAATGGAACTCCACTCTCTACAATAGCCTGATAATCGGCATCCTCAATATCCTGTCTTGTATTGTTGAGAAGGCACAGAAGGCATTCCTGCTCCTGTTCCATCTCCATATACTCAAACGAATCACTCTGTTCATCGGAAAGTGAGAGAGCAAGGTATCCGGTAAGGCCTTTCTCCCCTCGATACGCTGCAAAGGCGGAATCGACAAGCGAAACATAGTAGGGAGTCTTGTCTTGGGCAATGACACACATGAGGTCGTTCTCTGAGAAAACCGAAGCAACAGCAGCATCGGTATAGGCTTTGGCAAGGCTGTATAAGGTATGGGTATCCATAATTTTCTCCATCGGCTCATCATACAAAAATCCCGAGGCTTGTCCAATGACCTTGCCTTTGGTACTTGCCATGGTAATCGACACAAGTTACCATGGTGTATATTAAAGCCGAAGGATGGCTCTTCATGACTGGATTAGAGAAGCTAGAGCAAGTTAAGCGATTCGATATGAAAAAGAAGCCCTTCCGCCAACGTCACTTCCTTAGACCTGTGACTTGGTTGTTAAGCTATCCGACTGTGTGGTCCCACCGTTTAAAAATCAATCGTACCAACATGGATGGAATTAAGCCTCCATTTCTACTTCTATGCACCCATCATGCCTTTATCGACTTCAAGGTAACCACCGCCGCCCTTTTTCCCTGGCGGGCCAACTATGTGGTAGCAATCGACGGATTTCTCAAACGCGAATGGCTGCTACGCAATGCCGGGGGAATCTGTAAGAGAAAATTCACCAATGATTTACAGCTAATCAGACAAATCCGGGAAGTGCTTGCGGTCAACAAGGATGTCCTGGCCTTATATCCGGAGGCAAGGTACTCCTTGGTGGGAACCACTGCTGTGTTACCCGACTCGCTGGGGAAAATGGCAAAATTGCTTGGGGTTCCGGTCGTCATGCTCAACATGCATGGTCACTACCTAAACAGTCCCGTATGGAATCTGAAGGATCGGGGCAATCGCATCGAAGCTGATTACAGCCTGCTTTTCAACAAGGACGATTTGGCAAAGAGTTCGGTCGCCCACATCAATGAGGTCATCAGGAAAGCCTTCGAATATGATGAGTATCAATGGCAGAAGGATAATCAAATCCGCATCAGCTACGCAAAGCGGGCTGAGGGGCTGCATAAACCACTGTATCAGTGTCCCCACTGCTTGAGCGAGTACACCACCTACAGCGAAGGAATCCATATCGGTTGCTCATCCTGCCATAAGAAATGGGAGATGACCGAATATGGAGAGTTGCAAGCCGTCCAGAAGGCTGACGATGAACAGACCTTGGTTACCGAGTTCTCCCACATCCCCCATTGGTATGAGTTTGAACGCAAGCAGGTGAGAGCCCAAATAGAGGCGGGAACCTACTATCTGAAAACCAAGGCATATGTGGAAGCCCTCCCCAATGCCGACGGCTATATTCCCCTTGGTGAGGCTCTGCTGATTCATGACATGCAGGGCTTCAAGTTGGAAGGCATGTTCGGCAAGAAAGGCTTTTTGCTTGCAAAGACACCACTGTCGATGTATTCCTGCCATATCGAGTATGAGTATTTCGGCAAGGGAGACTGCATCGACCTATCTACTTTGGAGGATACCTACTATATCTATCCAAAAGAACAACAATTCTCGGTTACCAAAATTGCTTTGGCAACCGAGGAGTTGTTTGCTTTCTCCAGCAAGGAGCAGGAAATTACTCCCCAAGGCTTACTAGAGGCAGTTGCTCAATCACCTTCCTGACAAGATGGATGCGAGTTCTGCTTCACTGATATAGCGAGCTTTGTAGGTAACACCGTACCGGTCAAGCTGTCTGATAAAGGCACGCATGTGGTTCTCCGATCCCTTCAGGAGATTGGTATATACCCAAATTTCGGCTTCATCAGTAGTCTTTGAAAGATACTCCTTCAAATCGGAGATGTCCAAATCCTCAATAATGGCTCCTACCAGATAGGCTTCGGAGATCGATTTCATGCCTTGCTTTACCAAGACGGAGTAGAGCGAGGCCAAATCAGCGTTCTTGAACTCACCGGCTTGAGAACCTGCAACGGGGTCTTCAATGTTGCGGGCTGCAAGCAGGGCTCCCACTGCATCCATGTGCTGCTGTTCGGCATTCGCGATGTTCAAAAATGCCCGGGCACCCCATTTCTCATAGAGGGCGAGGTAGACATCGCGTGCAAGTTTTTCTTCTTCACGCATGTACAGAAGCCCGTCGGTTCCAACGACCGTCTGTTCAGTAGCAGTCTGTAAAGCTACGGGTGTAGTTGTTTGTACCTCGTCAATCGGCTGTGCGGCGAGGGTAAGCGAAGAAACCAGGATCAGTGCCAAAACTATGATGCTCGTATGTTTGTACATATGCAACTCCTTTGATTGTTGTCATCTGATGCAACAATACTATCCCTGAATACAGACGTTGAGGATGTAAGGTAAAGGTTTGGTAAAGACAAAAAAAAGCGACAGGGAAAAAACTCCCCATCGCCTGTTGCAATACTTGCTTGCCGCTTAGCGTTGAACGCGTCCGCTTCCATCACCCTTGAGCAGGGCTTCTACTTCTGCCTTGGTCGACAGGTTGAAATCTCCGTCGATGGAGTGCTTCAAAGCAGAGGCTGCTACAGCGAAGTTGATGACATACTGCTCATCATCTGCATACTCGCTGAGGGCATAAATCAAGCCTGCAGAGAAGGAATCGCCTCCACCGACACGGTCGATGATATCGGTAATCTCATAGTGTCTGGAGAGGTAGAATCCGCTCTTTCCACACAGGGCTGCGCTCCAACCGTTGTGGTCGGCGCTCTTGCTCTCGCGCAGAGTGACAGCAACGACGCTGATGTTGGGGAACTGAGCCTTGACTTCTTCAGTCAGAGCCTTATACACCTCAGTATCCAGCTCTCCGCTGGTGACATCGATCTTGGCTTCTATGGCCAGGCACTTTTGGATATCTTCCTCGTTCGCCACGATGACATCGGCAAACTTGACCAGCTCACGCATTACCTCGGGAGCCTTCTTGCCGTAGTTCCAAAGCTTCTTTCGGTAGTTCAAATCGATGGAGACGGTTGCCCCGGCCTTCTTGGCCTGCTTCATGGCGGCAAGACAGCTGTCGGCTGCATCCTGGCTGATAGCCGGGGTGATGCCGGTCACATGAAGCCATGCAGCGTCTGCCATAATGGAGGTAAAATCAAAGTCGGAAGGTTTGGCCAAGCAAATGGAAGACTCTGAACGGTCGTATACCACACTGCTCGGTCTCTGGTTGGCACCGGTCTCCAAAAAGTAGATACCGACACGGCCACCTTTGGTCATGTTGATGGCAGAGGTATCGACACCATACTTGCGTACCTCACGTACGGCGGCTTCGCCGATTGCATTGGCGGGAAGAGCAGTAACGAACTTGGCATCCTTGCCCAGCAGGGAGAGCGAAACAGCAACGTTTGCTTCGCCACCTCCAAAGGTTGCTTCCAAGAGAGGGGATTGGAAGAAGCGTTCATGACCAGGGCTCTTCAGCCTCAACATTATTTCACCAAACGTCACATATTTTTTGCCCATGCAAGCCTCCTAGAATTTTTTGTCGGGAATACTCATTGCCTCTTGATATTTGAAATCATAGAGGGTATGCTTTGGTCTGTCAATATTATTTTGAAACAACGTTTCATAATTGAAATAAAGGAGTGGCTCCATGCACGAAGCACTGTTTGAACAAATTCACAAAATCGGTCTTGTACCCGTAGTAAAAATTGATGATGCAAGCAAAGCCGTAGGGCTTGCAAAGGCCATGGTAAAGGGCGGTCTTCCCTGTGCAGAGGTCACCTTCCGCACTGCAGCTGCCGAAGAAGCTATCAAGCAAATCACCTCTGCTGTCCCTGAGATGCTCGTAGGTGCTGGAACGGTGATCAACCTCGATTTTGCCAAGAAAGCGGTTGCAGCTGGTGCAAAATTCATTGTCTCCCCTGGTTTCAATCCCTCCGTTGTAGACTGGTGCCTTGAGAACAACATCCCCATCGTTCCCGGTGTCTGTACGCCCAGCGATATTGAAGCAGGCTTGTCCCGCGGACTGTCCACCCTCAAGTTTTTCCCCGCTGAAGTAAGCGGTGGTGTCGATATGCTGAAGAATCTGGCAGGGCCCTTCCCCAATTTGATGTTCATGCCTACCGGCGGCATCAGCCCGGCAAATCTTGCCTCCTATGCAAAGCAATCCAATGTGCTGGCAGTCGGCGGTTCATGGATGGTCAAGCCTGAGCTCATCGAAGCTGAAGATTGGGATACCATTTCCAACCTGTGCAGCGAAGCAGTAGTAGCCCTGCAGGGCCTGGAGTTCGCACACCTTGGCATCAACAACGAGAATGCAGCCGAAGCTGAAAAGACCATTGCCGCCCTCCAAGCGTTCGGCATGGTCAAGAAGGTAGGCAACAGCTCCACCTTCCTGAATACCACCATCGAGGTGCTACCCAAGATGTACTACGGCAGACTCGGCCACCTTGGTTTCAAATGCTTCGATATCGAACGCACCCTTGCCTACTTGGGTCGTCATGGGTTCACGGTCAATGAAGAGACCATCACCCGCGATGCAAAGGGCAAGATCAAGGTCTGTTACATCAAGCAGGAGTTCAGCGGGTTTGCTGTACACCTGGTCAAGGCATAACACACAAAAAAGACTATTTGACGCCGGTTCTCCTCTAGCGGAACCGGCGTTTTCTTTTATACAGTAGGCACATGCAGATTATACAAAGCTATATGCTTACCAAAACTCAGATTTCTGAAATTGAAACACTACAGAGCCTCTCCTTTCTTCCTGAAGGTTTGGAGAACCACGTCTTTCTTTCATCGGAAATGAATGTATACAAGGACCTGGATTGTTTCTTCCTTGGGTATGAGAATGACCAGCTGGTCAGCTTTCTTGGTGCATTCTTGCCCAGCCGCAAGGAAGTGGAGTTCAACGGCTTCACCCATCCCGATCATCGTAGGAAGGGTTGTTTTACTTTGCTTGTGGAACATGCACTCACCCTGTATAGGCCATATTCGTTCACCCAAGCACTTTTCCAACGAGAACTGAACAGTAAAAGCGGCTTTTCCTATCTACAGAAGCGGTATCCCGAACTGGATCGCAGCGAGTACCTGATGACCCTTGAACAGCAACATTGGAACAACAAGGATACAGTGGGGACTCTTGAGCTGGTTACTGAGCAATGCAAAGAAGAAACCATTGCAGTAATGAGTGATGCCTTTGAAGAGACACTCGATGAGAGTGCCCATTTTCTGACCTATCTGCTCAACCAAAGCGACCGAAAAACATTTCTCTACCGTCAAGAAGGAACAGCCGTTGGAGTTATGAACGCTCTATTGGAAGACGGTGTATGGGTTATTCATGGTGTAGGGATCTTGCATGCATTCAGGAACCAAGGGATGGGAAGGCATATGCTATCTCTAGCCTTCGACGTCCTGTTCCAGGATGCTGCTACCATTCAACTTGAAGTGGATTCCCAGAACCCTCCCGCCCTATCTCTCTATCGAAAATTAGGCTTTCAGACTACTTCACAAGTTGATTACCATAGATTGATTTTGTGATTACGTGACTGTTTTGGCCCTTGGCTTTATTTGTCTTGACGGCTCTGTTGCGACAGCTTAGCATTACGTATCATGTTATGTTTTAGACCGCATCCATAAGGATGGCGGAATGTAATTTGGAGGAAAGAATGAAAAAAACACTTGCAATTCTGCTGGTACTTGTCATGCTCGTACCTGCTCTGTTTGCACAGGGCGGCCAAGAAGCTGCCCCTGCTGCCCCCGCCCCTGTTGCAGCTCCTGCTCCCGCTGCCGCACCCGCCCCTGTTGCTGCCGGATCTGGTAGCGTCAACGCCTATACCACCCTTGAGGAACCCCTTGCTGCAAAACTTTTCCAGCTCTTCGAGGCTGAAACCGGCATTAAGGTAAACTTCGTCCGCTTAAGCGGTGGTGAAGCTGTTGCTCGTTTGGAAGCTGAATCTGCCAATCCCCAGGCATCCATTTGGGTCGGCGGTGTAGGCCTTGACCACATCACTGCAAAGAGCAAGGGTTTGACCACTCCGTACGTGAGCCGCTATACCAGCAAGACAGCCGCACAGTTCCGCGATGCTGAAAACTACTTCATCGGCCTCTATGTTGGACCCCTTACCTTTGTAACCAACCTTAACCGTGCCAAGGAACTTGGCCTTGAGGCTCCCAAGAGCTGGGCAGACCTGCTCAAGCCCGAGTACAAGGGTTACATCCGCATGGCCAACCCCAACTCCTCCGGTACTGCTTACAACGTCCTGACCACGATGCTCGATATTTTCGGCACCGAGGACAAGATGATTGAGTACATGAAAGAGCTGGATAAGAACATCGACCAATACACCAAGAGCGGATCTGCTCCCGGCAAGAGTGTTGCAACCGGTGAGATTCCCGTAGCAATCGGCTATGCTCATGACCAGGTCAAGCTCAAGGCTGCTGGTTCTCCTGTGGTCATCACCGCTCCCAGCGAAGGAACCGGTTATGAACTTGCTTCCATGTCCCTGGTCAAGGGCGGCAAGGATACTGTCAACGCCAAGAGGCTGTACGACTGGATCCTCTCCAGCCCCGTTGCACAATCAACGTTCACCGAGTGGTACGTAGTATTGGTAGCAGAAGGTTCGGCTAAGCATCCCGATGCCCTTTCCATCAACGAAATCAAGACCGTTGCTCAGGATATGGCTTGGGACGGAGACAATGTCAACAAGACCAGATTGCTCGACCGCTGGACTAATGAGATCGGCAACAAGAGATAATTACCATCAGGTAATTTGGCTTTTCCTACCGCCCTGCAAGCAACCCTTGCAGGGTGTGTAGTCCCAACGGAATGATTCGATGTTTACAAAAAAACGCATCCTTCAGTTCTGTGCTGCGGCACTGATTTTCCTGCTGGCCGACTTCTGGATGTATAGTACGCTCTCCTCGAACTTTAGGGGCTATGAAGAGCAGCGGAACTTCAATGAGATTGAACTGTTCGCCCAAACAGTACCCGAAGAAACCACAAACCTCGCCTATGAAACATGGATCCCTACGGTTAAGGATATTATTCCAGGCTCACGAGCACTCTATCTGACTTTTGATGAGCTGACCTTCGACTTTGTCCCCCTGACCGGATCGCAAACAACACTTGCACTTTTTGAGGCAAACAAACCCAATGCGGAATTCCAGAAAGCCTTGGAAAGTGTGTATTACCTTGAACCAATGCGTTTAGGCTCGTCCTATAAGGCAGATTACAGTATCGATCCCGATGTTCACAGCTTCGAGGTGACTGACAGCCAAGTCTACTTTGTACCGGTTATCGATGAAACCGGTTATCAGGTTTCCGGGGCGGTCATGATTCTCGTTCCCACCAGTACAGCCACCGGATTCAACAACTTGCTCAGGACCCTCTTCATTGTAGCAGCTGTTGTTTTCTTGGGTATCCTTTTAGTCATTTCCTTCACTCGAGACCCGATGACAGGCTTCATGGTCCTCGGACTCTTTGCCATCGTATTGGTGTTCATTGCCTATCCCTTGATTGAGGCAGTTCGCCTGTCGTTCATGAAGGACGGTGTTTTCAGCCTGCAAACCTGGAAGGAAAGTCTCTCACCCACCTATTTGGTTGCCCTGTGGGGTTCACTCAGGCTTGGCATCCTGACAGCCACCATTTCTACCTTGGTAGGGTATATGTTCGCCTTCCTTATAGAGAGAACGAGTTTCAAGCAGAAGAAGCTGATGACCACGCTGGCTACCATGCCGGTCATTTCCCCGCCTTTCTCCTTGTCTCTCTCCATCATCCTACTCTTCGGGAACAATGGCTTGATCAGCAAGCAACTGCTTCATCTGAACACCTCCATCTATGGATTGGGAGGCTTGACGGTTGTCCAGGTCATCGGTATGTTCCCCATTGCCTTCATGACGATCAGCGGAGTGCTCAGGCAGATCGATTCCACCGTTGAGGATGCTTCGCTTGATCTCAGCGCCACCAGGTGGCAGACCTTCAAGTCGATCACCCTGCCCCTGTCAGCTCCTGGCATACTCTCTGCTTGGCTTCTGGTATTCACCAATTCCCTGGCAGACTTTGCCAACCCCTTGCTGCTCAGCGGTGACTATCGTGTGCTTTCTACTGAAGCCTATATGCTGGTTACCGGGCGCAGCAACCTTGGAGCCGGTTCGGCTCTTTCGTTCATCCTCTTGATGCCTACGTTGACCGCCTTCCTCATCCAGCGCAATTGGGTGTCGAAGAAGAGCTTCGTAACAGTTACCGGCAAGCCCTCCACCAACCTCACTGAATTGACGAATAAACCGGTGCGCATGGTACTGGAGATCGGATCGTGGGCTTTCATCGGCTTCATCGGCGCTCTGTACTTGACCATCGTGGCAGGATGCTTTGTGGTCAACTGGGGTATCGACTACTCCTTCACCCTTGCAAACTGGGGAGAAGCCCTCTCGCGAGGCTGGACATCCATCCGCGATACGGTCACCTTGGCCCTCATCGCCACCCCGATTGCAGGTTTGTTGGCCATGCTCAGTGCCATGTTGATAGTGCGAAAGAAGTTCCCGGGCAAACGGTTCTTGGAAATGATGATCATGACTCCCTACGCCATTCCCGGTACCCTGATCGGTATCAGCTATGTTTTGGCTTTCAACAAGCAACCGCTGCTTTTGGTGGGAACCGGTGCGATTATCGTCATCAACTACATAATCCGCGAATTGCCGGTTGGTCTTGAGAACGGCATCACAGCCCTCCATCAAATAGACCCGGCCATCGAGGAGTCGGCTGCAGACTTGGGTGCTGATGTGCCCACCGTCTTCAAGACAATTGTTCTGCCGTTGATCCGACCGGCCTTCTTGAGCAGCATGTCGTACACGTTTGTACGTTCCATGACTGCCGTCAGTGCCATCATCTTCTTGATATCGGCTCGCTGGAATCACTTGACCGTCTTGATTTTCAACTTCTCTGAAAACCTCAGGTTCGGTCTAGCCAGCGTCTTGTCAACCGTCCTGATTTTCATCGTCCTCTCTGTTTGGGCCCTGATGCAGATCGTGGTTCGTGATGACAAGCTCACCCAGAAATCTATCTCAACCCGCTAAGGTGGTGATCCATGGAAAAGAAAAGTGTATCGGTAACCCTTGAGCATGTAACCAAGAAATTCAAGGACGTAAAAGGAAAGGCTGACGTAATCGCAGTCAATGATTCTCACTTTATCATCGAACCTGGCGAGTTGGTGACCCTTCTTGGGCCTTCCGGTTGCGGCAAGACTACCACCTTGCGTATGATTGCCGGCTTCGAGTTGCCCACAGAAGGAAAAATCTATATCGGCAATGAGGAAGTGACCATGTTGCCTCCGAACAAGCGGGATACCGCCACGATGTTCCAAAGCTATGGTCTTTTTCCTCATATGACGGTCTTCGACAACGTGGCTTACGGCCTCAAGCTGCGCAAGATTCCCCAGGAGGAGATTGCCAAACGGGTCAATGAGACACTGGCTCTGGTCGGCCTTGCCAGCTATGGGGACCGCGCTCCTTCCAAGCTCTCAGGTGGTCAGCAGCAGCGTGTCGCCCTAGCCCGCAGCCTTATCGTCACCCCATCGGTACTGCTGCTCGATGAACCGCTTTCCAATCTCGATGCCCTGCTTCGTGAGCAGATGCGTATCGAAATCCGAAAAATCCAGAAAGAGTTGGGCATTACTGCCGTGTATGTAACGCACGACCGTGTCGAGGCTATGAGTCTTTCTGACCGCGTTGTAGTCATGAAAGACGGGTATATCCGCCAAATAGGTTCCCCGAATGAAATCTATGAGGATCCCAACTCCCGTTTTGTTGCAGGGTTTGTCGGGAAAGCCGCATTCTTCCCTGTACAGGTCAAAAAACATGACAAAAAAATCTGGGTCTGCGAACTCGGGGGGAAGGAAGTTCTGGTTGAACGCTCGGCCGACAACGTAGAAGTAGGGTCAGAAGCCGTTTTGATGGCAAGACCCGAGTCACTGCGTATTGTTGAGAGCGGACAAGGCAAGATCGAAGGCAAGGTCAGGATGAATGTCTATCTCGGGCATAGTCTGGAAGCCTTCATCAACACCAGTTTTGGTGAGGTTCTGGTACAGATCGACGACCCCCATGCCAAGAAAGTCTTCAAGGAAGGGGAAAATGTGTCCATCGATTTCACCCCCGACCGTGTCCGGTTGCTCAACAAGAGCGAAGCATAAGCGCTTTCGTGACAAAATAGGCTGCAATCGCAGCCTATTTATTTGTCCTTGTCCTATACCAAAAAACAATTTTGAGTACGCTTTGCCCCTACTTCTAGCTATGCAGCTCCACCCCATCCTCAACAACCAAGGCGGACTCTACGCCCTCTACCTGTACATCCTGAATGGACAACTGTACGTTCCTCAGTCTGATTCCCCTCCCTTGGGGTTCGGGCAGGCCTTCATACATCTCACTCTCATCAACCGGAGTAAGCCCTGTCTTGGCTACCGTAAAGGTACAGTTGCGGATTACCAGATCCCTGATGGGAGACTCGGGAAGGCCTACGATGAAGGCAGCGGAGGAAGTGAAATCCTCACTGTAGCAATCCTCAATGGTCACTCCCTCGATACTGGGAGTGGTATCTGTTATGCTCAACTTCTCCAAGGAAAAATCCTGGGGATCGAGGCTGCCGCAACGGTAATACATGTTCAGCGTGAGAGGACAGAGGTTGTTTTTCATTCGCACTGAAGAAAAGTGAAGGTTGGAAATTGCCCCACCACGGCCTCTTCGTGTCTTGATCCGAATTCCCCGGTCAGTCCCGTCAAAGAGACAATCATGTACCCGTACATCTCGAATACCTGCAGCCGTTTCACTGCCTATGACCGCCCCTCCATGGGCACTCTTGACGGTACACTCTTCAATAAGAATGTCGGTTGTCGGCTTGTTGGTGGCAACTCCATCGGGCCCACTGCCGCTCTTCAGGGCAATTCCATCGTCACCGACATCCACCAAGCACTTTTTGATGGTGACAAACCGGCAGGAATCCACATCGATTCCATCGGTATTGGGAGCATCCTTGGGATTGAGTACCTTCAAATCCATGAATATCAAATTGGTACTGTACAACGGATGCAGTGTCCAGAATGGGCTGTTCTGCAAGGTTAGACCTTCCAGTTTTACATTGTTGCTGTTCAGAATCTGCACCAAAGGAGGACGCAGGAATTGACTCTGCCTTCCCCCACCACCACCGCTCTGACGCTCATAGCCTGGATTGAGGCGGGAAAGTTCGTTTTCCATCGCCGATACAGGCCCCTTCTGGGTAGTACGTTTTTTGTGGGCAGTATCCCACCACCACTGTCCGTTTCCATCGATGATTCCCTCACCACGCACGATGAGACCATCAGAATTCTCGATGAGCAGGCAAGGATGCATGCAATAACAATTCACGCCTTCCCAGCGGGAATAAACCGGGGTATAGAGGTTTTCATCTGCAATGAACTGAATGACCGCACCTCTATCCAGCTCGAGGACCAAGCCCTTGGCCTGTATGTGCAACGGCCCTGTCAAATAAGTCCCTTCCTCGATATGGAGCACCCCACCATCAGATAGAGCGGCAAGTGCCTTGGCAAACGCTTCACTCTCATTCTGTTGGCCATTACCAACGGCCCCAAAGCTTTTCAACGTGTACTCTCGCATCTCTCTCTCCTCACATTCCTTTACTTTTACGAGCTCTGCACCTACAATCATAAGCTATGAAACAGCTAGGACTCAGAGCCCATGATCTGGGCACATTCAACACCATCGAAGAACTTGCAACCGAGGTTGGCAAGTATGGGAGCTCGGTCCCCATCCAGCTCGCACTCAAGAAAGCTCTTACACAAGCCCCATCGGCCAATGCCTATACCGAGGACTTCATTGTCGGCATCCGCGATGCCTTGCAGGCCAAAGGCGCGTATGTCGGCGTCTTTGGATGCTACATCAATCCAGTGCATCCGGACAAGGCAGAGAGGGACGAACAGTTGAGCCGGTTCGAGAACCATCTCAAATATGCAAAACTCCTCGGCTGTCGTCTCGTAGGAACAGAAACTGGATCACT
The DNA here is from genome assembly GCF_000190435.1 of Sphaerochaeta globosa str. Buddy. NCBI lineage: Bacteria > Pseudomonadati > Spirochaetota > Spirochaetia > Spirochaetales > Sphaerochaetaceae > Sphaerochaeta > Sphaerochaeta globosa. The sequence continues at coordinate 3,279,682 of NC_015152.1, forward strand.
CAATCCTGATTGTTCCTACCATCCAGGGACTGCAGATCCAAAAGTGCTTGATGTCTTCTATCGAAGCATAGAGCGACTTTTGGAAGCAGCAGTCAAATATGACGCCATCGTTGGTATAGAAGCAGTAAGCAAACAACACACTATCAGCACCATCAAGCGCATGGCCGACTTGGTAAATACGTTCGACACCCCCCATCTGAAGGTCATCTACGATCCAACCAACCTGGTTCCTTGGATCGGCATTCCCGAACAGGATGGAAGCTGTCGCGGCATTCCTTCGTTTGAGGCCCAGCGAGAATTCTTCCTCTCCGCCCTCGATGCCTTCGGTTCCAAGATTGCGGCGCTTCATGTAAAGGACTACCAGCTCAACAAGCAAGGTTTCAAGATAGGGGACCTGGCGGTAGGACAGGGTGTACTCGATTGGAAATTCCTCTTTTCTGAACTGAGAAGAAGGTCCATCGAAGTTCCCGCCCTGCTGGAGGACCTGAACACGGCCACCTTGGTCGAAACGCTAGGACTCCTACGAACATATTGATGTACGAACCTTGAGCTCTCAAGGTTCTTTCTTGTCGAGTTTTTGTACATTTCAGCCCTTCTAGAACAAGAAGGGCTGTGCAAATGAGACTGGTCGCTTATTGTCCGAGAGCACCTTTGAAAGGTATGCGGTATCCAGGTCCAATTGGGAGACCAGGCGAAGCAGAAGTTCCTCGGGTACCAAGTTTTGCTCACAGAACAGGAAAACAAGAGCCTTCTCTGCAATATTCTGAGGCTTGAGGGCATTGAAGAAAATCTCTTCATCCCGCTTTCCCCGATATCGTTCACAAAAATTCTGGTACAGCATCGAGCGCTCGATGTCGTTCTTCAACGAAGCAAGCTCGGCAAGCAAGGGTTTTTCCTCTCCGCGCGCTGCCATTTCCCCAAGAGGCTTGAGATGGAAGAACGTATACTCTTTGCCCGGCAGATAGTGATGCTCATCACATCTGGCAGCATAGTTGGGTTCCAAGGTGCTGTCCTTATGCGAATCCCCCCCTACGATGATCAAGGGGTCAAAGTAAAGAGCGGGACACTCCTTTCCCTCCACCTGATAGTAGCGATAGGTATAGAAGGCATCGTTGATGCAATCAGAATGCTCGCAATAGGCGGTAAGAGGAATGACATCGGTGGCGATGTCGAGCATCAGACGTGCAGTAGAGTTGAACAAGTCCCTTCGGAAATTGAGTATCAGGGTGGGGAATATGAACATCACCCCGCGTTCATAGCTATGATTGCGTACCACGTAGGCAAGCCGTTCATCGAAAAAGGAAGCTTCATCGATGATGAAGGTCCCCACTGTGGGGTTGTCGGCCAGTACTTGCTCAAGACCGAAGGAGTCCCGTATCCGGGCAATGTTCTGCCCGCAACTTACATAGCCGCTGCGGTAACAGAGAGCATCCTCAGGATATTCGGTAAAACGTGCTCCATCGATTTCAGAACGGATGAAGAAGACCTTGCGTCGGTCAACTTCAGCGCTGCTGGTCTGCCTTCGAACCTTCTCGCCCTTCTTTTGGGCAATGGCTGCATCCCTCCAGACACGGGCGGCGAATTCTGTTTTCCCTGAACCCATGGGCCCTATCAACAGAACCCTTCGTCCGGGCAGAGTAAAATCAAAATGGGAGAAGGTATCGTGAACATCAAGAGTAGGAAACCCCAGACTTTTGAGGAAATCCGTCCCCTCGCTTTTCTGCTCAATGCGCCCCATGCTGCCCCTCTACAATGGCAATACCAGCTGAAGCCCCGATTCTGGTAGCTCCTGCATCAACCATGGCACGGGCATCGGCATAGGTGCGGACACCGCCGGAAGCCTTCACACCCAATTCAGGACCGACTGTCTTTCGCATCAGCTTGATATCTTCGACGGTAGCTCCACCGGTGGAGAAGCCGGTTGAAGTTTTTACATAATCGGCCCCACTGGCTTTTGCAAGCCTGCAGGCGCGAACTTTTTCTTCATCATTGAGCAGACACGTCTCGATGATCACCTTCAGGGTAGCTTTGCCAGAAGCAGCCTTTACCATAGTGATATCATCCTGCACCAAATCATCATCGTGGTTCTTCAGGTACCCGATGTTGATGACCATATCAACCTCGTCAGCTCCTGCCAAAACCGCTTTCTTTGCCTCATACGCTTTGCTTTCACTGGACATTGCGCCTAAAGGGAATCCAACCACGGTACACACTTTCACTTCACTCTTTTCCAAGAGCTTGGCACACAAGGAAACCCAACAACTGTTTACACATACGGAAGCAAACTTATACTGGTCGGCTTCTTTGCAGATCTGTTCAATCTTGTCGCGAGTCGCATTGGCAGCGAGCACCGTGTGGTCAATATACTTGGCGATATCATCTTGTTTCATTGGCAACCTCCAAAGCATTTGGTACTACTGAAAGCTTACTCCAAAAAGAGAGGGCAAGCAACGAGAATAGCATTCCAAGCTTGACGAAGGGAGGAGCACACTATACCCTAGCACCATGATTCTTCAAACTATCGAACAATACTATACTTGGGCTTTGATTGCCATCCTTTTGCTCAACTTTGCCCAACGGAAAATCCCGGGAACCACAAAGAAACGGTTCGCAACCATTTACCTTGCATCCATCCTCCTCCTTTTCGAGGTAGGGGTGGTCACCATCCTGTCAAGGGAATTAAACCACAGCTTGGCTTGGCTTGTCGGGGCCGTCTGCATCGTCCTTCTCTATGTATTCAGAAAGAAGGCCCTTCCATTCCGCCTGCACTGTGCTTCGTGCAACAAGCGTCTGGATTTCAATCATGTAATCGGGCATGACGACAACCTCTGCCAGAGTTGCTACAACGAAGCTCATCCTGAGGAAGCTGCAAAGCAGGAAATCAAGAAACAGGTTGCAGCGCAGGAACCGGTTGCCGTCGATACTGACAAGGATGCAAATTCAGTCAGCGAAATCGACTGGGATTTGTGGGAACCGAAGGAAGTGTGCGTGATCACCTACCTCTTCAAAGAGGACCAGGTCCTGCTCATCGACAAAAAAACAGGATTGGGTCGTGGACTGGTCAATGCACCGGGTGGCCACATCGAGGAGACTGAGACTGCCTTGGAAGCTGCCAAGCGCGAGTTCAAGGAGGAGACACACCTAGAGGTGGATAACCTGAAGCTGGTCGGCAGGCTCAATTTCCAATTCCGTGATGGCTTGAGTGAGCGGGGCTATGTCTACTTTGCCGATTCCTTTACCGGGGAAATGCAAGAGACTGATGAAGCTCGACCTTTCTGGTGTCCTGTCAGCGACATTCCCTACGACAAAATGTGGGAAGACGACCTGTACTGGCTGCCGAAAGCGTTGGAAGGAAAGAAGTTTGACGGTTTCTTCATTTTTGATGACCAAACCATGCTAGATAAAAACGTTGTCTTTGAAGAGGACGATGAACAAGAGTGAACTAGGTTTGGGAACCTGGCAGTTCGGACCCTCCTACGGGTTTTGGACTGACCAGGACCAACAAGCCAGTCGTAGTGTTTTGCGATTTGCATGCAAACACGGCATTCGGCATTTCGATACCGCCCCCTCCTATGGAAAGGGCTTGAGCGAACAATTGCTTGCTTCGGTAATCCAAACAAGGGAAGACTTGGTGGTATGCACCAAGTTCATGCCCAAGAATCCGGAGCTTGTACGTAAGGATTTGCAAAAGAGCCTCGCTCGTCTCAAGACCGACTATGTGGACATTCTCTATCTCCACTGGCCGAGCAGTTCACTTGCTATGAAACCGATCCTCAGCGCCGCCTGCGACCTCATCCAAGAAGGTTTGGTCAGAAAGGTAGGAGCCTGCAATATCCCTCTCTCCTATCTGAAAGAGATGGAAGACCTTCCCATAACAGCCTTGCAAATCCCTTGCTCCCTCCTCTGGGTCAGATCACTGGCAGCGTTCCGTCAGTATGCCCAGGATCATCAGATGGACCTGGTGGGGTATAGTCCCCTGGGTCTGGGTCTTCTGGGAGGCAAGTATGCCAAGCAGCCTGAGGATGGACGAAAAGACCTGTACGTATTCAAATCTGAAGCGTACAAGGAGTATCTCTCACTCTTGGACCTTCTTGGCCAGCTTGCCGATCGCAAGGGGTGTACGAGTGCCCAGCTTGCCTTGGTATGGGCGAGAAGCCAAGGCTTCTCCACCATTTTGGCAGGGGCAAGAAACCTCGTTCAAGTATCTCAATTATTGGCAACATCCACCCTTGAACTTGACGAAGAAGAGAAATCGTTGTTGGATGAAAAGGCACACGATCTTACTTCGTGCGCCCCCTCTTCTTGGGATAACTATTTCGGTCATAGGTGGTAGGATGCAGATACTTTTGGAACAAGCGACTTGCGAGATCGAGGTGAAGAAATCACGCTTCATCGCCATCGCCTGCCCCCTTTCCAATCTGGCTCAGATCAAGGAAATGGTCAACCAGACGCGAGCCCAGCATCCCGGTGCAAACCATGTGGTGCATGCTGCAGTACTAGGACCGAAAGGAGACCTGCAGAGCTATAGCGATGATCATGAACCGAAGAATACTGCAGGTCGACCTGCCTTGGAGGTACTCAAGGGAAGCGAGGTCACCAATATCCTGGTTATGGTTATCCGTTACTTCGGCGGCACGTTGCTGGGAACCGGAGGCTTGGTGAAGGCCTATGCGGACAGCGTCAAGGAAGTACTGAGGATCATCAAGACCGAACCCTTGATCGACAAGACCCCATTTCAAGTAACAATGCCCTATCATCTCTATGAACCTATAAAAAAACAACTAACTGACTTGAATGCGACCATCGAATCCGAAGAATTCACAACCATTGTAACGCTTACGGGTATGCTACCTTCTGCTTCCTTTTCCGACTGTGCCGCATCCATTTACAATCTTTCGAATGGCAGTTGTACCCTTGGTTCTATCGATGGGTAAGCTTGGTGAACACCAGCTTCGGCTCGGATTCTTCCTTGGTGGTTTGCTCAACGTTCGGGCTCTCATCCAAAGCCCATAGCCGATCGGAATCGGTAAGCTCAACCAAGCGGATGGCTACCGAGATAGCCATTTCCACTGCTTTGACATCGATGGAAGAGACGACATCGTCCTGGGTATGGTATACAGAAGGTTTACTGTGATCGTCCCAAGCAACACTGGTGAGCGTTGTTGCTTCCAAGCCTGAGCGGCTTGCCTGGGCTGCGTCTGTCCCTCCCGCCAGCCGGGGAATTGATTCACTCACCGCCTCATAGCCCATACCGCGGGCGATTTGTACACAACGTCGTGCCAGGCGGCTCGATAACATCTGGGTCCCGTTGATGTCACGTTCAAGAAAGGTAAGTCTATCCGCATGATAGATTGCATCAAAATTCAGCACAATCGCCCCGGTCATCTCATCCTTATGCTGCATAAACCATACTTTTGATCCTGATAGCCCGCTCTCTTCCCCATCAAAGGAGCAAAAGACCAGACGGGTATGTTGCAGACAAGCGTTACAACTCTTCTTCCAATGAAAGTACCGTGCAAGCTGAACGGTTATTCCCACTGAAGATAGATTATCACCTGCTCCCGGAGAACCCTCCTCTGCATAAAAAGTGCGCAGCGGCAACAGCAACGGTATTGCTGCAAGCAGTACTATTCCGAGCACTCCCATGCCAAGGGGAGGAAGGGAAAAAGCAAACAGATCACCTTCCAGAATTTCGGTGATGAGGTGCATGGCATTAAGCAGCCCGCCAAGAAGAAAAAGCAGGATAGGAATGGCTACTTTCTTGGCATAGGCGATGCGATCGAGCTTGTTGTATCTGAAGAGTGGGGCGCTGTCATGGTGGGAGGTGAAAATCAGGGTATGCCTGACTTCCTTTTCCGGCTCCAAAACTGCATACACATTTTTACCTTCTGCTTTCGGCTTGCTAAGTTTACTCAGGGGTTTATAGAGGTACAACGTTCTTGCTGCATACCAGAGGTAGGCAAGAAACAACAGCAAACCCAAGTAAGGCAAACCAGCCAACAACAACACCAGAATGAGCGGGTAGAGGTAGACGAGAAGCTGCAGGGGAAATGAGTGAAACGAGGTGTCGATGTCCACTGCCTCAACTTCGCTTGTATCGCAAAATGCCTCATAGGCGGCCTTGATTTGCTGTGCTGCCTGGTGGGAAGGTTCGCTTCCGGTCAAACGGGGACCGAACGTATCGATCAAATGGGAAGTGAAGGTGAGTGCGAGCGTGGCAAGCCGACCTGCTTTCAAGGTCTCGATTTTTTGCTTTCGGTGTTCCTGTTGCTCGGGTTCAAGCGAGGGGGTTTTACTGCGTTTTCCAAAAAGGGGAAATTTCATGCTTGTTCCATGATGACGAGAGAGAGTTTTACTGTCAAGAAAAAGAAATCGATGATACTTTATTCTCTTCTCAAGGTCCTTGACAAAGATTAATCCACTTACTATAGTGAAAACCCGATTGATAGCTAAGCAGCCTGAGAATCGTGTGGCTTGGTAGTATATCTTTTTTGGAGAGATGTCCGAGCGGTCGAAGGAGGCGGTCTTGAAAACCGTTGAGGCGCAAGTCTCCGAGGGTTCGAATCCCCCTCTCTCCGTTTGAATATCTGCTTTTTGGATTGTGTTTTTTGTTAATTGGAGAGGTGCGAGAGTGGCCGAATCGGGCTCCCTGCTAAGGAGTTGACCTGGTAACGGGTCCGGGGGTTCGAATCCCCCCTTCTCCGTTTTGTTCTTTTACATACTTGAGACCATAGCTCAGCTGGATAGAGCATCAGTTTGCGGAACTGAGGGTCGGAGGTTCGAACCCTCTTGGTCTCATATTGCATTTTGTATTGCGGTTTTAATCACCGGGAGAGATGTCCGAGTGGTCGAAGGAGACGGACTCGAAATCCGTTGTACCGTCTGACGGTACCGAGGGTTCGAATCCCTCTCTCTCCGATAGCTTGGATTATTTTTTGGGATAAACTGTTTGTCTTGTACCTTGGAGAGGTGTCCGAGTGGTCGATGGTGCACGCTTGGAAAGCGTGTGTGCTGAAAGGCACCGGGGGTTCGAATCCCCCCTTCTCCGTTTTCTTCCCAGTCAACAGATTCTGTGCTATGGGCTTTCACCCAACCCCGTCAGGACCGGAAGGTAGCAGCGGTAAGTGAATTGCCCATGAGACACAGGCGATTTGTTGGCTGGGTTTTTCTTTTAGCGGCGCTTATTGGCATACATGGCCCTATCAGCCTGTTGGATAAGCAGTTCCAAGGAGGGTATGGCCTTCTTGCTGCTAGAGGCACTTCCAATGGTGACAGCAATCATGCAAGGCAGCCCCTGCCGTTGGGAAATGTCGGATAAAGTCTGTCTGAAGCGCGCAGTCAACATTTCTACAGTCCCGCTTGGAGCATCCAAGGCAAGTACCAAAAACTCATCACCGCCCCACCTTCCAATGATATCTGAGGAACGAAAACTCGTTTGGAGAGTCTTTGCAACCGACTTGAGCACCCGGTCCCCCTCATCATGACCGAAGGTGTCGTTGATTTGTTTGAAGGTATCGATGTCGATACTTAATAACACCACCTCGGTCTTCAGCCGCTGGCAATGCTTAAGTTCCTGTTCGGCCATCATCCTGAAGCCACGTCGGTTGTACAGACCCGTCAGCTCATCGGTAAGAGCTTGCAGAAGCAACTCTTCCTGCAGGGTTTTGTAGCTGGTAAGATCGTGGATTACTAAAAAAGCTCCTTCCTCCACAGGTATATCTATCCAGCGTATTTCCATCCAGCGTTCATGTGCATCGCTTCCCATAATCTGCACTTGTATGGTGGAGAGGCTGTGATCCTTTTGGAGAATCCGATATAGGAAATCCTCCATGAGAACACGGTAATCGGGATGGATAAAGCGAAGAAAGGAGAGCCCGGAAAGAACCTGATGAGCGGAAAACCCAAGCAGGGTTGAAAAACTTCTATTTGCATACACAATTGTACCTTCCGTGCTTGCATAGCAAACCCCATCTGGAAGATTCTCAACCAAGGCTTTACATGTCGAATCCAAGGCGTGGTGCATCGCTTGTCCCCTGTTTAGTAGACATTTTAAGCACAACTTATGGTGTAATTCAGTTTCAGATACTAAAACAGGAACAAGTCAAACGCAAGGAGAATAAAGGAAAAGAGCTGCAATCAATCGTTTTGTATTCTTATATATACTAAATAGATACATAATGTCCTTGCTTGGTTTTTCCCATTTCTCTGATTGTAAACCCGCATATCGTATGCAATACTGCAGGGAGGGAAGCTTGCACATGAAATCTACGTTCGTGATGGCGACCGCTATTGCCTTCTGTCTCCTACTCTCTCCTTTTTCCTGCAAAGGGGAGCCGGAGGTTTGGACTATCGGACCCGATCCCGCAGATAGTTGGTTCGACAAGAACCTTCCAGAGGCAACAGGAAGTCCAGTATTTACCGTATTGCCCATTTCAGAACAAGACCTTCAAAAAATCTATCCATTGGGTATGATAGGTTCGCATACCTTTCCTACCGATCACATATACCTAGCACATACTGCATCTACTCCAGTTTCAGTGTATGCCCCGTCTGCAGGGAGAATCCTGTACATTGAACAACCTGAGGAGTCGAGTTCAGACTATAACGACAACAGCATTCGTGTGGCCATTTCCAAAGATTTCACCTATGTGCTGGGGCATATCATGGCTGATGATTCTTTGTATGTCGGTCAAGAAATCCAAGCCGGGCAGCTATTGGGGACAACAGTAAGCGGAAGCAGCCTTGACCTGCTTGTGCTGGACAGGGCCAAAGGCAACTTACTTGAGAATGAGAAATACCCGATGACAATGCCCTTTGCACAGAATCCAATTGAATACTTTACCTCGCAATTGCAGCAATGCATGACAGCTTTGAGGATTCCCCCCGTTCCCAACTTTGCAGACCTCACCGTCAACTCACAATCTGCCCATGATCCTTCACTGGATGTTGAGCATGCCCAATCGTTCGAGCATGATGCTACGCGGGACATACCCACAGAGTTCATGATCCACTATCAGTCTCTCAGCCCAACCTATACAGCAGATTCTGCTTCATTCGAGTATGATTTACAGGGCAAATTGCAGGGTAATTGGTTCATTCCCGGCAACACTGCCGGACAATGGGACGAAGGTATCGCCTTTGTCTATGATCCTTGGTATCCCACCCAGATGAGGATAAGCTGCAATTTTGGAGTTGATGGAGATACCTATGGCCGCTATGCCGTACACCCATCACTCCAATCCGGACTGATTTCCTTTTCCGAAATATCTGCCGGGCAAACCGCTACCTATGTACTGTATGCAATAGATCAGGTTAACTGGCATGGTGTTCCAATTGCTGTCGACACCAATAAAAAGGGACTTGTGAAAATCCTAATGGTGGATGAACGAACCATCAAAGTGGAGTTCTTCTCCGATACCTCCGACACCAACCCATCCTTCAGCTCTGCAGCCAGATTCTATTACCGCTGAATTAGGTATCGTCTTTTCTGGACAGGTATGTGGCAAAGGTATCACTGAATACGGCTGCCTCTTCTTTGAGCTTCTACCCCTACAAAGCAAAGTATGGTATACTTTGAAGGTACGCTTGCAAGGGAGCATTCATGGCATATGAAGTAACAGCTACCAGGAAACGTCCCCAGATTTTCGATAATCTTGTGGGTCAGGAATTCGTGGTATCCACCATCAAACATGCAATCGAACAGGGAAGGATCGCCCATGCCTACCTGTTCAGTGGACCTAGGGGGGTTGGAAAGACTTCCTCCGCACGAATTCTGGCGCGGGCGCTGAACTGCGAGCAAGGCCCGACAGCAACTCCCTGCGGAGTCTGTTCCAATTGCAAGGAGATTACCCAGGGCAACAACGTCGACGTCATTGAGATCGACGGCGCAAGCAATACCAGTGTGAACGACATCCGTCAGATAAAGGATGAGGTTCTTTTTCCTCCCCAGGCAAGCAAGTATAAAATTTATATCATCGATGAGGTACACATGCTCTCCACCAGTGCATTCAATGCGTTGCTGAAGACCATTGAGGAACCTCCTGCCTATATCATTTTCATTTTTGCCACCACTGAATTGCAAAAGGTACCGGCAACCATCCGCTCACGCTGCCAGCAGTTTCATTTCCAGCTTATCGACCTTGACCTCATTAAAAGTTGTCTTTCTGAAGCAGCTAAGGAAATGGAAGTGGCTGCCGATGAAGATGCACTTTTCTGGATCGCCAAGGAGTCAACAGGCTCCATGCGTGATGCCTACACACTCTTCGACCAGGTAGTATCCTTCTCGCAAGGCCATATCACCATGGAGAAGATCAGCAGCAAGCTTGGTTTGGTCGGCATCGACCAGATTGTCGCCATTGTCAGTCAACTTTTAGAGAACAAGACACAGCAGGCACTTCGATCGGTCCAGGACCTTCTGTTTGCAGGCGTTTCGGTCGAGCAATGCATCAAGGATTTTACCCAGTTCTTCAGAAGCCTGCTTTTCATCAAGGCTGGCGTGGTCGAGGATGCGGTTCTGGGCATCCAGTGTGACAGGATTCCCCTCTCCCTTCGTAATGCGTATACCACAGAACAGCTGGAAGCTGCCTTGGAGCTATTTCTCAAGCTCTATCGTGACATCCGCTACTCCCTCAACCCCCGATTCGAGCTGGAGCTTGCCATCTCACGCCTGGCTGGTCTTCCCCTCATTGCCAGCCCGACCGCCTTAGTCAGAAAAATCGCACAGCTGCGTGAAGAGTTGCTCAGCGGTAGTGTGAAACTGCCCGCACGCAAGGCGGAGGCCCAACCGGAAAGCATCGCTGTCCAGCCCGTCATCGAACCCAGGCATAAGGTTGAAGCGTCGCCCAGTGTTGCAGCCATACCCACTGCCCCTCCGGTTGCTCCCCCTATCCCTGAGAAGAAGGAAGCAGCAGCAAGACAGTTCACCAAGCAAGACTTACCGTTGTTGGTAAGCAAGTTATCCAGTGCACCGCTGCTCTCCCAAGTCGTACAGGCTGTAGCCGAAGTTCGCAACGAAGGCGGCTCTTTGTACCTTACATTCTCCACCTCGTTCTGTCAGAACAAAGCACAGGAGCATGAAAACAAATTTCGAGACCTCATCGCTGAAATAACGGGTTTCAAAGGACCTGTACACTTTTTATGTGCTGAGGAAGTAAAACAAGAAGCACCTACAGTCGAAGATCCGATACTATCAAAAATTGCTTCGGTCTTCCGTGGGGAAATCAAACATCAATAAGTAGAAGCGAGGAAATAAATCTATGGATATGAATCCATTTGAATTGCTCAAGAACATGAAGGGCATTCAGGAAAATATGAAACGGATGCAGGATTTGCTTCCCACCATCACGGCAACCGGCAGCGCCGGGGCAGGTATGGTTGAAGTCACCCTCAACGGCAAGTTCATCGTTACCGATGTACACATCGAAAAGGAATTGGTGGATCCACAGGACATCCAGACCCTGCAGGTCTTGATCACAAGCGCCTTCAACGATGCAAGTGCAAAGATACAGCAGAAAATCCAGAGCGAGGGACTCAAGTATGCATCCTCGTTCACACAGGCCTGAGTATGACAGCCCTTGAGAATCTCATCCAAACCCTTTCACGACTGCCCGGCATCGGCCCGAAGAGTGCCTCGCGTCTTGCATATCATCTGATCAAGACGGACAAGCTGTACAACAGCACACTCGCTGATGCGATTGCGACCATCCAGGACAAAATTTTCCCTTGTTCCATTTGCGGCAGCTTTACCGAGTATGATCCGTGCCCGATGTGTGGTGATACCAGTCGCGACCGCACCCAACTGTGTGTGGTCGAGCAACCACAGGATGTGCTCACCTTGCAATCAAGTGGAGCCTACAACGGCTTATACCATGTTCTGGGAGGGGCCATTAGCCCGCTGGACGGCATCGGACCTGAACACTTATCATTTTCCAAACTGGTGAAGCGCATCGATGAAGGTGGATTCACTGAACTGATTATCGCAACCAACCCCACCGAAGAGGGAGATACAACCGCCTTGTACCTCAGGCATATCCTGAAGAATCATGAAGAGCTCTCCATCACCCGTCTGGCCAGTGGACTCCCCATCGGCGGCGATCTTGAATATGCAGATAGAATCACTCTTGCCCGTTCGCTCAGGGGAAGAGTCAGATTCTAGTTACTCTTGTATTATTTTATGCCGCGCTCTTTCTTGATGGATTCGTACGCTGCCTGAATCTCCCTGAATTTTGCCGTTGCATGGGTGAGGAACTCCTCGCCCATTCCTTTTGAGGCAAGACTGTCGGGATGAAACTCAATGCTCAGCTTTCGATACGCACGCTTGACCTCATCATCGGTTGCCGACCGACTGATGTTCAGTGTTGCATACGCCTTGTCGCTTGCATTCGTGCATCCGCCATAACGGCTGCACAGCATATCAACAAAGCTTTCAGGAAGGTGGAAGATCTGCGATGCTCGCCTGATCATATCCTCTTCACGTTGACTGATCTGTCCATCTGCGGCGGCCACACGATAGAAAATATCGATCATCAACTGAAGAATATTGGAAGCATGACTGAAATTCTGATAAAATTGGATTGCAAACTGGTCGAACGTCCCTCCACCGCTGAGGGCGGCATCGAAAACCTTCAGAGCAGCCTCCTCCTCCCGCAGTCCGAGCCTCAAGTCCTGACGGATGAACTCCACCACCTTCTGCCTCTCGCGAGAAGAGACAGAACCATCAGCTGAAGCAATCCGGGCAAGCATGGAGAACGCCCCGACAAAGAAGAGCATCTGCTCACGATCGAGGGAGGTATAGGAATTGAACTGTGTTCGTTGGCTGCTTTGCGCCCCTACTTCACCGGCCTTGTCGAACATATGGCCGAAGGCGATACCAGCAATCATGCCCAAGGGACCGCCGAACATAAAACCGACGGTTCCTCCAAAGAGTTTACCAAGCCAAGCCATAATTTACAGCTTATCGATCAACATCGAACACTTGCCGGAAGGGATGGGAAGGGTCTTCTTCTTGTTCTCCCCCAAGATTTCAATGGTGAAATAGTAGAGTTTTTCACTCTCTAGTCGAATTTCCCAACCACGATCGGTCTTATTGCTCAGGATGGTAATCATGTTCCTCTTCAGTGAGAGGTTCTCGATTCCCATTGCCTCGAGGGAGGGCATCACCCAATTGACCGTCTTGCGAGGAAGAGATATATCCAAGCCGATGATATTCTCAATCATCAGGGTGATGGTAACAAGACCTGCAAAGGGCATGAGCCTTCTGCGGGGGAAGTCAGCAATTTCGGTAGTCTTGGAGTACCCTTCCTTGTTGGGCAGGTACGCTTCCCAGACATCACCGATGGTCTCTGCATCGGGATGCAGGGTATCTAGCAAGAAGTACATATGCCTGATGGCGCACTCACGAGCGAACACAAACTGCTGGTACTTCTCCAGAGCCTTGATGACCATGAAGGTATTTACACTGACAACACCGCCGCAATGACCATTTCCCTCTTCACTGTAAAATGGGGAGGATGCAGGGACCCCGGGGAACGGATTATCGGTTCCGAACTCCTTCGGGTCATGCAGGTACTCAATCATATATGCTGCACGTTCATCGTTGGGAATCTCGGCGAGCATGGTCCAGTAGGCACCGATATGTTTGCTTGGGATGCGGTTTTCCTTGATATCCAAATCATAGTAGAAGTTGGTTGCAGGATCCCACATCAAGCTGTTTATCCTTGTCTTGAGGGAGAAGTAAATCCGCTTGTAGCGGAAACTCAGTTCCTTGTCGTTGAGGATATCACCGATGGCAGACATATACAGAGCGTTGACAGCAAGCTGAGCATTGAAATCAAGCGGATAATACACGCGGGAACGAGGGATGTTTCCACTCTGGCAGGCCTCGACAGGTACCGAAAAGAGGCCGTTGGGCTTCCGAAAGGTTGCCTGTATCCATGAATAGTAATTCTCCAGAATCGGCACAATATCCTTGAGCCGCTTTTTATTGCCGATCTTGTGATAGAAACTGAACTCTACATAGGCAAAAAGAGCGGGTGATACACCCTCGGGGTTGTTTGCACTAAAAACCGGCTTTCCGTCCTCTAGGCTGTAATCAGAACGGATTGCACCATTGCTTTCCTGCTTTTGATAAAAATAGTCGAGCAAGGGAAACGGGGAATTGTTCTGATTGCTGTAAACCAGAAACAAGGAGGAAAAGCTAGATAGATACTGATTGAAAGTTGTCTGGCCTGGATATGAAAGATAAGAACCGCTAAAGCCGTTGGCCTCGGTTCCACTCTTCCAGAGTTCGTCAATCCATACCCAAGATCTGTCGTACATATCGACAAAATCCTGATCGTAAAAGTGTACGAACGGCACCATATCCTTTATCAAATTGGGAACTCCTTACTTAACAGGTAAACACTGGAAAATGACATAAGACGCGCATTTTTAAAGATATACTCTCTTTTATGAGAAGTCAATCGGATACGCGGTAAGAAATTGAAACGACCAGTTTTTTCGGAAAACTTACACATCACAACATTACATTCTTCATTAATCGTTTATATAATAGCTAATTGTAAGCCAAAAGGAAAGAGTGGGTTTTTATGAAAACTGCAACTTTTCTGTTGGCTTACTACACAAGACTACCCTCTGGACACGGTTTAGTGATTTTTCCTAACTTTTAGTATAAAACAGGAAGAATCGCCTGTAGCAGTTCAGTACTAAACTCCATGCAGCCTTTGGATATCTCCTCACCATCCACATGGACGGGCATGGGAAAGTCCCTGCTTTTCATCTTCAGCTTCTTCACTCTGACTACACTGAACTCTTTCTGCTTCACCTGCTTGCCTGAGAGGAATGTCACGGCCAGGGGTACCATTCTTTTGATGGGGACGGGTGCATTGGCATACACAACATCAAAATATCCGTCATCAAAAAGAGCATCGGGCCCCATGAGGAACGCTGACCCCATCCGCCTCCCATTGCAAATGCTCAGCTGTTGGGTCTTGAGGTTGAGGACCTGTTCATCGAGGGTAAGCTCAACATCGTAGGGAAGAGGATAGTGAATGAGTATCCTGATCAAAGCCAAGACATAGCTCAAGGTTCCGGAAACATGCTTGAAATCACTGGCAAGGAAGTTAACCAATGGCTCGAAGCCAACTCCCTGCCCATTCACGAAGAAGCGGCCTTCGGGATACTTCCCCCCATAGGTCACCCCGGCATCGATAAGACGCGCTCTTCCAGCCAAAATTGTCGAACAGGCTTGGTTGACCGGTTTGGGGATTTGCATACCCCAGGCAAAATCATTGCCTCTTCCAATAGGAATGACCCCCAAAATGGGTGCTTGGACGCCTTGCAAGGTCACCGCCTTGAGGATGCCGTTGGCAACCTCATTGACCGTACCATCACCACCGGCGGCGATGATTACCTTGCACCCGTCCAAAGCTGCTTGGTAAGCAATTCTCTCAGCCCCGTTTCCCTGCTCGGTGTGCAAAAGCACAACCTCTCTACCCCCAGCACTGAGCAGGGTGCGAATCATATCTTCCTGCTTCTTCGCTTTTCCTTTTGCTGCATGCGGATTCAGTATCACGAAGAGCTCATTGTTCTGCATATAATCCAGCTCCTTATAGCTATTTACACCCGAAGGGCAATACCCTATCATGGCGATGTGAAAACCTACGCCCCCCGCTTTGCATTTCTCCCTACTACGCAAGAAGATTTGCGATCACGGTCCTGGGACCAAATCGACATCGCCTTCATCAGTGCCGACGCCTACGTTGATCATCCCTCCTTTGGAGCCGCACTGCTAGCCAGATTGCTCGAGAAAGAGGGATATCGTGTGGGTATTATCGCACAACCCGACTGGAACTCAACCAAAGATTTTCTCAAAATGGGAAAACCAAGGCTATGTTGCATGATAAGCGGTGGAAACATCGACAGTATGGTCTCCCACTATACTGCAAACAACAAACCGCGCAGTGAAGACGAGTACAGCCCGGGAGGAAAAGCAAAACTGAGGCCCGACCGTCCGACACTTGTGTATACCGCAAAAGCTAGACAAGCCTATGGAGCCGATATCCCTCTCATTATTGGAGGGCTGGAAGCATCGCTGAGGAGGCTAAGTCATTATGACTTTTGGACGGACAAGGTCCGTAAGCCCATTATCCTCGATGCAAAGGCCGACCTGCTTGTATATGGCATGGGAGAGAAACAGACGATTGAAATTGTCAGGCGCCTGGACAAAGGAGAGCCGATTCAAAGCATGGTCGACATCAAGGGAACCGTGTATGCAACGAATCGTGCCAAGTTTCAGCAGGACTTGATGAGCACCATCGAAATCCCCTCCTTTGAGGAAGTCAGCGACCGGGATAAGATTTCCAACACACCCACCGTGCAAGGCAAACAAGCCTATGCCGAGGCTTTCCAAGCCCAGTTGATGCAACAGAACCCCATCGCGGGCAAACGCATCGTCCAAGCATGCATGGAAAGGCTGGTTGTACAAAATCCCCCGGCTCTTCCTTTGGATGAAGAACAGTTCGACCAATTATATGAACTTCCTTTCACCTTGGATGCACATCCCGACTACGAAAAGGATGGGGGTGTTCCTGCACTCAACGAGGTACAATTTTCCCTTACCAGCAATCGTGGGTGCTTTGGTTCCTGTTCCTTTTGTGCAATTACCAGCCACCAAGGAAGAATGATCCAGACCCGCAGCAAAGCTTCCCTGATCAAGGAGGCTCAGCGCATGGCTGAACACCCCGTCTTCAAGGGGTACATCCACGACCTTGGCGGTCCTACCGCCAACTTCCAGGGCCTGGCCTGCGACCACCAAATTGAATATGGTCCGTGTCCTGCAAAAGAGTGCCTCTGGCCCAAGCCGTGCAGCAATCTCAAAGATTATCATGGACGGTATCTGGACCTTCTTCAGGCATTGGAATCAGTGAAGGGAGTCAAGAAAGTTTTCATCCGAAGTGGTATCCGCTATGACTATTTGCTGGAAGTGTGCGACCAACAAACCCGAGAGCGTTTTATGAAGCACTTGGTTCGGAACAACGTCAGCGGTCAGTTGAAAGTTGCCCCCGAGCATGTAAGTCCGGCAGTATTGGACGCCATGGGAAAACCCAGGGCCGAGCTTTTCGACGCCTTCGGCTCACTCTACCAGGATGCAACCGAGGAAGCAGGGAAAAAGCAGTACCTTATACCGTACTTCATCGCAGCCCATCCGGGCTCTACGCTCGAGGATGCCATCACCTTGGCACTCTACCTTGAGAAGACCCGTTTTATTCCCGATCAGGTGCAGGAATTCTATCCAACCCCCGGGACAGTCTCAACCTGTATGTACTATACTGGCCTCGACCCGCGGCCCGGCAAGAGGTTTGCCACCATCCGTGTCCCCAAAGGGCGGGAACGTCACCTGCAGAGAGCTCTTCTGCAGTACAACAAGCCTGAAAACAGGCCCTTGGTTCTTGAAGCCTTGGACAAAGCAAACAGAAAGGACTTGACGAGGATTCTCCTTGCAAGACGGTATACTTCGTGACTCGAGATATTTCAGAACGGAAGGATTTTTTCCTGAAAATGTTTTCCATCGCCCTTCCGGTGGTAGTACAAAGCCTGCTCAATAATTCCCTTTCCTTCGTCGACACCCTGATGATCGGGCAATTGGGGGAATCATCCATCGCTGCCGTTGCGTTGGCCAACCAGATGTTCTTCTTGATCAGCCTCCTCTTTTTCGGTGTGACCAGCGGATCGGCGATATTCCTCTCGCAATACTGGGGTGCCCGCAACGAAACGAACATCAAGAAGGTGCTCGGCATCTCCCTTTCCATTGCAGGAATCGGGGCACTTTTTTTTTGCCTTCGCTTCCTTCTTTTTCCCCCGCCAGATTATGTATATTTTCACCACTGAAGAGTCGGTAATCGGAAGCGGGATTTCCTATTTGAAAATTGTCGCCATCAGTTATCTCTTCTCAGCATTCAGCCAAATCATGGCCACCGCTTTACGCGTCATCGGAAAAGCAAAGATCCCCCTGCAGGTGGCTTTGGTCAGTCTTTCACTGAATGCAGTAGGCAACTACCTGTTGATCTTCGGTATCGGCCCCTTTCCGCAGTGGGGTGTTGCAGGAGCCGCCCTGTCAACCGCCATCAGCCGCTTGGTTGAGATGCTTGCCCTGTTGTATATCGTCTATGCACGCCACCCGGTCATCGCCATCCGAAACAGACAGGCTTTCATCTGGAGCAAGCAATTCATCCTGCACATACTCCCTACGAGCCTTCCCGTTATTCTCAACGAATTTTTCTGGGCATTGGGGATGACCACCTACAAGGTTGCCTACAGCCGGATGGGAATCGAGGCTATTGCAGCAATTAACGTTGCAGAGTCGATCGGCAACCTCTTTTTTGTTGCCATGATGGGTGTCAGCAACGCCACCCTGATTATGATCGGTGTGAAAATCGGGGAGAAGCAAATCCCCCTTGCCCGTCTCTATGCCAAACGGTTCATCATTACCGCCTTCTTGGTTGGTATCGGCATGGGCTTGTTTGAATTTTTCTTCGCACCGATCTTTGCCCAATTCTTCAACATCCGAGAGGAAGTGAGGCAATTGGCTATCTACTGCCTGTATATCAATGCAGCGTTGCTTCCCATCAAGAGCTTGAACATGGTTATTATTGTCGGGATTCTGCGCAGCGGCGGCGATACCCGTTACTCTATGTTTGCAGAGATGTTCGGTGTCTGGGCCGTCGGAGTTCCCCTGGCTTTCCTTGGAGCTTTGGTATTCAAATTGAACATCTACCAGCTCTATCTCTTATTGGGAATGGAAGAGGTTTCCAAGCTTGCCCTTGGCCTCTACCGCATCAAAAAAGGGACTTGGGTCAACGACCTGACCGAGCTTCATTGACCTGTTATGGATATGCTCGTATAGTTTATCCAAGAGGTACCTTATGAGTCTAAGAACTGTACTGACCAACGGAACTGTCGTAACCGGGTATGCAAAACTCAAGAATTGCGCCCTTTATATAAATGAGGAAGGTGAGATCGGGGATATCTTCAATATGAGAAGATTGGAGGAGAAGCACTTTCCTCCCGATACCATCATGATTGACGTACAGGGCTCGTATATCATGCCCGGATTCATTGACTCCCACATCCATGGAATCGGGGGCTTCGGTACAGAAGACTGTAAAGCTGCATCTATTTTGGGCATGAGCGAACGCCTTGCCGATTTCGGCGTGAGCGCTTTCATGCCCACCGTCTATACCGACAAGCTTGAGCTGATGCTTGCAAGCATACAGGGCATCGTCGATGCTATGGGAAATGAGCAAGGGGCCAAAATTCTAGGTGTCAATCTTGAAGGACCCTTCATCTCGATGGCTCGCGTAGGAGCACAGAACCCTGATGGGGTGCTTCCTGTCAATCTCGATGTTTTCAACCAGCTCATCGATGCCGGTAAAGGCCATATCCTTTGCATGACGGTAGCTCCTGAGCTCAAACACATGCGTGAATTAGCTCTCTTGGCCCGGGAAAAGAACATCGTTCTCCTTGCCGGTCATACCGATGCCACCTATGAGAATATTATGGAGGGTATGCAGTGCGGCATCTTCCACTCTACCCATTTCTTCAACGCAATGAGCAGGCTGCATCACCGAAACCCCGGTACCGTGGGAGCAATCCTCATCCAACGCGAGATGCAGTGCGAAATAATCTGCGACGGTATCCATGTGCACCCGGAGCTGGTGAAGATGCTGCTCAGGGAGAAGCCGCTGGACAACATCGTCATGGTTACCGACTCACTCAAACCCACCAAGCAGAGAACCGGCTCCTTGAAGGCGAACGGTATGGATGTCGCCTTGGCAAGTGATGGTGCTTTTATCAGCATCAAGGATCCCGACCTCTTCGTTGGAAGCGGACTTACCATGCTGCAGGGGCTGAAGAATGTCGTAGAATGGGAGATTCCCATCCAACAAGCCAGCCAGATGAGTTCAACCAATCCGGCACGCATATACAACCTTGCCAAGCAAGGTATGTTGGTCCCCGGTTATAGGGCCGATGTGGTAGTCCTTGACCAGAATCTTCAGATGAAAGGTCTGTTCATCGACGGCAACCTGATCAGGGACCGTTTTGCCTGAAACACACAAGTAAGGAGTATATAGGATGCAGAACGCTGTAAAGGGTCTGAAGCCCGAAAATCTGTGGCGCTATTTTTCTGAACTTTCCGACATTCCCCGGGAGTCGGGCAACGAAGAAGGGGTACGGCAGTTTTTGCTTGCCTTTGCCAAGGAGCACAACCTTGAAGCGATTGTCGATTCCATCGGCAATGTCATTATTCGAAAGCAAGCCTATAAAGGTTTTGAAATGAGACCTTGGGTAGCCCTCCAAGGGCATATGGATATGGTGTGCGTCAAGGAAGAAGGAAGCAACCATGACTTTTCCAAGGACCCGATAACACTGGTTCGTGACGGGGACTTCCTCAAAGCCGACAAAACTACACTTGGAGGAGACAACGGCATCGCCATCGCCCTTGTTCTGGATATCCTCAGCGACCCAACATGCAAGCACGGACCGATCGAGGCCCTTTTCACCATCAGCGAAGAGACCGGGTTGAACGGAGCCTTCGGCGTTGAGCAGAAGTACATCAATAGTCGCCTTATGCTCAACCTTGACAGCGAAGAGGAAGGGGTGCTGTATATCGGTTGTGCCGGAGGTATCGAAGTTCGTTCTTCACTGCCGGTAACGTATTCGAAGGTAGACTCGAAGTACAAAGCCTTCCTCCTGACTGCCAATGGCATGCTCGGAGGACATAGCGGAGCGGAGATCCATACCCAGCGTGCCAATGCGATCAAGGTGGCTGCTCGAATCCTGCATCAAGGTCCGGACTTCCAGGTATTCAAAGCGGAAGGCGGAACCAAGCGCAATGTCATTCCATCGGTATGCACCGTCGGCTTGGTTGTCGATTCCAAGGATGCCGACAAGCTGACGACCTTGGTTGAGAAGGTGCAGGCTGAACTTGCAGGCGAGTATGAGATCTCCGATCCCGACCTTGCAATCTCCTTGGTCGAGACCAACCTTCCCCTGAAGGCCGTCGACAAAGAGATCAGTCGCAGATTCTTTACGGCCGTCTATGCAGCCTTGCATGGTGTGGATGCAATGAGCATGTCGATTCCGGGCATTGTTGAGACTTCCTCAAACCTGGCGATCATGCGTTTGGAAGAAGATGGGTTCAAAGTAATCTCAAGCCATCGCTCTTCGATACTCAGCTCCCGTGATGACGTTGCCAGACGGTTTGCCGCAGTGTTCACCTTGGCAGGGGCCAAAGTCAGTTTTGAAGGAGCCTATCCTTCCTGGAAACCCAATCCCCACTCTGCACTGACCGGGTTCTGTGCAAAGGCGTATGAAGAGTACAGTGGTAAAAAAGCCACAATTACCGCAATCCATGCCGGTCTTGAATGCGGAATCATCAACAGTAGGATTGAGGGGATGGACTCGGTGTCCTTCGGCCCCGACATGTACGATGTACATTCCGTGAAAGAGAGACTTTCGATTTCGTCGGTTGAGCGTATCAGCGGCTTTACCCGTCATCTTCTTTCCATCATAGCATGAGAAAGATAGTAATCGGTCTGGGAGGGGTGTATGGCAAGGCTCCTCCCAGTTCAGCCTTTCCAACACTCAGGCGCCTGTTTACCAACGAAGGATATCTGTCCAAGCTGCAAAAGGCAGGAGCCTTGCCAATCCTATTGCCTGTCGTACCCAATACTGATATTGCACAACTTGTCGGTATGTGCGACGGCATCCTCCTTCCTGGGGGTTCTGATATCGACCCATCGCTCTATCAAGCGGACAGGCATCCATTGTGCGGACCCTCCGATTTGGATGTCGACCGCTATCAGATTGAACTTTTCAAGTCAGCCCGAGAGCAACAAAAACCCGTACTCGGGATTTGCAGAGGTGCACAGCTGATCAATGTTGCCCAAGGGGGGACATTGTTTCAGGACTGCAGTCTTCAAAGCGAAAAGCCGCTCACCCACCCGGATTACGAAAGATGGGGCTCGGTAAGCCACCAGATAACGGTATCACCTTCATCGATGCTCTTTGGCATCCTTAAAACCCCTACACTGGGGGTGAACAGTCTGCACCACCAAAGCGTGGCAACATTGGGAGCGGATTGCATTGCCACCGCCTTCTCCTGTGACGGTTCCATCGAAGCTGTTGAGATTGGTAGTGGAGCATGGACTGTGGGCGTGCAATGGCACCCGGAGGCGATGGGAAGTGAGATGGATTGCCTGTTCGATGCCTTCCTGAGCCAAGTACGCAGGCCCCTTTCATGAAGAAAGTCCGGGAAACCCGGACTTTCTTACTGTCTCAACCTTTTATTTCCTTGGCCATTGCCTTGGCAAGCTCATAGGCCTTCTTCTTGTCCTCGTCAGTGGGAGAACCTTGATACTCGATCACACCCTTGCAGTCGAGCTTCATTGCAGTTGAAAACTCATCAAACTGCTTCTGAGCCCCACCGGACCAACCAAACGATCCAAAGCGCAATGTCTTGCGGCCTGTTACATGGCTGCGTTCAAGGATGTCCAACACATGGTACATGGGCGGGAACATCTTATACTCATAGGTGGGCATGCCGATGACCAAACCTTCGCTTCTCCACACCTTCTCCAACACGAAGGACTCATGCGTCTGGGGAACCTGCAGAACATGAACGGGAAGGCCTTCACTTTTGATTCCCTCAACGATGGAAGAGAGGAGCGCTTGGGTATTGCCGTACATGCTCGACCAAATGACGGCTACTTCCTTCTCCCTGGGTCCTTGCATATAGGTTGCCAGACGCTTGTACCAGTCGATGATTTTCTTCGGTTCAGATCGCCATACCACCCCATGACTCGGAGCCACGACCTTGATATCCAAACCATCCAGCTTTGCAATGCCCCGAATGACGAAGGATGAGAAGGAGGAGACAATGTTTGCATAGTAGCGTTCTGTCTCACTAGCCAGATGTACCAAGGACTCTTCGCTTTGCTCGTCATCAAAGCATGCATCATACCGCCCGAACGATCCAAAAGCATCACAGCTGAAGAGAATCCCGTCCTCAACCAGGAAGGTCATCATAGTCTCCGGCCAGTGAATGTTCGGAGTCATGAAAAACTGCAGGGTCTTCCCACCAAGATCGAGTGTTTCCCCGTCCTTGACGGCACGGACATTTTTCTCAATCTTGTAAAAGTGTTTGATCAGGCTGACTGCCTTGTCGCTGCAGAGAATTTGTACATCAGGATACTTTGCAACTATCTTTGCCATTGCCCCGGTGTGGTCGGGTTCCATATGGTTGATAATAATATAATCAAGATTGCCCGCCCCGAGTGAGAGGGATTCGAGCTGCTGGTCCACTGCATCCAAGGCACCATCCCAGTCCTTCACCAGGTCGATCAACACGCGCTTATTGCCACCCTTGATCACATAGGAGTTCAACATTACTCCGTCTGGAATGGGCCAAATTCCTTCAAACAGGTCACGGTTGCCGATCTGTGCGGCAACACGGTAGACTCCGTCTGCCAGTCTGTCAGGTTTCATTTCGTTGTATCTCCTTACTCTTCATACGATACACAATATTGACGATATTGTGAATCAGAAATGTAACTGGCTTTCCTTTTGCAAGGCAAAAATGGAAGCCTGAATTTCCTTGTAGGGGCTCATGTGCAAGGCAAGCAGGGCATGAAACTCCTTGGAATGGTTGAAATGCACCAAGTGAGCCATTTCATGCAGCACCAGATAGGAGAGCTGACGATCGTCCAGGATTTGGCAGCGAAGAGAGAAATTCAACCGTCCCTTTGCCGAACAGCTTCCCCACCTGCTCTTGCTGTCCCGTACTGAAAAGGGTGGTTGTACAACCTCAAGACGTTTGGCCCATAAAGAGAGCAAAGGCTCAACCCTTGCCTTGACAGATTGGCGGTACAGCGTTTTTACCAAGTG
The DNA here is from genome assembly GCF_000190435.1 of Sphaerochaeta globosa str. Buddy. Taxonomy (NCBI): domain Bacteria; kingdom Pseudomonadati; phylum Spirochaetota; class Spirochaetia; order Spirochaetales; family Sphaerochaetaceae; genus Sphaerochaeta; species Sphaerochaeta globosa. The sequence goes on from NC_015152.1 coordinate 3,303,625, forward strand.
TTGGACTACCAGCGCCTCCGCCTCTTTTCCGACATGGGTTACCACCAACCTCTCTTCAATAACAGCGATGGAATTTTTTGCACCCTGTTTCAGCTCAAGGCAATAGCGCTTTCCTCCAAACAGGAAGGTATCGCCACTTTGGTAGGTGTGCAGGTGCATCTTCTGGGTGCTGATCGCCTGTCTCAAAGTTTCCTGATGGCTTACGAGCACCCGCTCGATGGCGGCGACCGAAACTCGATACGGTGCATTTACCTTGACGGTCCCATCCCCAAGTACGCGCACAGAAATGAGACGACTGGTACGTCTGCGCTCCAACGTGTAGGGAATGGATGCTACTTTACCCTGTGTTTTCATTCTGCTACAGTATCTCCCATGCAACAACCCAAGTCCATGATTTTACATCTCCAACAGCCCATAACCTACCAAATGGCACCGTTTTCTGCTTCTGATGCACAGATGGCATATGAACATATGCTCTCATACCTTGACACCCAAGAAGTAGGAAGCGAGGGCTGTATCGCCCTCTCCTCCACCCAAAACCTTCTGTTTCAGGGAATCCAAAATCCTCCCGATGAAGAAACCCGGTATGCTGTCCAACAGGGTCTTGAACAACCGCAGCTATCGGGCCCCTATCATATTGAACCAGGCCGTTATGAGTTCATCCAGCTTGCACCAACCGACAGCTTGGTGGATTTGCTCTCGAACATTCCCATGCTCTTTGATGGACCAAACTGCATCTATGTTCGGCTGCTCAAGGAAAACCCCATCGCCATCATCGCCCAGCTATGGGTGGTGCGCTAAAAGAAGAGGGGAATCAGAATCGGGGCCGCAAGGCTCATGATCACCCCATGGTAAATGGAGCCGAGCATGGTTCTGGTCCCAAAATGCGATGAGAGCAGGACCAAGGTAACGTCCATACTGGTGGCTCCTGCAGTGCAGACAGCCGGGTAGTAATACCGCTTTCCCAATCGCCCAAAGAGGGGGATGAGGAAGAATGAGAAGCTTTCACGCAGCAGGTTTGCCAAGAAAGAGATGGAACCCAGAATGGGAAATCCCAAATCGCTGATGAGGATTCCTGAAAGGGAGTACCACCCAAAGCCGCTGAGCATGCCCCAGGATTCCTTGATTGTGAAGGGAGTCAGCAACGGGGCAAGCAAGGCCCCCAGGTAGGTCCCTGCGATGGTATAGAAAGGAAGCAGCAACAGACTCTTGTCGCTGAATACTCCTTTGAAGCTGATCTGCTTGTGCACCATCCCCATCCCAACGAAAAAGAGCAAGGTATACAACAGATACGTTACCAAGGAACTTTCAAACCAGGAAAACAATGCAGTAGTAAGCCTTAGGGTGAGACCAAGGACTACAATGCCTACCAAAATCAACGGTTCCTTGACAATATCAAAGAGACGTCTCATCCAGCTCTGTTCCTTGCGTTTGGCAATGGCAATTCCTTCGGTCTGTGCAGGGGGGGAGACGCAATAGGAGAAAACCAAGGAGAAAAGTATCGTTCCCGCAACTCCCAAAAGGGTAAGGACCAAGGCTGAAAGCCCGATGGTTCCAAACTGGGTGGTAATCCCTTCAATGCCTCCGGTGTTCACTCCCATGAAAAAAAGCAACAACCAAACCAGGGTAGTCTGCAACAAAGCAGCAGTCCTATTGAAGCGGCGCAAACCCAATACTCGTGCGCAGAGCATACCCATTACCAAGGCCAAAGCCAATTTTCCCAAATACCAAAGTGTGTCCATGTGAGCGAAACTGTACCCCAATCAAACCTGTGTGTCAAATTCCCTTGTTTATCGGCTCTTCCTTGAGTATAGTTGTCTGCATGATTGATGAAAAACTGAGTGATACTTTTCACCGACTCACCTTCTCTGATGGCAGGCAACTCCTTCTTATTGGAACTGCCCATGTCTCCAAGGAGAGTGTGGATGAAGTTGAGCTCGCCATAGAAACCGAACAGCCTGACCATATCTGCCTGGAACTCGATGACGGACGGATGAAAAACAAGGAACAGGAGAGCTCCTGGTCCAACATGGATGTCAAGAAGGTCATCAAGGAGAACAAGGGGTTCCTGCTCCTTGCAAACATGGCTCTTGCCTCGTTCCAGAAACGCATGGGCAACCAGTCAGGCAGCGCCCCGGGGCAGGAAATCCTCAGTGCTGCAAAGCTTGCCAAGGAGAAGGGCATCCCCTTTTCACTGTGTGACCGCGAGATTCAGGTAACCTTCAAGCGGGCTTGGCGCAAATCGAATCTGTGGAACAAGGCCAAGCTTATCGCCACCATCATCAGTGCTGTATTCAGCAAAGAAAAAATCAGCGAGCAAGAGCTTGAGGATTTGAAGAAAGCAGATGTGATGCAGAATATGATGGATGAGATGGCCAAGGAACTCCCTTCGGTCAAGACGGTCCTGATCGATGAGCGCGACCGCTATCTTGCCACCAGCATTTACCTTGCCCCCGGTCTGAAAAAACTTGCAGTCATCGGAGCCGGGCATCAGAGCGGTGTGATCAAGACTTTGGAGAAAATTGAGAGCGGACAACTCGGCACCGACTTACAGGATATCAGTATTGTTCCCAAAGCCGGAAAGGCAGGCAAAATTCTTTCATGGGCTTTCCCCATACTCATTGTCGGCATCCTCGTCTATGGCTTCATCAACCTAGGCAGCACCGAAGGCATCAAAATGTTCGGCTATTGGCTGGCCGTCAATATGTCCTTTACCGCCTTGGGTGCAATTCTTGCTCTCGCCCATCCGATCAATACCGTGGTAAGCATAGTGTCAGCACCCCTAACAAGCCTGCATCCGGCAATCGGGGTAGGCATGGTAAGCGGCCTCATGGAAGCAACCCTGCGTAAGCCCAAGGTTAAGGATTTCGAACAGCTTGGCGACGATGCCACCACCTTCAAGGGCTGGTACCGAAACCGAGTGCTTCATACGCTGCTGGTATTCCTGTTCACCAGCCTCTTTGCCTCCATCGGCAATGTGGTGGTATTCCCCATCCTGTTGAGCATGCTCGGTTAATTCGCACTCCTAACTAATATAAAACTATGGCTGTAGCAATTGCTACAGCCTATTTTTATCTTGCATAGTTACCATTAATAATTCTTTTAATTCTTTTCTTTAAAGTATTTTATATAAATATATAATATATTTAGCATTGCTTACTAACTGGCTTATTGCAGTGAGCTGCAGATCTCCAACGCCTCTCGCATTGTAGTACATGCATGCTGGATCAAAAGCGAGCGCGTACTGCTGCGGGGTAGCAGTGAACGATTGAAGCCCAGCTCCTTGGAGGCCTTCTCTCGCTTGTCGGGAAAACCGACGCTGCGTACTTCCCCGGCCAAACTCAATTCCCCAAAACTCACCATAGCTTTGGGAAGGCTCTTGTTGCTGACAGCCGACCATAAAGCAAGGGCCAAGGGAAGTTCGATGGAGACTTCGTTGAGCTTCATTCCCCCTGCTACGTTCACATAGATATCCTGATCGCTGAGGCGCACCGAGGCATGTCGTTCCAGTATGGCGGCAACCCGGGTGACCCGTGCAGTATCGATACGATCCGAATAGATGCGACTGAATCCGTTCTTGGCAGAGGTGGTCAATGCCTGGATTTCCACGAGAAATGTTCTCGACCCCTCTATGACCGGAGTATAGGAAATGCCCGGGGGCAACGCTGAGCCTGAACGATCCGTGATGAAAAAGGAAGAAGGATTCGCCACCGGAGTCAGACCCTTCTCATTCATGCTGAAGATGCCGATTTCATCAACGGAACCGAAGCGGTTCTTCATAGCCCGTACCAGACGCACCCCACTGGAAACCTGCTCAAAATAGAGAACGGTATCGACGAGGTGTTCGATGACTTTCGGACCGGCAAGGGTGCCTTCCTTGGTGACATGACCGATAAGAAAGAGGGAGGTTCCCAGTTGCTTGCACATTCCAACCAAAAGGGTTGAGCAATAGCGGATCTGGTTCACCGACCCGGCTGGAGAGGGAATCTCCTCACTGGAAAGGGTCTGCAATGAGTCAATTACCACCACATCATAGTGAGCAGAAGAGAGAATTTTCTCCAAGATCTCAACACGGGTATCACAGAATATATCGATACAAGAGAGTGTCAGCCCCAGGCGTTGGGCACGCAGCTTCACTTGGCTGGGAGACTCCTCCCCCGATACATACAGGACTTTCCTGCCGACCGAACATTTCTCAAGCACCTGGATCATCAGCGTTGATTTGCCGATGCCGGGTTCTCCCCCGAGCAGGATGGAAGAGCCACGCATGACGCCTCCACCCAAGACCCGGTCGAGTTCAGAGATACCGGTTTCATAGCGAAAGAGAGGATCGACTACCACCTCGCCGAGCGAGATCGGCTTGGTTGCCGTACTGATGACTGCACGTTTTCCAACTGATGCACTCTGCACGGCTTCTTCCTCGAAGGTGTTCCAACTGCCGCAGTCCGGACAGCGGCCGAGCCACTTGGTTTCGGTCCTGCCACATTGGCTACAGACATATTGGATAGCCTTATCTTTCACTTGTATCTCCTTATATTACATATATCTAGAACTTTATCAGCTCAACATCGAACACCAAATAGGAGTTCGGAGGAATCACCCCTGGATACCCCATCGTCCCGTATCCCAAATCGGGGGGGATGATCAACGTTCGCTGCTCGCCCGCGCTCATCGTCATCAGCGCTTCGTTCCATCCTTCAATAACCTCGCCGATGGCAAATTGTGCAGGACTGCCTCTGCGTACCGAACTGTCAAAAATACGTCCATCAAGCAAGGAACCTGTGTAATGAACCGTTACTTTCTGGCCTTGAACGGGGCTCTTCTTACCATCCCCGGCTTTCTTCACTACATAGCGAAGGCCGGAGGAAGTGAGTATTGCATCAGGCCAACGATTCTTCAGCTCATCTTCAAGCTTAGCTTTCTCATTTGACTCACGTTTGTGGTTCTTCTCCTCGGCTGCGAGCACATACTGGGTAAAGGCTTCCCTGCTCACTACAAAGGCTTCAGCCTGTGAACCCTTGCGTACAATCTCAACGGTCTTGATGCTATCGCCTTGAGCAATTGCATTCACAACATCGAGGCCTTCCACGACACGACCGAACACAGAGTGCTTGCCATCGAGCCAGGGAGTAGCTACGTGGGTGATGAAAAATTGACTTCCATTTGTTCCGGGTCCTGCATTTGCCATAGAAAGGACACCAGGTCCAGTGTGCTTGAGAGAGTCGTCAAACTCATCAGGGAAGGTATATCCGGGGCCACCGGTACCATTGCCCTTGGGACATCCACTCTGAATCATGAAGTTCTCTATGACTCGGTGAAACTTGATATTGCTATAGAAAGGCTTGTTCTTTCCATTAATATTGAGCGTACCCTCTGCAAGACCTATAAAGTTTGCCACCGTCATCGGTGTCTTTTCGTACTCAAGCAACAATGTGATATCGCCTTTATTGGTATGCAGCACCGCATACAGTCCATCAGTCAAATTCTTGGTTTCCATGCTTTCTCCTTGGTTTCTATACTTCAAACAACTCTTGGTTGGGGACCAACAGCTGATACAATCGTTCCAATTCTTCACTGGTGGTGTAGGGAATTTCCAATTTCCCCTTCTCCAATGAACCTTTTATCTCAACCTGCGAACCTACTGCATGCAAGAACTTGTCTTCTGCTGCAATGATATCAGGTGATTTCGCCAAATTCTTCTTCGCCCGTCGCTTCTTGGACTGGTAGGCAGCACGCTTACCCATGTTGAATTGGGCTGCCAACTGTTCCGTTGCACGAACTGAAAGATCTTTTTCCAAAACTGTTCGGTATAATATTTCACGGTCTGCCGGGTTCACTACCGAAAGAATCGCCCTTGCCTGTCCTGCTGAAAATTTGCCGGTTAAAAGATCCTGCTGCATCGTCGAGCTTAGTTGCAAGAGTCTGATGCTATTGCTGATTGTTGAACGATTCTTACCCATCCGCTGTGCCAGCTCTTCTTGGGTGATACCGGCTTCCTGGATAAGATATGCATATGCTTTTGCTTCTTCAATCGGATTCAGATTCTCCCGCTGGATATTCTCGATAAGGGATACCTCGAGGCGCTGCATCTGGGTAAAGTCCTTTACCAACACAGGAACCTTCGACAGACCAGCAAGCTTGGAGGCACGATAGCGTCTCTCCCCAGCGACGATGCTGTACTGACCGGGGGCAATTTCTTCAACGAGAATGGGTTGCAGTACTCCTTCCCGCTTGATGGACTGAGCCAGCTCCTGTAAGGATTCCTGGTTGAAATCCTTTCTCGGCTGATTGGGATTGGCCCGTACATTCTCAAGCGACACTTCAAGTACTTTCTGCTGTCCATCACGGACGTTCTTATCAGAAGAAAAACCCAAGGCTGTATCGAGAACTGAATCGAAAGAGTAGTCCTGCATCAGAGAACCGATGCCTTTTCCTAATCCATGTTTCTTAGAAGTTTCTTGCGACACGTTCGATTACCTCCTCGGCCAGAGCTTTATATGCTTTCGTTCCACTACTTGAGCTGTCATACACATTAATTGGCAATCCATGCGAAGGGGCTTCAGCAATGCGAATATTTCTGGGAATCATGGTTTTGAAAACCAAGTTCGGGAAAAAAGAAGAAATATCCTCAACTACTTCATTTGCCAACTTTGTCCGTTTGCTATACATGGTAAACAGTATCCCGAGTACCACAAGATCAGGATTCAAGGATTTCTTCATATTTCCCACTGTCCGCATGAGCAGGTTCAATCCTTCCATGGCGAAGTATTCACATTGCATGGGGATAATCACCTGCTTGGCCCAGACCATCGCATTGACCGTAACAAGGCCCAATGAGGGAGGACAGTCAGCAAGGACATAATCCCACTGATCATCAAGCTCTCCTAACGCATTCTTGAGAAAAAACTCCCGCTGCTGTTCCTGAACCAATTCAATGTTCAATCCAGCCATATTGATGTTACTGGCAATAGCATACAGATTCAGGATAGGAGTTTGCTGGATGGCATCCTGAACCCTGCACTGCCCAGCGATTACTTCATAGATACCTTTTTTTCGGCCGTCTATGGAGGTAGCACTGGTTAGGTTACCCTGCGAATCGAGGTCAATCAACAGGACTTTTTTCCCTCGTTGGGCCAAGGCTGATCCCAGATTGACAGCCGAGGTAGTCTTGCCAACCCCTCCTTTTTGATTCAAAAACAGTATTGTATGTGCGCTCATACTGGGTACTATACGGAAATATCCAACTATTGTCACCTCATAAGGCCAAGTCCTTGACCCTTCTTAGGGTCTATTGTATCTTCAAGATACCCTATGGAGGATAAGTAAATGGAAGATAAAGTCAAAAGAGCGATTGAGGACATCAGACCCTCATTGCAGAATGACGGAGGAGATATCGAGTTTGTCAGCCTTGTAGGCAGCGATGTAACAGTACGCTTAAAAGGTGCTTGTGCTGGTTGCCCAATGTCCCAGATGACTCTCAAGAGTGGCGTCGAACGCTACCTCCGCAATTTCGTCGATCCGAAGCTCACGGTGGTAAATACCCCCGATTTCTAATAGAACTGACACTTCGAATCATAACGTTTCACGTGAAACTCTCCGTGAAACGTTTTTTTTATGTCCTGATAAACGTGTATAGTTTCCTTCTCTCCCAAAGGAGCTGTTTCCTACAGCCTCAACGTTTCACGTGAAACATCACCATCTCGTTGGGAAGCAATCGTCGTGTGTAAAAGAAGAACTGTAGATATACCTCAAGACACCTGATCACTACGCTCTCCCATCATACAGAAAATATTCACACAAGATTGTTTCACGTGAAACAACATCCCAAACCACCCAAACGAACCTACCAGAAACAGATTGGTAATAGCCTTTTACACGATAGGATTTCAGCGTTCAAGCATGACTAAAAGTACCTGTATGCGTTTTTTCTCCTTTCATTTTACTGTGCAATGCAAAATGCCCAAAAACTGCATTTGGGAGCTTCATTTGAAGGTTTTTACTGGTATGTTTCTATATATCAATACAGATATGCGTGGGTAAAAGTGAAGTTTTTTAGTCCAAAAAATGGGTCGTTCCAGTATGTCGGAACGACCCTATTAACTACTTAACAGATGTTTTATTCGTTATCTGAAGGCTCAGTTGCAGGCACATCATCCTCTACAGGGATATCATCTTCTTCCTCATCTTCATCAACGATACCTTCGATTTCTACTGGTGCCTGCTCGGGAATTTCGACCTCTTCCTCGTCATCACGCTCAGTAGATGCAATGGCAACAATGGAGTCACCGGCAAACTTCATGGAGACGACCTTTACCCCTGCAGCATTTCTGCCTTGAATGGAAATGGCATTCACATGCACCCTGAGTGTCTGACCCATAAGCGTTGCGCATACCACATCGTTTTCATCGTCAACACTGAGGACACCGACAATAAAGCTGGCCTTTCCACCAAGCCGATAAATCTTCTGACCTTGCGTTCCCCGTCCATGGACGGTGAAGCTGTCGAAATTCACCTGCTTGCCCTGGCCGTTCTCTGTGATCATGAGAATACGCTTGGTACTATCAACTTTCAGAAGTCCGGCAACCTGATCGTTTGCCAGAAGCCTGATACCGCGGACGCCTCGTGAAGCACGGCCCATAGCCCTTACATTATCCTGACGGAACCTGAGGCCGCGTCCCAGCTTGGTGATAAGCATTACCTCATCTCCTTCCTGGATCAAATCACAGCTGAGCAACTCATCTCCCTCATCCAGGAAAAGTGCTCTGATGCCCCTGACCTTGGCATTGACGAAGTTGTTCAAGGAAACCTTCTTCACCACACCATCACGGGTCGCCATCATCAGATAATGGTCCTCACTGAACTCCTTGAAACTGATAATCGAGGTTATTTTCTCGGTTGTCTCCAACTGCAGGATATTCTTGATGCTGGTACCCTTGGCGGTCTTGCTTGCCTCGGGAATTTCAAACACCTTGGTGTAATAAGCCTTTCCTGCATTGGTGACGAACATCACATACTCATGGGTGAAAGCAACAAACATGTGATTTACAAAATCACCATCCTGGAGTTTTGTAGTCCTTGTACCCTTGCCAGCCCTACCATGAGCTTCATACTCCTCAGCGCGGATGCGCTTGGCAAAGCCCTTATTGCTGATCAGGACAACGACCTGCTCATCCTTGATGAAATCCTCAAGCGTTGACTGGCCAAGCTCTTCACGAGCGATTTTTGTAAGTCTCCTATCCTTGGGAACCAAGCTCGAAGGGAGCGCTCTTACCTCGCTCTGTACTAACTTGAGGATTTTTCCCTCATCAGAAAGAACTTCCTGATAGTACGCAATCTTCTGCTCAAGATCCGCCAGCTCTTCCAGAATCTTGGATGTTTCCAGATGGCTGAGCCTTCCCAGTTTCATGTCGATAATGGCCTGGGCTTGGATTTGGTCAAGGCCGAACCGAGAAACAAGGCGATCTGCAGCAATAGCATTGTCTGCCGAATCCTTGATGATCTGAATGACCTCATCGATGTTGTCCAACCCGATTTTCAAACCCCTAAGGATATGAGCCCGTTCCTGGGCTTTTCTCAGGTCAAACTGCGTCCTTCTGGTTACCACTTCCTCCCGATGACGGATATAGTAGACCAGCATGTCCTTAAGAGTAAGCATTTGCGGTCGTCCTTGCACCAAGGCAAGGTTGTTGACGTTGAAATTGGACTGCAGCGCTGTACGTGCAAAGAGTTGGTTCAGAACCACCATGGGTTCTGCGCCAACCTTAAGCTCAACAACAATACGGATTCCCTTACGGTCGGACTCATCGCGGACGACGGAAATCATGGGAATTGCGCCATCCTTGCGGAGGTCGTCAATTTTCTTAACCAGATCAGCCTTGTTCACCTGATAGGGAATTTCGGTAAAGACAATTTGGTCATGGTCGCGTTCGCTTGTTTCAATTTCATACACCGAGCGGACAACAATTTTGCCACGACCGGTCATAAAGGCATCTTTTATCCCCTGCAGACCGCAGATGATTCCACCGGAGGGGAAGTCAGGGCCTTTTATGTGCTCCATCAACTCATCGATAGTGATATCAGGATTATCGATGACCGCACTGATGGCGTCACAAATTTCCTGTAGGTTGTGAGGAGCCATGTTGGTTGCCATACCGACGGCGATACCACTGGAGCCATTAGCAAGAAGGAAGGGAAAGGAGGCGGGAAGCACGGTGGGTTCCTGCATCGAATCGTCATAGTTCGGGCCGAAATTGACCGTCTCTTTTTGGATATCCTGCAGCATCTCCTCACCGATACGGCTCATCTTCGCCTCAGTGTATCGCATGGCTGCCGCGGGGTCCCCGTCGATCGAACCAAAGTTACCTTGGGGATTCACCACCGGGTAGCGCAGCGAAAAGTCCTGGGCCAGACGGACCAGGGCATCGTAGACGGAGGCATCACCATGGGGGTGATATTTACCCAGTACGTCACCGACAATACGGGCACACTTCTTGAAGGAGGTGTTGGCCCTCAAACCCATTTCGAACATATCAAAGAGAATTCTTCTATGGACCGGCTTCAGGCCGTCACGGACATCGGGCAAAGCCCGGCTGACAATAACAGACATAGCATAGTTGAGATACGAGGTACGCATCTCATTGGACACGTCCACGCTAATCGTCCTGCTTTCGTTTACTTCTTCCACGATTCTATCCTTTCCTAGACATCCAGATTCGATACATAGACGGCATTTGCGTCGATGAAGGCCCTTCGGGGCTCTACTTCTTCGCCCATCAGCATGGAGAACACCCGATCTGCCTCTTCGGCATCATGGAGTTTAATCTGGCTGATCAAGCGGGTCTCGGGGTTCATTGTTGTCTCCCAAAGTTGTTCGGGATTCATTTCACCAAGACCTTTGTACCGCTGAATGGCGACCTTTGAAGGGTCGGCAATATTGTTTTCCTGAAGAATCCTCACCCGTGCCTCTTCATCATAGGCATACTGTACTTTCTTACCGATGGTAATCTTATACAAAGGAGGCATGGCAAAGTATACATACCCAGCTTCAATCAAGGGCCTCATATACCTGAAGAAGAAGGTGAGCAACAGCGTCCTGATGTGCGAACCGTCGACGTCGGCATCCGCCATGATGATGACCTTGTGATACCGGACCTTGCTGACATCGAAGTTTACATCATGATCAAAATCTTCGTCTTTACCCATATTGTTGTATCGGGTCAAGCCTGCTCCAATGGTGGCGATAACCGGCTGCAACTTATCGTTGCCGAGTACCTTGTACTCCTGCGCCTTTTCGACATTGAGCATTTTTCCCCATAGGGCAAGAATTGCTTGGAACTTTCGATCGCGTCCCTGTTTGGCAGAACCGCCTGCAGAGTCTCCCTCAACAATGAATACTTCGCACTTGGCAGGATCCTTTTCAGAACAGTCGGCAAGCTTGCCGGGAAGACCGCCGCCTTCACTCTTCTTGCGGATCTGCTCACGAGCTTTACGTGCTGCAATACGACCAAGCGCTGCATTGATGATTTTTTCCAGAATCACTTCGGTCTGGGCGGGGAACTCATCGAAATAGTTGCCCAGCTTTTCATACACAAGTGAGAATACTACACCGGTAACCGCAGAGTTACCCAGCTTCATCTTGGTCTGACCCTCAAACTGAGGTTCGGGTACCTTGACTGAAACAACCGCTGTCAAACCCTCGGAGATATCACTCTGCTCGAGCTTCTCCTCATATTTTTTCAGCAACTTGGTGTTCTTCTGCAGCTGGGTGTTGATGACCCTGCTCAAACCAGTTCGGAAACCGGTAAGGTGGGTACCACCCTCGCGGGTATTGATGTTGTTGACGTAGCTGAGCACTTTCTCGTCGTACTTGTCATTGTACTGAAGCGCAATCTCAACCTTAATTGAGTCCTTCTCACCCTCGATGGAAATGGGAGGGTCAACAAGAACTCGCTTGAATTCGTTCAGATAGCTTACAAACTGGCTAATTCCACCTTCCGACTGGAAGGCCTGACTGTGAGTTTCATCACCTCTGCGATCTGTAATGGTTATGGAAACCCCTTTATTCAAGAAAGAAAGCTCACGGAACCGGCTTACCAGCACTTCGTAGTTGAAAGCATTCTGTTCCATGATGCTGTAATCGGGAGCAAAGCTGACAACCGTCCCCGACCTATCGGTATCTCCGATGCGAACCACTTCAGTTTGGGGAATACCGCAGCTGTATTGTTGGCGATAGACTCCGCCATCACGATAGACGGTAACTTCCATCCAAATGGAGAGAGCGTTGACGCAGGATACACCTACACCATGCAATCCACCGGATACCTTGTAGGAATTCTTATCGAATTTTCCACCGGCATGCAGCTGGGTAAGAGCAATCTCCAGTGAACTTTTCTTCTCGGTCGGATGAAGCTCAACGGGAATACCCCGTCCATTGTCCTCAACGGTACAGATTTCCCTTCCTTCAGAATCCAGGTCAAGAAACACCTGGATATCCGAACAGTAACCGGCCATTGCTTCATCGATACTGTTGTCGACCACTTCGTAAACAAGGTGATGCAACCCTTCGATGCCTGTCGAACCTATGTACATACCAGGTCGCTTCCTAACAGCCTCAAGACCCTTGAGAACCTGGATGCTCCCAGCAGAATAGCTATGAGAAGCGCTCTCCATCATCACACCATCGCGGTGCAAGGATGGTTGGAACGTTCCATTGACAAAGCTCCCTTCACTCATTCGTTATATCCTTATGCAATAATAAAAAAATGCTATCGTTGATTCTTATCGATTATACCAAAAACCATAAGGAGTTGCAAGCTTGAACAGGAAAACAGAGTAATTTATTA